>DASTCX010000004.1 GCA_035710745.1 Candidatus Eremiobacteraceae bacterium | reverse complement strand
ACGATCATCTACAACTTCGCGAACTTCTACAACACCCAGCGACCGCACAAAGCGCTCAACGGGAAGGCACCCCTGCACAAGCTCGCGCAGGCTCGCAAAGTGTAGCGTAGCTGTGTAGACCCTACACTAAAGCTCGACCGCTACATTTTTCGCGCTTACGCGTAGATGCCGCGGGTCATGTACGCGTCGACGACGCGCTTGATCGCGACGACGTACGCCGCCCCGCGAAGCGTCGTGCCGTACTCTTTGCCCGTATCCCACACGACATCGAAATTCTCGCGCAGCAGATCGCGCAAGCGGTCATTGACCTCTTTCTCGCGCCAGTAGTAGCCCATCCGGTTCTGCACCCACTCGAAGTACGACACGGTGACGCCGCCGGCGTTCGCGAGGATGTCCGGAATGACGGTGATGCCGCCCTCGGACAGCAGCGCGTCCGCTTCGGGCGTCGTCGGACCGTTCGCACCTTCCGCGATGAGACTCGCCTTGATCTTGCGCGCGTTCTTCTCCGTCAGCTGGTTCTCGAGCGCGGCGGGGACGAGTATGTCGCAGTCGAGCTCGAGCAGCTGCGCGTTGCTCACGCGGTCGGCGGCAAAACCGTCGAGCGTTCGATGCGCGCTCTTGCGCGCGTGCTCGATCGCAGCGGCGATGTCTATGCCCTTCGGGTTGTGATAGCCGCCCGTCACGTCGCTGATGCCGACGATCTTCGCACCGGCGTCGCTCAGCAGCTTCGCGCTGATCGACCCGACGTTGCCGAAGCCTTGGACGACGACGCGCATTCCTTTGAGCGACTTGTTCATCTTCTCGAGCGCGGCTTCGATCGCGATCATGACACCCCGGCCGGTCGCCTCGACGCGACCTCGCGAGCCGCCGACGTTGAGCGGCTTGCCGGTGACGACGCCGGGCGTGTGCGCGCGTAGATGCATCGAAACGGTGTCCATGACCCACGCCATCGTCTGAGCATTCGTGTTGACGTCGGGTGCGGGAACGTCTTTGTCCGGACCTATGATCTCGATGAGGTCGGCTGCGTAGCGGCGCGTCAGCCGTTCGAGTTCGCCGGGCGAAAGCACGTTCGGATCGCACGTGACGCCGCCTTTGCCGCCGCCGAACGGCAGATCGACGACCGCGCACTTCCAGGTCATCCAGAAGGCGAGCGCGGTCACCTCGTCGAGCGTCACGTTCGGATGATAGCGGATGCCGCCTTTGGCAGGTCCGCGCGCAGAACTGTACTGGACGCGATAGCCCGTGTAGACTTCGAACTCGCCGTTGTCGCGGGCGAACGGTATCGAGATGATCACTTGGCGAGACGGGTGCGTCAGGATCCGATACATGCTCGACGTGAGGTTGAGCCGCTGCGCGGCCGCGTCGAAGAAGTGCATCGCCTCGCCGAAGACGGATGAATCAGGGTGGTGGCTGCTTGGCATGGATAAGATCCTTGCGTTCAGACGTTGAAGCGGAAGTTCACGACGTCGCCTTCCTGCATGACGTAGTCTCGGCCCTCGACGCGCAGGAGCCCTGCATCGCGCACCGCCTGCAGGCTGCGAAGCCGCGCGAGGTCGTCGTACGACGCGATCTCGGCGCGGATAAAGCCGCGTTCTATGTCGCTGTGGATCGTGCCGGCGGCCTGAGGCGC
Organism: Candidatus Eremiobacteraceae bacterium; assembly: GCA_035710745.1. Classification (NCBI taxonomy): domain Bacteria; kingdom Bacillati; phylum Vulcanimicrobiota; class Vulcanimicrobiia; order Candidatus Eremiobacterales; family Candidatus Eremiobacteraceae; species Candidatus Eremiobacteraceae bacterium. The sequence continues at coordinate 310,132 of DASTCX010000004.1, read as the reverse complement.
TTTCGTGCCGCGCCCGATCGTCCAGGCGCGCGCCTCTTTCTCGCCCGCGGTGAGAAAGGTCATGAGATCGAGCAATGTATACGCGGCGACGATGAGCCGGTCGAGACCGCTCGACTCGATGCCGAGCTCGGCGGCAAAAGCCGCGGCCTCACCCGGCGGAAGCGCTGCCAGTTCGGCTTCGAGCTTCGCACACAACTCGACGCATTCGGCGCCTTCGCGCTTCGCGTATTCGCGCACGGCGAGAACACGCGCGTTCGATCCGGCGGACCCGATCTCGTCGACGTTCGCGACGTAAAGCAGCGGTTTTGCGGTGAGTAAAGCCAGTTCCTTTGAGAGGGACACCGCAAGAGTTGAGTCGGAAACGTTACGCGCCGCCTCTCCTTTATCCAGCGCAGCGGCGATGCGTTCGAGCGCTTCGACTTCTTTCGCGAGCGCGGGATCGGATTTGGCTTTCGGCCTCGACTTCTCAAGCCGGCGCTCGACGACGGAAAGATCGGCGAGCGCGAGCTCGACGCGAATCGTCTCGATGTCGCGGAGCGGATCGGGGTGCGCATCGACGTGGACGACGTCGGCGTCTTCGAAACAGCGGACCACCATCGCGATCGCGTCGACCTCTCGCACGTGCGAAAGGAACGCATTGCCGAGGCCCTCGCCTTTGCTCGCTCCGCGCACGAGCCCGGCGATGTCGACGAAGGTCGTCGTCGCGGGCACGATGCGTTTGCTCGCGAAGACGTCGGCGAGCACGTCGAGCCGGCGATCGGGCACGGGCACGATGCCGACGTTCGGCTCGATCGTGCAGAACGGGTAGTTGCTCGCGGCGACGCTCGCGCGCGTTATCGCGTTGAACAGCGTCGACTTGCCGACGTTCGGCAGCCCTACGATTCCGCATGCGAGCGACATCGTTCAGTCCGCCTGCGCGCCGCCGGGGAGCCACCCCTCGGCCTGAAGGCGTGCGGCGAGCAGGACGCGGAGGTTCGAACGTTCGAGATCCTCGTCGCCTTCGGCGGAGCGCAAGTCGACGCGAAAGGTCGCGAGTTCGGCGGTGCTGTCCGCGAGCGCGACCGAGATATGCGCGTCGCCGATGCCGGCTTTGTCGGCTATCTCCTTCGCGTGCTCCTCGATCCGCTCGCGCATCGCGCCAGCGTCACCTTTCCACGGCACCGTGATGGTGAAGCTGGCGACGTTCGGCAAGCGGCTCGCATTCGTCACGAGGGCGATGTTGCCGTTCGGGATGATGACGAAGCGGCCGCGACGGTCGACGATGCGCGTCGTCCGCAAGCCCATCGCGTCGACCCTGCCCTTGACCGTCTGGCCGCCGTTGGTCACGAGTTCGACGCGGTCGCCCACGTCGTACTGGTCCTCGAAGAGGAAGAAAAATCCGGTGACGATGTCGCGCACGAGGTTCTGCGACCCGAACGCGAGCGCCGCGGTGACGAAGCCGGCCGACCACACGGCGGGCGTCACGTTCACCGACCAGATGTTGAGCAGCGTCAGCGCGCCGGCGACGACGACGATGAGCCCGACGATCGATTTCGAGAGCGTCAGGAACGTCGCGATGCGCGGCATGTGCGACGATATGAAGCGCCGCTCGTAGAAGCGGTCGATGAGCGTGATGGCGACGCGCCATACGACGATCGCCACCAACAGCGCGATGACCGTCGCTTCGATATGTCCGGCAAGCGCGCGCACGTCCGGGCGGTCGAGCGGCTGTGTGATCACACGAAATCGTAGGAGAATCACACGTAGAAAACCTGCGGCCGACGTGCGCGACACGCGATAGGAACCGAACACGACAGCGCGAAGCTGGCTTCCTCGCTGGGCGCTGGCGGAGCTTGAACGATGCGGCAGATGAAGGTGGACAAACTGGGCATCGATTTGCTCACGCACGATCCCGTCGTCATCCTCAAAGACATGGACGGCAAGCGCTATCTGCCGATCCTCATCGGGCCGTTCGAGGCGACGGCGATCGCGCTCGCGCTCGAAGGCCAGCCCGTGCCGCGCCCGCTATCGCACGACCTCATGAAGTCGATCATCGACGGCCTCAACGCCAAGCTGACGAAGATCATCATCCACGACATCAAGGACAGCACGTTCTACGCGAAGCTCGTCCTCGAACTCGGCGGCGAAGATCAGGAGATCGACGCCCGGCCGAGCGACTGCATCGCCCTCGCGTTACGCACGAACGCGCCCATCTACGTCACCGACAAGATCGCCCTCGAAGAGTCGGTGTACGATAAGAAGGCCGAGGAAGAAGAGATGCAGCGCTTCCGCAAGTACATCGAAAGCCTCAAGCCGAGCGACTTCAAGGAATCCTAAGCCCGGACCGACCATTACGCCACGGTGAGCAATAGCGCGGAGATCGGGGTCTTCGGAGGCTCCGGGTTCTACTCGTTCGTCGAAGGCCTGCACGAGGTGAAGGTCGAGACGCCGTACGGACCGCCGAGCGATCTCGTGGCGCTCGGCGAAGTCGGCGGCCGGCGCGTCGCGTTCTTGCCGCGTCACGGCAAGTCGCACGGACTGCCGCCGCACATGATCAATTATCGCGCGAACGCATGGGCGATGAAGTCGCTCGGCGTCACGCGCATCCTCGGGCCGTCCGCGGCCGGCTCGCTCAAGGCGTCGGTGAAGCCGGGCGACTTCGTCGTCTCCGATCAGCTCGTCGATCGCACGACCGGGCGCAAGGACACGTTCTACGACGGGCCTATCACGACGCACGTCTCGTTCGCACACCCGTATTGTCCGCAACTGCGGGCGCTCGCGATCGCGACGATCAAGCAGCGCGGCATCATCGTGCACGAGCGCGGCACAGTCGTGACGATCCAAGGTCCGCGCTTCTCGACCGTCGCGGAGAGCCGCTGGTTCTCGTCCGCGGGTTGGGAAGTCATCAACATGACGCAGTACCCGGAGGCGTATCTCGCGCGCGAGCTCGAGATGTGCTACGCGAACATCGCGCTCATCACCGACTACGACGTCGGACTCGAAGGGCAATCGGGCGTCGAGCCGGTGACCAACGAATCGGTCATCGCGGTCTTCAACGCGAACAACGCGCGCGTCCGCGACGTTCTCAAGGCCATGATCGAAGGTATGCCGTCGGAGCGGACGTGCTCTTGCGGAACCGCGTTGCAGGGCGCGCGCTTCGGCTGATGCCGCGAAAGCCGCAAGCGGCCGCTGCGCTCGAGGCGCCGCCGCGGCCGGATCCGCCGATGCCTTTCGTCGGTCATGAAGCGATCGTGCATCAGTTCGAGCGCACCGGTCCCGGTGGGTTGGCGCATGCATACCTTTTCCACGGCCCGCGCGGCGTGGGCAAGACGACGTTCGCCCGGACGCTCGCGCTGACGCTCCACTGCGAGCGGCCGAAATCGTTCCCCCTCGGCTACGACGGCACGTGCGCCGCGTGTCATCGCGGCCTTGCGGGATCCTCCGGCGACACGCTGCTCGTCGATGACGCGTTCATCGCCTCGCTGGATCCGTCGTCCGAGCGCAAGGTGTCGGGCGTCAACATGGACGCGGCGCGCGAAGTCGTGCGCCTCATGCAGCTGCGCAGCTACGAGGGCGGGCGTCAGGTGTGCATCATCCCGCGCTTCGACGACATCACGTTCGATTACGTCTACAACACGTTCTTGAAGGAGCTCGAGGAGCCCGACGCCGGCAAGATCTTTCTCCTCACGTCCGATCGGCCGGAGCGCATCCTTCCGACGATCCGCTCGCGGACCTCGCAGATCCGCTTCGCCGGTCTCACCGAAGATGAGATCTCGTCGGCGCTCGTCGAGCGCTACGACGTCGCACCGAAACGTGCCGCGACGCTCGCACGCAAGGCGCAAGGCAGCCTCGGCGATGCCATCGCGATGCGCGACGAGGAAGGCGAAACGCTCGGCGAAATCACCCGCCGTTGGGCGCTCGCATGTCTTCGCACGCCGCGCGCGCTGCCGCCGATGCCGCCGCTTGGAAAAGACGACCCGCGCGGCGCGCTCGATTCGATCCTGCGTCATGCGCGCACCGCGTTGCGCGACTGCATGGCGTACGCGATCGCAGGCGAGAGCGCGACGTTCGATCGCGACGCATTAGCGGAATATAAGTCGACATCGGCGGCGCTCGGCCCGAACGCTGCCGCTATCGCCGCGGACGCGCTCGCGCTCGTTACAGAAGCCGAGAATATCGCGGTTACCAACGTATCGCCCGCCACCGTGCTCGGCTGGCTGCAGATCCAACTCCGATCGGTCGCGCTCGCCAGGACCGCAGATGGCGCGCGGCGCTGAGCGCTCGGCGCTTTCCCATCTCGAGTGCCCCAAGTGCTCCGCTCGGTCAGACGCCGACGTCATCGCGCAACTGTGTGCGTGCGGCTCGCCGTTGCTCGCGCGCTACGATCTCGAACGCGTGGCAAGCTCGACATCTCGTGACGCGATCGATGCTCGCGCCGATACGCTTTGGCGTTGGAGCGAGCTGTTGCCGGTGCGAGATGCGCACAATCGCGTGACGCTCGGCGAGCGGGCGACGCCGATCGTCGCGCTGCCCGATTACGGCGCGCGCACCGGCATCGCTGAGCTCGAGGTCAAGGACGAGGGCTTGCTGCCGACGGGAAGCTTCAAAGCTCGAGGTGCGGCGATCGGCATCTCACGAGCGCGCGAACTCGGCGTCCGCGCGTTCGCACTTCCGACGAACGGCAACGCCGGCGCGGCGTGGTCCGCTTACGGCAGGCGCGCCGGTATGGAAGCGTTCTTCGCGATGCCCAAGAGCGCGCCGCCGATCCATCGCTTCGAATGTCAGGCCGTCGGCGCGCACGTGACGCTTGTCGACGGACTCATCTCCGATGCCGGAAAGCTCGTCGCGCAGTGGGTGCGCGAACGCGGCCTCTACGACGCATCGACGCTAAAAGAGCCGTATAGGATCGAGGGCAAGAAGACGCTCGGCTTCGAGATCGCGCAGCAACACGGCTGGGGCGTTCCGGACGTCATTCTCTATCCGACCGGGGGCGGCGTCGGGCTCATCGGGATCGACAAGGCGCTTTCAGAGTTACGCGCGCTCGGCTGGATCGGCGAGCGTAAGCCCCGCATGGTCGCGGTGCAGGCCTCGGGCTGCGCGCCGATCGTCCGGGCTTGGGAAGCCAAAGAGCGGGCGTCGGTCATATGGGAAGATGCGCGGACTGCAGCGTTCGGCATCAACGTTCCGAAGGCGCTCGGTGATTTTCTCGTCCTCGACGCCATTTACTCGTCGGGCGGCCGCGCGATCGCAGTCGACGACGCTGCGATCGTCGCCGCGCGCGATGCGGTCGCGTCGAGCGACGGCGTGCTGCTCGGCCTCGAAGGCGCCGCGACGATTGCAGCGGCGAAGGTACTGCGCGAAAGCGGCTGGATCGCGGACGGCGAACGCGTCCTCGCGATCAACACCGGCTCAGCCTTCAAGGGCCGAATAGCGTAGGGAGCGGTCGCGATTCATCTCGACCGCCGCGGCCTCCCAACTTAGGAAATGTAGTAGGCCGAGCGAAGCTCGGCGGCAACTGGGGGCTTTTGAGACGCATTCATGGATTTTTCGCCGCCGCTGTGGTTTCCCGACCTTGCCTTCGCGACGTTCCGTCCAGCGCTGCCCCCCAAATTCAAGTGCGTCGAGCGAGCCGGAAGCCGCGTGCGCTTCGAGGCGGACCATCTATTCGTCAATATCTACATCGGCCAGATTTCGCACGTGATCTCAATCGAGTTCGGCCGGCTGTCTGAGCCTGGCGCTGTCTTCGATACGCAGCACCTCCTCGAATACACAAGTGCCCTGACCGGTCGAGCTACGACTTTGCGCGGCGCTTTCGGCGAAGCGGAAGCTCAGGCGGTCTTGGACCTACAAAGGTCATACTTCGACAAATACGGGGGCCGCATAGTCGCCGATGACACCGACTTCGTGGAGCGGATATCCAAAGCCGAAGCGGCTAAAAAGATGACGAGTTTCCGCGACCAGAGCTTGGACCAAGCGCTGCTTTTTGCGAAGTCCTATTGGAAGAAGGGCGAACTGTTCCGAGCGCTCTTTTTCTTGGCGCCATACCGAGAAGAGCTTACTGAACCCCTCAAGATGTTCTTCGAGTTGGCTTTTTCCTCGCTTACCGCTGAGCAACGGGATACCATCAGCAGCTGGCGATGACGCGCGAGGACTAGCCGAGCTGCGTTCGGCCTACTACATTACACCACCGCTATGCAAGGGCCGCGGCGGTCGACCGTAAAGGTCGACCGCTCCATCCATTTTCGAGAGGCCGCGGCGGTCGAGATAAATCTCGACCGCTCCCCAGCCTTGTGCTAGCTGCCGGTACTGAGGACTTGACGGGCGTCGAGGGTTTGCGTTGCGAGATCGGATAGCGCCTCGAGATGCGCACGCGTCACGGCGTCGAGCTTCGGCGACTTGAGCGCCGTCACGGCGTCGCTTTGCATCGACTTCAGTTCCGCGCGTGCGAGCGATTGGGCGTCGTACGGCGTGCCGTCGGCCGGATGGAGCACCATCTGCGCCAGCATCCGCGCATAGGTCTGCTGAAGGTTGCGATGGATCTCGCCGATCGAGCTCAACCCCTTAGTCTGCATGTCGCCGAACGCGCTTTGCTGCATCCAGGAGAAGAGATCGGTTAGGCTCATCGTCGCGCCAGCCGGATATTTCATCGACAGATCGTCGAGCCGCTCGAGCATGAGCGGCTGGAACATGCGTTGCAGAATCCCGTCTTGATTCGCCAGCGCGATGTCGGAGATCGGCATGTCATGCCGCGGCTGCGGCGCGTACGCCCATACCGGCTGTGGGAAGTCCGTCACCCACTCGGTGTAGACGAGTTTGCGGAGCAGCGACGGCGAATAATCCCACGCCTGGTCCGAGAACAAATAGCGGTCAAGCAGACCGAACGCGCGCTGCTCGTCGGAACGGCGGACGTTCGAAAGCGGAACGCCGTTGAAGCCGGGATCGCCGACGTGCGAACGGTTGACGTATTCGCCCCCGATGTAGTGCTCGACCATATAGATGCACGTCGTGTCGTGGCCGAGGATATCGCCGAACGCGGTGCGCGCCGAGTCGAACGCCTGCCCCGATGATGGGTAACGCTGCGCGACCGTGCTCATGATCTTCGCCGCCAGCTGCATCTGCGTGCCGCACCAGCCGAGGTTGTCGTTCGTCAGATCCCAGTGGCTGACGCGCGGGTCGATCGCGTGCGCGTCGAAGTACGACACGTCTTCGTCCATCGCGAACGAATAGCGCGGATTCGACCACACCGACGCCCACCGCTTCAGTGTCGGCACTTCGTCTTGCGGAGTCTTCGCACCGGGGATGTGCGCGTAGCCCCAATGGATGACGTAGTAGTCGTACGGGCCGAGCGTCGTCTGCCAGTAGTCGCCTTGCGGCGTGCCCTTCGGCCAGATGTTGAGTGGCGAATACTCCATGACCGAGCTCGTGACGCCGTATCGCGACGTAAAGGCCTTGCTCTGCAGATCTTTAGCCGTATACGCCTCCGAGCCGATGAAGTTGTGCTGCAAGCCCATCTCGTGCCCTGACTCGTGGAGCACGATCGAGAGCAAGAATTGCTGGTCGAACGCGTTTTGCTGGGCGGGCGTGCTCATCAGCCCCATCTCGGCAAGCGCCGTGCGACCGAACGCCGCCTGCAAGCGCATGCCGCGTCCGTATGCCGCCTCGGTCCTCGCCTGCGCGCCATCGACCCGTGCCGGATCCGCGTAGTCGCGCCAGTCGACGTACGAGTTCGTCATGAGGTCCGAATCGAGAACGATGCCGGTATGGATGAGCTCGCCGGTCCTCGGATCCCAAACCGAACCCGCCTGCGCGAAACCGCCGCTGTTCGACTCCGTCAGCCAGCGCACGACGTTGTGCCGGATGTCGTCCGGATCCCAACTGGGATCGTCCGGTTGATCCTTCACTTGGATAGCACCGAGGATTCCGGCCGCCGTAAATGCCTTGTTCCATTGAAGGAGCGCGCTGCGGACCGTGTCGTGGTAGCGCGCCGGGATCGTGTTGCTCAGATACAGCACCATCGGGTGCGTCGCTTGCGACGGCCTCGTCGGATCGGCCGGCGCGAAGTTCCAGCGCATGATGTAGCGCACTTGGCGCCCGTCGACCGCGTCGTTGCCGTATTGGAGCTGGATGTTCGGATAGAAGCCGACGCGCTCGTCCGCGATGCGCGGCACGTAACCGTCGTCGGGCGCGGCTGCGATGTTGTAGTCGAGCTTCAGCTGGATGCTCCGCGGGTCGGGCACGTTGTCGACCGACGACGGCGGCTGCAGCGAAGCGAACGTCTGATCGACCTCGATGATGTCGTTGTCCGCAAACGCCTTCGTCGGGCCGAAATACGTGCGATCGGAGTCGAGCCCGTACTTAGCCTGCGGATCGGTGATGCCGATCGAGAAGTTGATGCCGTCGGTGAAGTCGCTCAGGTCGCCGAGAAGCGGCGATGCATCGAAGACGATGTGCTGGCCCGTGGCGTCCTCGGCGACGATCGGCGCCACCGCGGCGACGGACGCCGCGAACGTCGCATCGATAGCGCGTTGCGCGGCCGCGTTCGCCGGCGCGACGAACGACGTGTTCGGCCAGGTGATCGAGATCTTGTCGTCCTCGCGCGAGAACCGGATGACGCGCGCGAGGTCGAAGTACGGATTGCCCGGCGTGATATCCCAGCCGCCGAGACCGCTCACCGGCAGCGCCTGTTCGATGAAGTCCTTGTCGAGCTGAGCGCTCGAGGCTTCGAGGTAGACCTTCCCGCCGTCGCGCCAAATCGTGAACAGGCCGAGTTGCGGCGTCTTGCCCGCGATCCACTTCGTGTAGTCGGCGGGTGCGTTGTCATCGGCGCGGGCGGTGCAGGCGAGCGCAAACGTCGCGAGCAACGCCAAAATCAACGAAGTCGAAAATCGACGCATGTGTGGTCTCCTCGATGCAATGATAGCCGACCGGACCCCTGTCCGGCTCACCGACGGCATTTAAATGGCAACGGTGTGATGCCTGCGAGCAAATCGCGGCCTCGCACGCGGCTCGGTCCGGATTCCACGGCGGCAACCTAAAAGCGCACGCAAACTATAGAATAGCTAGGCCGCGGCGGTCGAGATAAATCTCGACCGCTCCCTTTCCTCAATGGTCAGCGTTTCCAGCGGGCGATGACCTGCTGGCGCAGCTCGACCGCGATCTCGTCTTCCGGGCGGCGCCCATCGACGACGATGAAGCGGTGCGGCGCCGCCGCCGCAAGCTCGCGATAGCCGAGCGCGACCCGCTCGTGAAAATCGATCGATTCTTGCTCGAGGCGATCGGCAAAGCCGAGCCTGCCGCGGATGCGCTCTTGCGACACGCGAACGGGGACGTCGAGCAAGAACGTCAGGTCCGGCTCGATTCCGCGCGCTGCGAACATCGTGAGACGGACGAGCGTGTCGACGGGTAACCCGCGGCCGTAGCCTTGGTAGGCGATCGTCGCATCCCAGAAGCGATCGCAGACGACGAGCCGGTTCTCGCGCAGCGCCGGCTCGATGACCTTGTCGACGAGTTCCGCGCGCGATGCGGAGAGGATGAGCGCCTCGGCTTCCGCCGACATCTGATGTAGCGGATCGATGAGCAGCGTCCGGAGCTTCTCGCCGAGCGGCGTGCCGCCAGGTTCGCGCGTGAACACGAACGGGATGTTCGTGTTCGACAGGTATTCGTGAAGGAGCCGGACCTGCGTCGACTTGCCTGCGCCCTCGACGCCTTCGAAGGTGACGAAGAGCCCGCCGTCTATTGGGCGGGCTCCTTGAAGACGCGAACGCGCCGGTTCGGCTCGGTGCCGGTCGAGCGCGATTCGAGGCGGTACTTCTCGGCGAGCTGATGCTGGAGCCGTCGGATGTACGACGACTGCGGCGACAGCTCGACCGGTTTGTGATGGAGCATCACTTTGTAGACCGCTTCCTCGGCTTCGCGGAGCGCGAGCTCCTCTTCGTCGACCGACGGCAAGTCGTAGAGGTCTTTCAGACACGATTGGATCTGCGCCGTCGTGTTCGTCTTCAGCGCATAGATCGGGATGTTCTGCGCGGCGATCTCGCGCAGCTTGCCGCTGTCGCGGCGTTCGAGCGCTTTGAGCGTGAGGACGACGTCGGCATCGTCCCACTTGCGCGCGATCATCGCGGGCACCCGTAGGCTGCCGATAGCACGCTCGATCTTGCTGCGGCTGACGCCGTACGGGAAGATGCGTACGATCTCGGATTGTTGATCGTCGTCGGCGTCCGGATCGTCGATCGACGCGGCGTGACGTTCGAAGACATCGCGATCCCGATCGCGGACCCGATCGCGCGTCGGCGTGTAGCGCGTCTGCACGGTCTGCGCTTCGGCCTCTTGCACGACCTCGACGCCGCCCTTGGCGTTGCGGACTCGGACCTCGGGCCGCGGCTCGTGGCCGCGCAGCAAAGCGTCGACGACGTCGGCGACCGGCGCGTGGAGCGCGAGCCGGTTGCGGTCCTGGATCTCGATCAGGACGTCGAACGTCGGTGGCGCTTTCCGCTCGAGCACGGTCTTGCGCGTGCCGCGCCGCTTCGCTTCCTCGTCCGAGAGCGTCACCGGTCCGATGCCGCCGACGAGATCGGAGAGCGTCGGGTTGACGAGCAGGTTGTCGAGATCGATGCCGTGCGCGGTGCCGATGAGCTGTACGCCGCGCTCGGCGATCGTCCGCGCCGCTAGCGCTTCGGCTTCGGTGCCGATCTCGTCGATGACGATGACTTCGGGCATGTGGTTCTCGACCGCTTCGATCATGACCGCATGCTGGTTGATCGGGACGTCCACTTGGAGCCGGCGTGCGTGGCCGATGCCTGCGTGCGGCACGTCGCCGTCGCCGGCGATCTCATTGCTCGTGTCGACGATGACGACGCGCTTGCGAAGATCCCCCGAAAGCACGCGCGCGACTTCACGCAGCATCGTCGTCTTGCCGACGCCGGGCTTGCCGAGGAGTAGGATCGACTTGCCGGCGCGCACGACGTCGAGGATGATATCGATCGTACCGTAGACCGCGCGCCCGACGCGGCACGTGAGGCCGATGATCTTTCCGCTCCGGTTGCGCAGACATGAGATGCGGTGGAGCGTCTGCTCGATGCCCGCGCGGTTGTCTTTACCGAACTCGCCGACTTTCGCGACGACCGCGGCGATGTCGTCGGCGGTCACGGGCGTCTGCGCGAGATAGCAATAGTCGTTCGGGAAGCGCGCTTCGGGAAGACGCCCGAGATCGAGGATGACTTCGATGAGATCGTGGAGGTTCGGGAGGTGGACGAGCGCTTGTCGGATGGCGGGAGGGAAGATGTCGAGCAGGGCGTCGAGTTCCCATTCGCCCGACGGTATCTGGGCTAGGTCCTCTTTCAAGTAGTCACCTCATGTGACGCGGGCCGATCACGGAAGCACCCGGATCATGCCCAGTTTCTTGTCCACGGGCCCTTGGATGTGGACGCCGGCTTTGAGCTCCAACCGGAGATATTCGATCGTCTCTTGCGTGATCCGTTCCCCCGGACAGAGGATCGGGATTCCTGGGGGGTACGGCGTTACCACCTCCGCACAAACGCGCCCAGCGCTTTTCTTGAACGGGACTTCGACGTAATCGCGCAGGAACGCCTCCCGTGGAGTCACGACGAGTTCGGGTATCGGCGGGATCTTATACGAACCTCGCTTGAGCCGTTTCTCGAGGACGCCCGTCGGCGAATAGATGTCGATAGGGCGGTCCTCACGCGCGAGCTCTTGCACCGCATTGACCAGCGCGTCGGTCGATTCTTTCGTATCGCCGAGCGTCACGAGCGCGACGACGTTGAAGAGGTCGGCGAGCTCGACCTGGACGTTGTAGCGCAAACGCAGGATGCGCTCGGCTTCATATCCGGTATAACCGAGATCCTTGACGGTGATGACGATGCGCGTCTCGTCGTATCCCGCGACGCCGGGCTTGCCGATCTGATCCGGTCCCATGCAGTAAACGCCGGGGATCTCGTTGAGGCGCCGGCGGACGTCGCGCGCAAGCGCAAGCGCACCGGCAAGCAGCGCTTTGCCTTCGGTCGCCATCTGCATGCGGCAGACGTCGAGCGATGCGAGCAGGACGAGCTGCGGGCTCGTGCTCTGGAAGATGCGCAGCGTGCTTCGCAAACGGCCTTGGTCGATGCGCGAGCCGACCGTATGGAGCATCGACGCCTGGCTCATGCCGGCGAGCAGTTTGTGGGTCGAGTTGACGCACGCGTCTGCGCCGACCGATGTCGCCGACGGCGGCAGCTCGGGGTGGAAATGGAGATGCGGCCCCCATGCCTCGTCGACGAGCAGCAGCTTGCCGCGCGCGTGGACGAGCTGCTCGATGGCCTTGAGGTCTGCGGTCGCGCCGTAATAGGTCGGGCTCGTCACGAAAACCGCTTTGACTTCCGGATGCTCCTCGAGCGAACGCTCGACGGTCTCGGCGGTCACCGCGTGGTCGACGTGGAGATCGTGGTCGACTTCGGGCGCCATGTAGATCGGGCGCGTCGCGCTCATGATGAGCGCACTCGTCGCCGACTTGTGGCTGTTGCGCGGAAGCAATACGGCGTCGTCAGGACGCAGCGAGGTCATGAGCATCGCCTGATTGCCGGCGGTCGACCCGTTGACCAGGAAGTACGAGTAGTCGGCGCCGTAGGCAAGCGCGGCGAGACGCATCGCTTCGAGGATCGGGCCTTCGGGCTGGTTGAGGTCGTCGAGGCCGCGGATCTGCGTCAGATCGATCGACAGGACGTTGTCGCCGATGAAGTCGCGCAGCCGCTTGTGCATGCCGGCGCCTTGCTTGTGGCCGGGCGTGTGGAACGAATGCGTGCCGGAATCGACGTAATCCCGGAGCGCGTCGAAATACGGGGTCTTGTGCTGGCTCAGACGAGGCACGGTCGGTGGTTCCTCACAGGGTCGCGAACGGAAATCGGAAATCGCGAGCCCGTGGGATTACCAGAACTCCCAGAAGTGGCGGCAGGCAGGGAGCAGACGTCGGCGTGCCATTACTGCGGTGTTTTTTTGAAGACGGACCGCTCGACCTTTACTATCACGGAATCGAGGATGTGGTATTCCGAGCGAAGCTCGGATGAGCGGGTGCTCGCATGAAGGCCCTGGTGATCACGCGACCTGGCGGTCCCGATGTGTTAGCGGTCGTCGATCGCCCGAAACCAGAACCTCGCGGCGATGAGATCCTCGTGCGCATCTTCGCTGCCGGCGTCAACCGAGCCGACCTCATGCAGCGAGAGGGCCGCTATCCCGCGCCGCCCGATTCCCCGCAGGACATCCCCGGCCTCGAATTCTCGGGCGTCGTCGACGCGATCGGACCGGGCGTCACCGCGCGAAAGGTAGGTCAACGTGTTTTCGGCCTCGTCGGCGGCGGTGCGCAGGCCGAGTACTTGCTCACGCGCGAGCACCTATCGATGCTCTTGCCCGATGCGGTCGCTGATATCGACGCCGGTGCGATCCCCGAAGCGTACGTCACCGCGCACGACGCGCTCTACACGCAGGGTGCGCTCGCGCGGGGCGAACGAGTTCTGATCCACGCCGTCGGCTCGGGTGTCGGTATCGCCGCGCTTCAGCTCGCAAAGGCCCGCGACTGCACGGTTTTCGGCACCTCGCGCACCGCCGATAAGCTCGAGAGAGCGACAGCGCTCGGTCTCGACGTCGCGATCGATCCTGCGGCGACGCCGTTCGATGAGATCGCTCGCGACATCGACGTCGTCATCGATTTCATCGGCGCACCCTACCTGGAGCAGAACCTCAAAGCGCTTCGGACGCGCGGTCGGCTCATCGTCGTCTCGACGCTCGGCGGAACCGCAGCTTCGCTGCCGTTGCGCACGCTCATGACGAAGCGCCTTCGCATCAACGGCACGATGCTTCGCGCTCGACCGTACGACGAGAAGGTCGAAGCGACGCGTGCTTTCGAGCGCGAGGGCGTTCCTCTGCTCGCAAACGGATCGATGCGCGTGCCTGTCGATGGCGTCTTCAAGTTGGAGGACGCCGCCGAGGCCCACGAGCGCATCGCCAAAGACCGGAACTTCGGCAAGCTCGTCTTCTCGCTCGTGTGAAGGCACGCAGCCGCAGCCTCGCAAAATGGCGGCGTCGTGTCGGATAGCAAGCGGATGACGTACTCGTTGGGCAACACCGATGCCGAGCACGAGCGGCTCGCGCGCCAGGCGGTGCTTTTCAATCCTTTGACCGAGCGTGTTTTCAGGAGCGCCGGCGTTGGGCCGGGCCAACGCGTGCTGGACCTCGGTTCAGGGGCCGGCGACGTCTCGCTGCTGCTCGCCGACATAGTGGGTCCGACCGGCGAAATCGTCGGGGTCGAAAGGAATGCCGACTCCATCGCACGTGCGCGCGAGCGCGTGCAGCGCGCGCACCTCACCAACGTGACTTTCCGCCAAGGCGACGTCGCAGATCTGCGCGATCTCAAATCGTTCGACGCCGCCGTCGGCCGCTGGATCTTGATGTTCGTCGCCGATCCGGCGCAGGTCGTTCGCGCGGTCGCACGTCTCGTGCGGCCGGGCGGAGCTATCGCTTTCCATGAAGTCTCGTGGGAGCTGTGCTTGAGCAAGCACGCGGACCTGCCGCTAAGCGGCGCCGCCGTACGGCTCATCACATCGACGTTCGTCAAGACCGGCGGTAACGTGGAGATGGGCTTTGGCTTGCCGCGCGTGTTTCAGGAAGCCGGGCTGCCGCGACCCTCGCTGCACATGGAAACGCTGACCGGCATGGAGGCAGCCTTCTGCGATTGGACGGCTGCCGTGCTCGTGAGCCTGCGGCCGCACATCGACGAAACGTCGTTGGCTGAGGTCGGGGATCTAGCGACGCTACCGGCGCGCATGTTCGCCGAGATGACTGAGGCCGATGCGGTCATCGCGTGGCCTTCGATGATCGGCGCTTGGTGCGTAAAGCCGGCGTGACGAAATACCGCTAAGGCAGGTAACTCGTGCGGCCTACTGACCGCCGATGGTCGCGCTGATAGATCGCGAATATCGTCAACCAGAAGCCAAGCGATGCCGCAACGGATGGCGGCGCCCAAGGACCTATCGCGGCATCTCCAACGATACCGAAAATAATAGCCGCGACGCACGCGACGCCTACGAGCTTCGCATCGATTTTCCTCGGCGCTAGAAAGAGGACGGCCGCCGGCAGATACATCGCGCCGAGTAGTGCACCCGTTCGAAGGGCCGCCGAAGCTATCTCGCGTTGCGCCTCGCTTGACGCTATCGCTGATGACCCGACCAAGGTCAACCCAATCGCCAACCCACAGAGAAAACCGAGCACTCCCCCGACGACGGCAAAACGGCCCAACGCGAAAAGCTTGACGAGAGTTGGGGGTAGCGGCTCCTGCGAGCGCACGTCAGTCGCCGCAGCAGTTGGCGACGAGGCGGTGGCAATCTGCGCAGAAGACTTTTGCGAGCTTGTTTATCATGCGCGTCGAACCGCAAGCGTAGCAGCGAAGCGACTCATCCGTCGGGGTGATTTGGCAAGACCGCGGCGGTCGCGATGGATCTCGACCGCTCCCAGGCTCTTCCGGTTTCAGGTTTCGATGCGCTCGTCGATCGACACGTCGTAGAGGAATAGGAACTTGTACCACTCGCCTGGCAGCGTGTGGCGCTTCACTTGGATCCACGGGATGTACTTCGGCGTGCGCGGCTTGCGCATCAGGTGCAGATTCGCGTCCTGCGGGGTCCGGTTGTTCTTCCGGTTGTTGCACATGAGACACGCGCAGACGAGGTTCTCCCACGTCGACGGACCGCCGGTGCTCTTCGGGATGACGTGGTCGACCGTCATCGGGCCTTCGCCCTTCGTGCCGCAGTACTGGCAGCGATAGTCGTCGCGCAAAAGGACGTTCTTCTTCGTCAGCGCGACTTGCTGGCGCGGACGGCGGATGTAGTAGAGCATGCGGATGATCGACGGCATGCGCATCTCGAACGTCGCGGCGCGCAGCAGCTTCTCGTGGTTGTGTAGGACCTCGGCCTTGCCGGCGAAGACGAGCTTCACCGCCCGCTGCAACGAGGTGACGTTGAGCGCTTCGTAGGTCGCATTGAGCACCAGGACATCGACCATTATCTACCAGACCGCTTCACGTATTCGACCTGCAGCTGAGTGAGCAGGCCCTCGAGTGCATGCCTTTCGTCGCGCGAAAGAGCTCTTCCCACGGCGCTCAGGAGGGCGTTCGCGGCATCGATCGCGATCCGCGCTTCTTCGAGATCGATGGTGCCTTCGGCCCTATCATCACCACCGACGTTCGGCACGCCCGCACCCACGTGATGCGCCGAGACCTCGACGAGCAGCGACAACATGCTGAACAGAAGGGTCCGCACTGGAGGCGGACCCTTCGATGATTCCACCGTTTCCGGCCGATCCGAAGTCTGCGCGGCCATACCGAAGCCTCCGTATTCGATGGTTCGGGCGACGGGCTCAGGCGCTCCTTTTCGCCGCGGCGACCATCTCGGAGAAGTAGCGGTGAACGCGGTGGTCTTCGGTCAACTCGGGATGGAATGAGGTCCCGAGGATTCGCTTCTGCCGCACCATGACGCCGTGACCGTCGAGCCGCGCGAGGATGCGCGCATCATCCCAAGCGCTCTCGATCCACGGTGCTCGGATGAAGATGCCGGGGAAAGGCTTGCCTTCGATGCCCGTGATATCGAGCGGAACCTCCGCGCTTTCGATCTGACGGCCGAATGCGTTGCGCTTCACTTCTATAGAAAGCAGGCCGAGCGTCGGCTGCGTCGAGCCTTGCACTTTTTTCGCGAGAACGATCATGCCCATGCACGTGCCCCATACCGGCATACCCGCCGCGACGCGTTTCTCGAGCGGCTTCGTGAGTCCGAAACGGCCGACCATCTCGCCGACCGTCGTCGATTCGCCGCCTGGGATGATGAGACCATCGATTTCGGCGAGGTCCTCAGGCGTCTTGACGCCGCGGCCTTCGACCTTGATCGCGAGAAGCGCATCGATGTGCTCTTCGACGTCGCCTTGGAGCGAGAGGACGCCGATCGTGAGATCTTCTTTCGCCATGCTATGGAAGGCCGCGGCGGTCGAGATAAATCTCGACCGCTCCCTTTTTATTTAGGCCGCGGCGGCCGAGATAAATCTCGACCGCTACCCTTTTGTTCAGATCGCCACTACCAGCCGCGCTCGGCCAGCAATTGATCCTTCGGGATCTGGCTGATCTCGAGACCCTGCATCGGCGCGCCGATCTCTTTGCTCACGTCGAGCACGACTTTCGGGTCGTCGAAGTAGTGCGTCGCGGAGACGATCGCTTTCGCCGTTTTCGCGGGATTCGCGCTCTTGAAGATGCCCGAGCCCACGAAGATGCCTTCGGATCCGAGCTGCATGCAGAGCGCCGCATCCGCCGGCGTCGCGACGCCGCCCGCGACGAACATCACGACCGGGAGTTTGCCGAGCTTTGCCACTTCGCGGACGACGTCGAGCGACGCGCCCAAATCGCGCGACACCGAAACGAGCTCTTCGGACGGCAGAACCGTCAGCCGTCGGATCTCGTCGGTCACTTGACGCAGGTGACGGATCGCTTCGACGATGTTACCCGAGCCGGCTTCGCCCTTCGTGCGGATCATCGCGGCGCCTTCGGAGATCCGCCGCAGCGCTTCGCCGAGGTTGCGAGCGCCGCACACGAACGGCACCGTGAACGGCTTCTTGTCGATGTGATACGACTCGTCGGCCGGCGTGAGCACTTCGCTCTCGTCGATGAAGTCGACGCCGAGCGATTCGAGTACTTGCGCCTCGACGAAGTGACCGATCCGCGCTTTGGCCATGACCGGAATCGTCACGACGTCCATGATGCGCTGGATGATCTCGATCGACGCCATCCGCGCGACGCCGCCTTCTTTGCGGATGTCGGCGGGGACGCGCTCGAGCGCCATGACCGCGACCGCACCGGCCTCTTGGGCGATGATCGCCTGCTCGGGCGTCGTGACGTCCATGATGACGCCGCCCTTGAGCATCTGCGCGAGACCGCGCTTGACCTTATCGGTGCCTTTTTGCTTATCTGGTTTCTCTGCTTTGTCTGCCATGCATCAAGGATA
The DNA here is from genome assembly GCA_035710745.1 of Candidatus Eremiobacteraceae bacterium. Lineage (NCBI taxonomy): Bacteria > Bacillati > Vulcanimicrobiota > Vulcanimicrobiia > Candidatus Eremiobacterales > Candidatus Eremiobacteraceae > Candidatus Eremiobacteraceae bacterium. The sequence continues at coordinate 292,133 of DASTCX010000004.1, read as the reverse complement.
GCAGAAAAAAGCCGGCTCTCGAACCGGCTTGGAGACAATCGCGACACCCTACGGGCGGGACGTCAGCGTGGAGTCGGCTGTCCCGGCGCACCTGCGACGAACGGTCGGGCGCCCACGACCTCGGATTTTGTCGCCGAAACCGGCGGCGCTTGGGCGACGCTCTTGCCCACGACGCCATGCGCGAGGAGCTCGCCGCCGATCGCCTTCCCTAGCTGGACGGAAGAGAATAAAGCTATGGCGGCAGCGGCGAGCGCAACCGGCCAAAAAGCAAAACGGGATGTTTTGGAGTTCGTCATCGTACGCGGAACTTATCCCGCAATCGCGCTGGTACGAAACATCGAAGGCGGCCACCTTCGTGGGACGGACTACTCTATCGACTACCAGTTCGACAGTTCTTGCAGATCTGCGCCCGTCGTGACGTGGCCTTCGATCGCAAGACGGAATTCGGTCGGCTTATCGGCCTTCGAGAACGCTTCTTTCTCCGTCACGAGGCCGCTTTGGTACAGATCGAGCAGCGATTGCGTGAACGTCTGCATGCCGTCGAAGCGGCCGTTGACCATGAACTGGTACATATCGCCGAACTTGCCTTCGAGGATGAGGCTTCGGATCGTCGGCGTCGCGATGAGCACTTCGACCGCCGGAACACGGCCGGAGCCGTCGAGCCGCGCAAGCAAACGCTGAGAGATGATCGCGCGCAAGCTCGTCGACAGTTGGACGGTGAACTGTTTGCGGTTGCCTTCGGGCAGCGCGTCCATGATGCGTTCGAGCGCTTGGACCGTGTTCTGCGTGTGAAGCGTCGAGAGCACGAGGTGACCGGTCTCGGCCGCCGTCAGCGCCGTGATGATCGTCTCGGGATCACGCATCTCACCGATGAGGATGACGTCGGGATCCTGGCGCAGCGCTTGCTTGAGGGCGAGCGTGAACGATTCGGTATCGATGCCGACTTCGCGCTGCGAGATGATCGATTTCTTGTCGACGTGGATGTACTCGATCGGATCTTCGATCGTGACGATGTGCCGCTTCTGCGTCGCGTTGATGAAGTCGATCATCGATGCGAGCGTCGTCGACTTTCCGGTGCCGGTCGCGCCGGTGAGCAATATGATGCCGTCTTGCTGTTCGCACAGCTTACGGATGACCGGCGGGAGGCGCAGCTCATCGGTGCTGGGGATGTCGAGCCGAACCGTTCGGAACGCGGCGCTCACCGTGCCGCGCTGGAAGTACGCGTTGACGCGGAAACGGCCGTGACCGTGGAGACCGTACGCGTAGTCGAGCTCGTGCGTATCCATGAACTCTTGCTGCTGCGCGTGCGTCATCGACGAGAAGATGAGGTTCTCGCACTCGGGCAACGACAGCGGTTTGTCGCCGATCGGCGTCAGGATGCCGTGGACGCGCGCGATCGGCGGCGCGGCCGCCTTCAGATGAAGGTCGGACGCTCCCATCTCCACCATCTGGCGCAAAAGCGAGTCAAGGTCGAGTTGTTGTGGCCGGCTCGGCGCGATATCCACGGAAGACACCTTTCTGGGCGCGCGATGCCCCTAGGCTCGCCGCCTTTCTCCTATATATTATCGGCTCGACCACCCGGCGGACCAGGCTCGCCGCGGCCTCCCGCAGTGCCGGAGGACGGCCCAGCAACCCCTTTGAAGGCTGGCGCCATGGAGGCGGCTGCCCGCGGGTTCGCCGTTATGGCACGGGCGAAGTTCAACATTCGCCTCGAGATCGGCGCCAAGCGGCAGGACGGCTTTCACGCCCTCCGCTCGGTCGTCGCCGATCTCGCGGTCGGCGATGAGGTCCGGTTCGAGGGCTCGAGCGCGTTTTCGGTCGACTGCGACGACCCGGCCATCGACCTCGATGCCAACCTCGGATATGTGGCCGCGCTCAACCTAGACGTGGACCTCCCCGCCGTCGCGATCCACATAAAGAAGCACCTTCCGCAGCAGGCGGGCCTCGGCGGGGGCAGCGCGGATGCCGCCGCCGCCCTGCGCGGCCTCGCGCGGGTCGCAGCTGAAGCGGGTCGACCGATCGCGGCCGAGGCGCTCCTCGCGGCCGCTATCAAGGCGGGCTCCGACGTCGCCGCTTGCCTGTATCCGGGGCTCAAAGTCGTCGAAGGGCGCGGCGAGAAGGTCCGCCAGCTCGATTTCGGACCGCCGGCTTGGGGCGTGCTCCTACTCAAACCGAAAGGCGGCGTCGACACGAAGACCGGCTATCAATTGCTCGACGCTGCGCGCGTCGATTCGGCAGGGGACCTCGCCGACGACGACGCGATCGAGCGACTCGTCGCCGCGCTCGAGAGACGCGACTTCGCTTCGGCGTGCGCGCTCGCGCACAACGACTTTCAGAAACCTGTCGAGGCAGCGTATCCGACGATCGCGAGGACGCGCGAACGGATCGAAGCTGCGGGCGCGGCGGTGACGCTTCTCTGCGGCAGCGGGTCGTGCGTCGCCGGATTGTTCGAAACCGTCGACGCGGCGCGCACGGCCGCGATGCTTCTGACGATCGCCGAAGGCGAGTGGTCGTGCGTGACGAGCTTGACGGCGTGAGGAACGCATGAGCGACGACGCGCGCTTCGTCGCCGTCGCACTCGCCGGCGGCGTGCTCGAGCGCGATTTCCGCCGCGCGAACTACGCGGTCCCCAACAAGGCGTATCTTCCCGTCGGCGGCGTCACGATGCTCGAACGCGTTCTCCGGGCGCTCCGCGCCTCGGCGTCCGTCGGTCGCATCCGCTGCGTCACCCAACCGAACGCATTCGCAGCGGCGTTCGGGAACGACCGATCGTTCTGCGACGACGTCATCCCGCCGGGCACCGATCTCATCGACAGCATGCTCGCCGGTTTCGCCGGCTTGCCGCCGGCGCAGATGGTGCTCGTCGCTGCGACCGACATCCCGCTCGTAACCGCGCACGCGATCGACTCATTCGCCGCGACGGCGCGAACGCTCGATTGCGACCTCGGCTACGGCTGTATCCGGCGCGAGGCGCACATGGCCGCCTATCCGACCATCCGCCACACGTGGGTACGTCTGCGCGAGGGGACGTTCTGCGGCGGCGGCGGCAGCGTCATCCGGGCCGGTGCGGCGGTGCACATCGCCTCGATCCTCCGCGACTTCGCCGCCGCGCGCAAGTCGCCGCTACGGCTCGCATCCCTCTTCTCTCCGTTCCTCGTCGTGAGGACCGCGCTCGGACTCGTCGGCATCGCCGAACTCGAAAGACGGGCGAGCGAGTTGACCGGCGTCACGTGCCGTGCCATCCCCTCTGACGAGCCAGCACTCGGGGTGAACGTCGACCGCCTCGAAGACCTGCTCGCCGTAGCGCGGCTCGTTTAGAGCCGGGTTCGCGGACCGTCAGGCCGAAGCGCCGCGGCATGGCGAGAATACTCGTCGTCGACGACGACATCAACAACCGACTATTGTTGCGGTTGGTGCTCGAACATGCCGGTCACGAGATCGGGGAAGCGTCAGACGGCGGTGAGGCGCTCGCTTCCGCGCACGCGTCGAAACCCGATCTCATCATCATGGACCTGCACATGCCGGGGATGGACGGGATCGAATTCATCAGTGCGCTTCGCGCCGATGCGGCGCTCGCGAAGACGCGCGTCGCACTCTATACGGCGACGGTGTCGGACGAGAGCATGCGCCAATTCATGGGGCTGGCCGGGATAGGCAGCGTCATCGAAAAGCCGTCTGAACCGCCGGATTTGTTGGCGGCCGTCGAGGCGGCGCTGCGCGCCTAGACTTTAGCCGTCTCCGCGGTCGCGTCTTCGCCGCGGCCGATCCCTTGTTCGCGATATTCGCGCGTCAATCGGACGTAGGCGTTCGAGGATACCTCGGACCAGGTCTTCGCGCTCCCCTCGAGCTTCTTCTTGACCTTTGCGGGCGAGCCGGCGACGAGCGTCGCTTCCGGCACTTCCTGATCTTCGAGCACGACCGAACCCGCCGCGACGACGGCGTTCGCTCCGACCTTCGAGCGGTTGAGGATGACGGCGTTCATCCCGATGAGCGCGCCCGATTCGACGAGGCACGCTTCGAGGATCGCGCCGTGACCGATGGTCACTCGATCTTCGATGACCGTGTCGTGGCCTTTGTAGACGTGGATGACGACGTTGTCCTGAACCGATGTGTGCGCGCCGATGCGGATCGCCGCCTCATCGCCGCGCAGCACGGCGCCGAACCACACGCTCGCGCCTTCCCCGATCTCGACGTCGCCGATGAGCGCCGCCGTGGGCGCGATGAACGCGCCCTTTCCGACGACCGGCGTCTTGCCGTTGAAGGTCACGATGCAGGCCACGGCCGCCTATTCCTCGTCTTCGTCGAACGGGCTCGCGAAAGGCGGCCGTATCGGCGCGGGCTCCTCGCTCGGTTCCCCGCGGCGCGCGTCGGCGCGCTCTCGCGCGAGGCGTCGGCGCTCTTCGAGTTCGGCGTCGCCGCTGACGAACATCGACGCGAGTTCGACCCGCTCCGGTTCGCGCGCAGAGGGTCCTGGCGCCGGCGCGCCGTTCTCCTCGACGTATTCCTCATCGAATTGCTGCGGCGGATAGAGCTGGCGCACTTTGCCCTTCGGCGGCGGCTCCGCACCTTTCTCGCGCATCATCGGACCGCGCGGCGTGCGGCGCGAGGCGAACGGCAGCGCTTTGGGCATGCCTTCCGGCGGCGGCGGTTCTTCTTCCGTGCCCGGCGGCGGATACAACTGCTTCACCGGTCTCGGAATGCGTGGCTCTGACGGCCCTCCCCGGTCACGTCCGCCACGCCGCGGTCCGCGATCTCCATCGCGATCGCGACGCGGGCGATCCGGCCGCTCGCCACGGTCGCCGCGTCCAGGGCGTTCGCCGCGCTCGGGGCGTTCGATACGTTCGGGGCGCTCGATACGTTCGGGGCGCTCGACGCGTTCGACGCGAGCTCCACGCTCGCGATCCTCGTCACCCTCACGCGGCTCTCTTCGACGGCGCGGTGCGACTCGGTCGGGCGATACCGTTTCGACGTCGAGCACGACCGGCGCTCCGGCATCGATGACGACGTCGAGATCTTCTTCATCGTCGAATGCAGCCGGTGTGCGACGCGCGACGGGCGCTTCGTCGCGATCATCGCGAGGCCGGGCGGCGGTCCGGCCGCCGTCGTCGCGGCGCGGACGGCGATCGTCGCGATCGTCTCGACCGCGCGGCTCCTCGCCCCGGCGCGATGTCGTTGGCCGTTCTTCGCGCGTCGGCTTGGCAGAAGGTCGTTCGGTGGCGTCCACATCGAGCGGACGCCCGTACAGTGGTTGGATCGCACCGTACTGACGCGGTTCGCGCCGGCGTGGACGCTCGTCTCGATCGTCGTCCGTGCGTACACGATCGCGCACGGGCTCTCGGTCGCGCAGCGGTTCGCGGTCGCGACGCGGTTCACGATCGCGTCGCGGCTCGCGGTCGCGCAGCGGTTCGCGCGTTGGGCGATCTCGATCAATGCTCGGTTCGCGGTCGCGACGCGGTTCACGATCGCGTTCGACGCGCGGTTCGCGGTCGCGTCGGGGCTCGCGGTCGCGCAACGGCTCGCGCGGTCCTCGCGGATCGCGGTCGCGCAGCGGCTCGCGCGTTCCCCGTGCGTCGCGGTCGCGCAACGGCTCGCGCGTTCCTCGTGGTTCGCGGTCGCGGTCACGCTCGGGGCGCACGTCGCGCTCGTCGCGCGACCGATCACGGTCGCGAACACCGCGCTCGTCTTGGCGCGGCCTATCGGTACGTCCGCGATCGCGCGATACGACGCTTGCGCGTCCGCGCGCTACCGCATCGTCGCGGTCGTCGACGTCTTCGTCTCCGCTATCAGACGCAGCGGGCGAACGATCTTGATCCTCGTCGCCTCCACGTCCGCGGCCGCCGCGACGACGGCGTCTGGCACGTGGTACCGCTTCCTCGTCATCTGAAGGACGCTCGCCGTCGGTGCCGGTTCGCGAACGCGATGGCACGCGCGACGACGGCTGCGACGGCATGACGGTGACCGAATCCTCGTCGTCCTCGTAGTCGATGTCGCCTTCGCCGCCGACGATCATCGCCTGCGGGTGCATCGGCGTCCGTCCACCCGGACGACCCCGTCCGCGTTTGCGATCGCCGCGGGCTTCTTCGCGCCGGCGTGAATCGGGCGGCGGTGCCCCGGCGCGGCTCGCCGAGCCGGCGCCGACGGACCCGCCGGCGACGCGGCCGCCGCGAAGCGTGTAATCTTCCTCGTCTTCCTCGTCGATGCCATACGCGAGCGGCATTTCGCGACGGCGCGCGGCCGCCGCAGGACGGGCCGGCTCCTCGCGTTCTTGATCGCGTCCGCGCGCAGCGGGTTCGTGCTCCTCGCCGGGTGCGCGTTTCGGTGTCGGCGGCGCGATCGGCGCCTCGGTCTCCACGGCTGCCTTGCCGCGGCCTCGGCCGCGACGGCGACGGCGCTGACTCGTCTGCAGCGGCTCGGCGAGTTCGGCTTTCGCCAGATCGCCGTCGACCGATGTGATCTTGATCTTCGCCATCGTGCCCGCGCCGTTGGCGGCGTCCTTCACTTCGATGATGTTCGCGTCGTGGACGGCGACGCCCGAAGCCGGGTCGGGGAGCCGGACGCCGAGCAGGTCGACTTCGAGCTCGCGCCCCGCCGTCAGCGGCTTGAGCGTGCGATGCGAGTTCTCGAGCGTGATCGTCTCGCGATGGCGTTGCGGATCGACGAAGAGCTGGATGTCCAGACCGAGCGACTTGCTCAGTTTTTCGAATTCTTCGTGGTACCAGCCGACGAGCTGCGTCGCGACCGATGGATCGACGATGAGATCGAGCTTGCGCCCGCGGCTGCCGTTCTGGCCTTTCTGACGGATCTTGCGGAGGAGCGAGATCGCGAGCGATTCGCTCGACATGACGTCGCCCAGGCCGGTGCAGTACGGACAGTCGGAGCGCAGCTGGCCCGCGAGGTCTTTACCGACCCGCTTGCGGGTGAACTCGAGCAGGCCGAGATTCGAGAAGGCTTGGATCGTGCTGCGCGTGCGATCGCGCTTGAGCGCGTCGCCGAGCGTATCGATGACCTGCTGGCGGCTCCGCTCGTGCGCCATATCGATGAAGTCGACGACGATGATGCCGCCGATGTCGCGCAGCCGCACCTGGCGCGCGATCTCAGCCGCAGCCTCGATGTTCGTGCGGACGAGCGTGTCCTCGAGGTTGCGCCCGCCGGTGAACTTGCCGGTGTTGACGTCGATGACGGTCAGCGCTTCGGTGTGCTCGAGGATGAGATAGCCGCCCGACGGTAGGACGATCTTCGGCTTGAGAAGCTTTTGCAGTTCTTCGTCGATGCCGCGCGTCTCGAAGAGATCGCCCGGACCTTCCCACAGCTTGAGCCGGTTCAAGTATTGCGGCCCGAGCAGCGACATCGTCGAGCGGATCTCGTCGTACTGCTCCTTCGAGTCGATGACGACTTGACGGACGTCGCTCGTCATGAAATCGCGGACGGCTTTGAAGACGAGGTTGAGGTCTTTGTGGAGCAGCGACGGTGCGGTCGAGCGTTTGTACGATTCGAGGATGCCATGCCAGAGACGGAGCTGCACGCCGAGGTCGGCGATGAGTTCGGCTTCGCTGACGCCGCGCGCGGCGGTGCGCACGATCGTCGCCATGCCCTCGGGTCGGACGCGGCGCATGACCTGTTTGAGCCGTTCGCGCTCGCGATCGTCTTCCACGCGCGACGACACGCCCGAATAGCGGCCGGTCGGCATGAGGACGAGGTAGCGCCCGGGGAGCGAGATGTTCGTCGAGACTCGCGCGCCCTTGAGGCCGCGCGGCTCTTTGACGATCTGGACGAGAACGTCGTCGCCGACCTTGAGCAGCTCGTTGACGGTATGGCCCTTCCGACGGTCCGTGATCTCCGTCTCGCCGATGTTGATCGGATCGCGGCGTATGTCGTCGACGTAGAGAAAGGCGTTGCGGCCGAGTCCGATGTTGACGAAGCAGGCTCCCATTCCGGGGAGGACGTTTTCGACGCGGCCTTTGTAGATGGAGCCGATGACTTTTTCTTCGCGTTCGAAGTAGATCTCGGCCAGCGATCCTTCTTCGAGGACGGCGACGCGGTTCTCCCAATCGTCGCACGAGATGAGGAGCTCAGTGTTCAAGTAAGTCTGCCTTTTGCGGAAATGCGGAAGACGCTCATGTATGGGCCGAGCGAAGCTCGGCGCAAATCCCGCCGGCTCAAGGCCCGCGTTCTACATGAAGCGTTAAGGGTCGTCGTCAGCGCCTGACGGTGAGGTTCCGGGATATCGGTGCCCCCGTAGCGGTCGAGCTTTAGCTCGACCGGGTGCCGCGCTCGGTCGGTTAAGCGACGAGCGCGCCGCCGGACTGCCGTCATCGGCTCGATGCGGGAGCGTACTGCGCGAAGCGGTTGAAGTTGCGGGTCGTTAAATTCTTGGCGTCCGTGCGCTGCCGGCTTTATGGGGCGAGCGGCTCGGGCTGCAACGTGGTCCGGTTCGTGGTACGGGCCTCCGGCATTCTCATCCGGCTAGAACTGCAAGTTCGCCGCAAAGGCGGGGTCGGCCTTTTCGCAAATGGTGCCCCCTCAACTCACCAAACCGATTCGGAAGGACTCATACCATGGTCACGCAGGTCGCGAAGGAACGGACTGGACTCTTCACTTGGAAGGGCGAGCCGATGACGCTCGTCGGAGCGGCGGTCGCGCCGGGCGACCGGGCGCCGGACTTCAACGCGCGCACGCTCGACATCAAGCCGTTCCATTTGAGCGACGCGCTCGACGGCGGGAAGCGCGCCGCGCTCTTCGTCGTCGTGCCGTCGATCGACACCGGCGTGTGTTCGAGAGAGACGAAGACGTTCAACGAGCGCGTCAACGCGCTGCCGGGCGATCGCATCGCCTTTTTCACCATCAGCATGGATCTGCCGTTCGCACAGAAGCGCTGGTGCGGCGCCGAGAACGTCGAGCGGATGACGATGCTCTCCGACTTCTACGACCACTCGTTCGGTCTCGGGTACGGCGTCTGGGTGAAGGAGCGCGGTCTGCTCGCGCGTTCGATCTTCATCGTCGACCGCACCGGCATCGTTCGGACGGCACAAATCGTGCCCGACCTGCTCCAGGAGCCGGATTACGAAGAAGTGATCGCGCTCGCGTCGGCGGTCATCTGATCGACTAACCGCGCAGGTCCAACGTCATCCGCGTGCTCTGAAGATGGATGTTCAGCAGCACGCCGATCGACGCGAGGCACGTGACGAGGCTCGACCCGCCGTACGAGATGAACGGCAACGGGATGCCCGTCACCGGCATGATGCCGATCGTCATCCCGACGTTCACGAGGATGTGGAAAGCGAACATCGCGACGATGCCGGCCGCGACGATGAGGCCGTAGCGGTCGCGCGCCGCGTTGACGGCGAGCATCCCCATGAAGAGCAGCAGCGCGTACAACCCGAGGAGCAGCACCGAGCCGACGAATCCGAACTCTTCGCCGATGACGGTGAAGATGAAATCGGTCGTGTGCTCGGGCACGAAGCCGAGCTGCGTCTGCGTGCCGTTGTAGAGCCCTTTACCGAACAGCTCGCCCGAGCCCACCGCGATCTTCGACTGTATGAGGCTCCAGCCGGCGCCTTGCGGATCGTGGTTGGGGTCTAAGAACACGAGCAGACGCTCGCGCTGATATCCGTGGAGGAAGAGAGGCGACGCGGCGGCTGCCGCTCCGACGGCGGCGACGTACGCGACGAACTGCCACCAGCGCGGGAGGGCGAAGAAAAGCATCGTCGTCAAGATGGCGACGAGCACGAGCGCCGTGCCGAGGTCGGGCTGCTTGAGCACGAGCAATGCCGGCACCGCGACCGCGCCGATCGGGATGAAGATCTCCCACCATTTCTTGTAGCGGCGTTTCGGGTTCGCGAGCAGCGCGGCGACGGAAAGCGTGACGAGCAGCTTCGCGGGCTCCGACGGCTGGAAGACGATCGGCCCGACGCCGATCCAGCGCTGCGCGCCCAGCGCGGAGTGCCCGACGAACGCGACCGCGGCGAGCATGATGATCGTGATGGCATAGACGGGCTTGGCGAATCGATACCAGATGTGGTAGTCGGTGAACGCGAGGACGAGCATCGCGATGACGCCGACGATGAGATACGCCAGTTGGCGGCCGAAGTCGGCGTGCGCGTCGGCTACGTGGAGCGTCGCGCTCTTGATCGCGACCAGTCCGTAGATCGACAGTCCGACCGCGGCCGCAGCGAGCGGATAGTTGAAGGCGACGTACCACGGACGTTCGAGCATCGACGTCGACGCGCCGCGGTCTTAGATCGCTCCGTCCGGCCCCGCTGCAGGGTCGTTGGACGAAGCATCGTCTTCGGGCGGATGACTCGTGCCGTTGCTCGATATCGTGCCGTTCGGCTTGCGGCGCCGGCGACGGCGACGCGACGGTGTCGACCGAGGCGTCTCGGCGATCGCGGCGTTGCCGTTACCGGCCATCGAGCCGTTGCCGAAGGCGTGCGCGGGAACCCCGATCGGGGCGCTCGCCCTGATCTCGTCGGCCGAGCGCACTTTGAGCACCGGAATGCTCGCGAGCAGCGCGAACTGGCGCTCGAGGTTCTCGAAATGCATGTCGAGCGCACGTTCGTCGATGTCGAGATAGCGACGGATGACAGCGAGCATCTCGCACTTCATCTCGTCGAAGATGTCGGGCGCGAGCGAGACGCGGTCGGACATGAGGACCAGACGCAGCCGCTCCTTGGCAAGGGTCTTGCTCGCCTCTTCCCGCTTGAAGAACCTCGTGATGAAATCGAGCATGAGCCTTCCTCTGCCTTACGGGCGGGCGATGCCGAGCGTCGACATGAAGCGTGAGAAAAGTCCCTGGCGTTCTTGGAACGACGGGATCTCGATGGTCTCGCCGAGCAGCCGGCGAGCGATGCGCCGGAATGCGGCGCCCGTCTCCGAGCCGTCGATGTCGATGACCGGTGTACCGCGGTTCGTCGCGATGATGATCTCTTTCTCATCCGGCACGACGCCGATGAGCTCGAGACGCAGGATGTTGTTGACGTCGTCGACGCTCATCATCGTGTTCTTCCTGACGAGCGCCGGCCGGACGCGGTTGACGATAAGCTTCGCCGGAACGTTCGGCGGCAAGAGCCCGATGACGCGATCTGCGTCGCGCACCGCCGAGACCTCGGGCGTCGTCACGACGATCGCCTCTTGGGCGCCGGCGACGGCATTTCGGAAGCCCTGCTCGATGCCCGCCGGACAGTCGATGAGGACGAAGTCGAACTGCGTCTGGAGCGTGCGGATGAGTCCGCTCATCGCCGCTTCAGGCACCTCGTCCTTTTCCCGGTTTTGGGCTGCCGGGAGCAAGTAGAGCGTCCGGCGGACGCGATCGCGGACGAGCGCTTCCTCCATCGTGCACTGTTTTTCGATGACGTCGAGCAGGTGCTTGTGGACGCGGTTCTCGAGACCGAGGACGACGTCGAGATTGCGCAGGCCGACGTCCGCGTCGACGACGGCGACGCGTTTGCCGGCATCTGCGAGCGCCGTGCCCAGGTTGGCGGTCGTCGTCGTCTTGCCCACGCCGCCTTTGCCGGACGTGACGACGATCGCGCGGCCATACGCCGTCTGCGCGGCGGGCGGCGGCGCGCCGGCGACCGGTTCTTGGAGGCGCGCGAACGAGGCGTCGCTCGGGGTCTCTATCTCTTTCATCAGGTCTTGGATCCGATCAGACGGCGCAGACGATTCCAGATGCCGTCGTCTTCGAGGTTCGGCAGCGGCGTCTGCTCGCCGAGCAGCCTGCGCGCGATCGCCGTGTAGACGCGGGCGAGCCTGCGGCTCGGATCGAGGACGACCGGCTCGCCGCGATTCGTCGTGTCGATGATCTCTTCGTCATCGGGAACGACGCCGATGACTTCCCGGCCGAGGATCTCAGCGACGTCGTCGACGCTCAGCATGTCGCCGGTGCGGACCATCTCGAGCCGCACGCGGTTGACGATGAGCCGCGCGCGCCGCCCGCCGAGCATCCCGAGGATGCGGTCGGCGTCGCGGATGGCCGAGACTTCGGGTGTCGTGACGACGACCGCTTCGTCGGCGCCGGCGACGGCGTTGCGAAAGCCGTGTTCGATCCCCGCGGGGCAGTCGATGAGGATGACGTCGAACTCGCGGGCGAGCGCGTGCGTCACGGCGCGCATCTGCTCTTCGCTGACCGCCTCTTTGTCTTTCGTCTGCGAGGCCGGCAAGAGAAAGAGCCCTTCGACACGCTTGTCGCGGATGAGCGCTTGACGCGCCTGGCAGCGGCCTTCGACGAGGTCGACGAGATCGTAGACGATGCGCTTTTCGAGCCCGAGGACGAGGTCGAGATTGCGCAGGCCGATGTCGGCGTCGATGAGGACGACTTGATTGCCGAGCATCGCCAGCGCCGTGCCGACGTTCGCCGTCGTCGTCGTCTTGCCGACGCCGCCTTTGCCCGATGTGATGACGAAGGTCTTCCCGTTCAACGCCGCCTCATGTCGCTCTTCACGCGCGCTCGATGGCAATCTTGCCTTCCCGGATGCGCGCGACCTCCGGCGTCGCATGCTTTTGCCGCTTCTCGTGCGGCGGCGCGATCGCGATGCATCGCGCGATCCGCAACTGCATCGGTTCCAGCCGCAGCGCGAAGACGGCGGCCGATTCGTCGCCGTGCGCACCTGCGTGCGCGACGCCGCGCAAGCTTCCCCAGACGACGATGTCGGCGGTCGCGATGAGCTCGGCGCCGGCGTTGACGTCGCCGACGACGACGATCGTGCCGACCGCGCTGATCGACTGTCCGGATCGAAGCGTGCCCTTGTGATAGCGGATGCCGGCCGCGTCGGCCGTCGCGACGCCGCTGCCGTTGCCGTTGCGCGGTGCGTGGCCTTTGGCGCCGCCAGCTTTGGACGCTGGCCCTGTCCGGTCGTCGCGCGATCGAGGGGCCGCGGCGACGCTGGCCGCGACGAGCCTCAGACCGGCCGACTTGGCGAGTGTCGCGACCGCGTCACTATCGCATACGGCACCATCGGCGACGATGCCGAACTGCTCGAGCGTCGCGACGACGGCCGCGAGCTCCGCGGGCTCGGCGGGCAGCGCGCCGAGCATGAGCACGGCCCGGCTGCCTTTGTAGAAATCCGGTGTCGACGAGAGCCGCGAGCGCATTTCGGCGACCGAGTCGGCAAGAGGCCGCTCGTACAGGTGGAGCAACAGACCCGATTTGGTGCCTTTTATCTGCACGGAGACGGTCTCGAACGGGCGCAGCGGTCGGGACAAAAACGCCCCGAACGCGGATGACGCGCCGCATCGCTTTCGTGGGTTTGTACGTTATCCTTGTGGAAAGGTCTGTGAAAGATCTGTGAAAACGTTGTGGATTGGCGGCGCGCACAGCGCTCGCACATCGCAGGGCTTGGCCGCTTGACCGTCGCAAAACTGTTAACGGAGTCGGCCGTTCGTCGACCCGAAAACCGCGGGGAAATTCCGATCATGATGATGTTGAAACGAGCTCTCGCTCTCGCGACGATGTGCTCGCTGTGTTTGTCGATCGCTCCGACGCCGGCGCACGCCGAGTCGACCCAGGAAGAGATCTCGCAGGGCGCTTACGAGGCTCGACAAGTCGACGCGCAAAACGCCTACGTCACCGACCCGGTTCTCAACGCGTGGGTCTCGGGCATCGCGACGAACCTCGCGCAGTACCGCGCGCGCAAGGACATCAACTACCAGTTCAAGATCGTCGACACGGATGACATCAACGCGTTCTCGCTGCCAGGCGGGTTCACGTACGTCAATTTCGGCCTGCTCAACTACGTCAATTCGGACGACGAGCTCGCCGGCGTCCTCGGCCACGAGATCGGTCACACGGAGCGCCGCAACCAGGTGACGCTCCAGGCGAAGGCCCAGGTGCTCAACCTCATCCTCGGCATCGCATCGATCTTCAATCCGTTCATCTATCGCTTCGGCAACCTCATCGGCGGGGCGGCGATCGAGAAGATGTCGCGCGTCGACGAGCTGCAAGCCGACCAGTACGGTCTGCTCCTCATGTCGCGTGCCGGATACGATCCGAACGCCATGGTGTCGTTTCAATATCGGCTCGGCAAAGAATTCGGCGATTCGTCGACCGGCATCGACAAATATTTCGAAGATCACCCGGACTCGCCGGATCGCGTCGCTCACCTTTTGGGCTATCCGGAACTTTCGCAGACGAACTACGATCAGATCACGACGCAGGCGATCCACGATGAAGACGAGGGACGCTACGCCTACGCTCTCACGAAATACGACGCAGTGCTCAACGCGCAACCGGACAACCAGCTCGCGCTTCTCCACAAGGGCCAGGTCGAGCTCGCGCTCGGCAGCTTCGACAAGTCCGCGACGGCCCTCGAGCAGGTCGAGCACGCTCCGTCGGTGACCGAGGCCGCCGCGCGGAGCGCGGCACAAGTGATGTCGTTGCTGCCCGATCGCACGAAGTCGCCCGGCGACCTCATCATCCACCCGAACCTCACGCCGGTGCGCTCGAAGCTCGCATCCGCGATCTCCCAGGTGAAGGGCGAGCAGACAGCGGTCTCCGATCGCATCAAGCTCGGTAAGGACGATGTCAGCAGGCTTGACGCTCGTCTGCAGAACCTCGAGTACGAGATCCCGGACTTCAGCAACGTCGACGTCCGGCCGGGCAGCCGTCTCGAAGGCGTCGAGTTCGACATGTTCCACATGGCTAAAGACATCAATATCGTCTTCGACAAGAGCAGCTATCTCATCGGCCAATCGGATGGCATCATCCGCGACGATATGGGCGTGCTCGACCAGATGAACGCGCCGCTCAAGGGCAACTCGATCGGCGGCGACACGTTGACGCTGCTGCCGTCGTACGACGACATCGATTCGCAGATGACGACTTCGTCGTCGGAGCTCGTCAGCGGGGTGACCGCGGCGCGCGGTTCGGTCGCGCTCATGTGGCAAGCCATCCCCCTGATGGACCAGTACTTCCGCAAGCTCGATACGATGGGCGCGACCTTCGGCGGCGACCTCTCGCCCCGCGACGCACAGGATCTCAAGCCGCTCGCGCTCGCGGCGATCCAGCAGCTCGATCTCGCGGCAGGAGCCGCCGAGACGGCGCAGACGATGTTCTTCGCAGCGCAGGCGCGCCAGATCCAAGCTCGCATCACGCTGCTCGGGCTCGGTTATCCGCAAGGGCGATACGACACGCTGACGCACGTGATCAGCCGGCGGCTCGCCGTCGACCCACCGACGTACAATGAAGCGCTGCGCCTCGACATCAACCCTGGCGACGTCGCGGCCGCTTCTTGGCTCGCCGCCGAGGAGAAGATCCCGGTGAGCACGGTCATCAACGAGCAGCGGGCGACCGGAACGCCGTTCGTCGATCTCGCGCTCTCGAAGCACCTCTCGATGGAGTCGATGGAAGTCGTCCTCGGCCTCATGTGGGAGGGCTATGCAGAGAAGCCCGTTGCTCCGGTCGCGACCACGCACGTCTCGAACCCGGAACCGGCCGCGTCGGCGACGCCCGCGCCTTCGGCCTCGCACTCGCCAAGGTAGCAGGAACGCCCGCGACGAGGAACGCTCCGAATGGCCGGCCTAAAATGGCCGGCCACTTCTTTTTCGTTATTTCCGCGCGCGAACGGGCACGAAGGTGCCGAAACAATAGGTAGACGGCGACGGTATTAAGGACGGCTATGGCCACTGACGCGCGACCGGCTCCGAAGCCGGGAACGCCCGCGGAAAACTTCGGACGCTGGATCGACCAGTTCCGCGACCGCATCAATCTGAACGCGATCGACTCGCATGCGCGCAGGCCGGTCCGGCTTCGCGTTGCGGGCCCGCGCGCGGGCGAACTTATCGCGGTCCTCGACCCCGACGCTGCGCCGCTCAGCGCCGTCTTCGAAACGGCCGACGCTGCGACGCCGACGAGCGATTCGACGAAGGCCTACGTCTACGTGCGCTCGATCGACGATCCGCCGCTTCCCGATGTGCTGCCGACCGTCGGATCCGCGTTACCGCTGTTCATCGTCGAATATCAGCGGCCGGATGTCGGAGCGCCGGACTCTAGGATCGCGACGACCGCGCCCGATCGGCGCCCATCGGTCGACCACCCCGGCACCTATCAGTTGAGCGACCTCACCGTGCCCGAGATGCGCAAGCATTTGCTGCACGATCTGGTGCTCGCCTGTTCGGGCGTCGAGGTGGCGCTGGGGGCTGCACTGCCCGTTTTCCGGCCGACCGTCGCCGCGCGCCTGACGCTCGATTGCGCGGTCACGTGCCTAAAGGTCGCCGGCGCATCGGCCCTGGCGGATCACATACCCGTGCTTGGCATCGTCCTCGGCGGCATCGCTTCTGCAGGTGACACGATCGCGATCACCGGTCTGCAGATCGATATGTTGTTGAAGATCTCGGCGGCGTACGGCAAGCGCGCCGAATTCGCGCGCGTCGTCGAACTGCTTCCGGTGATCGGCGGCGGTTACGGCTGGCGCGCGCTCGCGCGCGAGCTGTCCGGTTTCATTCCGGTCGCCGGCATCCCGATCAAGGCGGGCATCGCCTACGCGGGAACGCTCGTCGTCGGACAAGCCGCATCGTACTACTACGAGCATGGCACGACTTTGAACGCGGCGTCGACGAAGGCGCTCTACCACGACGCTTTGGAACGCGCGAAGAAGCTCGTCGCCGACATGATCGAGCGCGCCCGCAACAAAAAATAGGGGAGCGGTCGAGATTAATCTCGACCGACCGCCGCGGCCTCACATCGTGCGGCGACCTTCGAGGGCGCGCGCGAGCGTCACCTCATCCGCGTAGTCGAGATCGCCGCCGATCGGCAAACCGTACGCAAGCCGCGTGACGTTGACGCCGAGCGGCGTCAGCAACCGCGCCAGATAGAGCGCCGTCGATTCGCCTTCGGCGTTCGGATTGGTCGCGACGATGATCTCGGAGATGCCTTCGGGCTTGATGCGCTCGATCAGTTCTTTCACCTTGAGCTTGTCGACGCCGATGCCTTCCATCGGCGAGATGAGGCCGCCGAGCACGTGGTAGCGGCCGCGGAAGCTCATCGTCCGCTCGATGGCGTAGACGTCCTTCGCCTCGCCGACGACGCAGAGCACCGAGCCGTCACGCTGCTGGTCGCGGCAGATCGTACACGGATCATCCTCGGTCAGCGAAAAGCAGCGGCTGCATAGCCGTATGCGGTCTTTGAGTCCGCCGATCGCGGCGGCGAGAGCGTCCGCGTCTTCGCGTCTGGCCGAGAGCAGGTAGTAGGCGAGCCGCGCCGCGGTCTTCGGTCCGATCGTCGGCAGCTTCTCCAGCTCACGGATGAGGTCGGCGAGAGGCCCGGCGACGTACACGACGCTCGAGTCCGAGATCCTATAGCCCAGGGATGCCGAGGCCGCCGGTGAGCGGCCCCATGCGCGATTGCGAGAGCGCGCGCGCCTTCGCTTGCGCGTCTTTGATCGCGACGAGCACGAGATCTTCGAGCGTTTCCACGTCGTCGGGATCGACGGCTGCCTTGTCGATCTTCACCTTCGCGACGTCGCCGTGGCCGTTGAGCGTCACTTCGACCGCGCCCGAGCTCGCGCTGCCCGTCACCGTCTCGACGCCGAGTTCTTCTTGGATCTTCGCGAGCTGCGCTTGCAGCTTGCGAGCCTGCTGCAACATCTGATTGGGGTTCATCGTCGGCCTTTCGTCAGGCGTTTCAGAAAAGATCGTCGCCGAGGACGTCGGCCGCCAGCGCGAGTCCGCCGGGCGCCTTCGCCTGCGAGGCCACGGGCGTCGGCGAGAGGACGAAGCGCACCTGCGGATGGGCGCCGCTCGCTTCTGCGATCGCTTCGGCGACGAGCTTGCTCATCGCGGAATCGGCGAGTCTATCGCGATTGTACTTGTCGTCGACGCCGATGGTGACAAGTTCATCCGATGCTTCCGCGACGACCGCGTGCTGCAGATGCCCGTATGCCTGCATCGATCGTCCGCGAGCCGCGGTCAGGACCATCGGCCAAAGACCGGAAAGGCGCGCTGCGCTGATCGAGGCGGCGGCCGGCTCGGCGCGCTTCGAGTCTTTCTTCGCGGCGCGACCGCTCGCGCCCGAGGCGGACTCGGGTGCCGGCGACGCGGGCGGCGCATTCGCCGGCGGGCTGCCGTTCGGAGCACGCTCTTCAAGAAGGCGTAATCGCTCCGACAACGCGCGCAAGCTCAAGTCGTCTGACGGCAAGATGATGCGCGCGAGCGCGAGCTCGAGATCGATGCGCGGTTGCGATGAGAAACGCAATGCCGCCGTCTCCGACAGATAGCGCAGCGCGGTGAGCACTTTCGCGCGGCCCACTTTCGCGGCGCGCTCGTCGATAGTAGCCGCTTCTTCGGGGCCGACCTCGGCTTCGACGAGTCCGCGACCCGCGAGCGAGAGCAGCGCGAGCCGGAACCAGCGCAAGCATTCTTTCGTGAGCCAAGCCGGGTCGGCGCCGACCGCAGTGGCATCGGCGACCGCGCGCAATGCTTCGCCGGCATCGCTGCTGGCGATCGCGTCGACGATCCGTTCGACGAGCTCGCGGTGCGAAGCGCCGAAGGCCTCATCGAGCACGGCATCGTCGATCCTGGTGCCGCCCGCGAAGCCGCGGGCTTGGTCGAGCATGACGAGCGCATCGCGCAGGGCGCCGTCGGCGAGGTACGCGAGACGCTCGACGGCTTCCGGCGAGATCTTGATCTTTTCCATCGCCGCCACTTCGGTGAGCCGTTTGCCGATGTCCGCCGGGGTCATGCGCCGGAATTCGTAGCGCTGACAGCGCGAGAGGATGGTGGCGGGAACCCGGTGTGCCTCGGTCGTCGCGAGGACGAAGACGACGTATTCCGGCGGCTCTTCGAGCGTCTTGAGAAGCGCGTTGAACGCCTCGCTCGTGAGCATGTGGACTTCGTCGACGATATAGACCTTCGTGCGGAATTGCGCCGGCGCGAAGCGGACGCGCTCGCGCAGCTCGCGGATCTCGTTGATGCCGCGATTGCTTGCGGCGTCGATCTCCACGACGTCGAACGCGGTGCCCTCGGTGATCGAAACGCATGCCTCGCAGATGCCGCACGGATCCGGCCGTGGGCCATTCGTCAGGCAGTCTAGACATTTGGCTAGGATGCGCGCCGCGGACGTCTTGCCGGTGCCGCGCGGTCCGGCGAACAGGTAGGCGTGGGAGACGCGGCCCGTCTTGACCGCAGCTTGAAGTCCTTGGACGACGGCGGGCTGGCCTACAAGCGCATCAAAACCCGCGGGTCTATGCTTGCGGTAAAGGGCGAGCCCGTCTTGGGACACCGATTCTGGCACGCTTGCCTTTTTCTCGCGCGGTTTTGACCATTCCCGCAGACAGTGCACGGGAGCACAGTGAACGAAAAAGTAGGTTTCAACGTAAATAGAGAAGGGAATGCATGTCATAGGCGGTTTCGATCGCCACCAAGGCCACGGTTCTCCAGTATAAGGAACCGGGTCTCGTCATCTTCCACGCGAGGAAGCCAAGCGACAGTCATGTCAGTCGACATCGACCTGAACGAAGCACTGGTCCGCCACTTCGGGTACGACCGTTTTTATCCGGGCCAGGAACATGTCATCGAGCGCGTCATGGAAGGCAAAGATACGCTCGCGATTTTGGCGACCGGCGCAGGCAAGTCGCTCTGTTACCAATTGCCCGCGCTGCTCTTGCCGGGCACGACCGTCGTCGTCTCGCCGCTCATCGCACTCATGAAGGACCAGCTCGACATGCTCGCCGCGGCGGGCATCTCGAGCACCGTCGCGCTCAACAGCACGCTCTCCGACGAACAAGAGATCGACCACCTCGAACAGGTCGCGCGCGGCAATCTCAAGCTGATCTACGTGACGCCGGAACGTCTCGAAGACGAGAGCTTCGTCGATATCCTCAAGCGACTGCACGTGCCGCTCTTCGTCGTCGATGAAGCGCACTGCATCTCGCAGTGGGGGCACGATTTCCGGCCCGCGTATCTCAACCTCGGCCGTGTCATCGCGGCGCTCGGCCACCCGACCGTGCTGGCCCTGACCGCCACGGCGACGCCCGCCGTGCGCGAAGACATCGTCACGCAGCTCGGCATCCCGCACACAAAGCCGATCGTCCGCGGATTCGACCGCCCGAACCTCGTCTACGAGGTCATCCGCGCGTCGAACGACGACGAGAAGCTGCGCGTGTTGCGCAAGAAAGTCGAAGGCCAACTCGCGGGCCAGCTCGGCATCATCTACACCGCGACGATCAAGAACACGTACACGGTGTCGGAATATCTCGGCACGCACTGCGGCGTCGAGGCTGAAGTCTACCATTCGAAACTGCAAAAGGCCGACCGCGACCGCGTCCACGACCGCTTCATGAACGAACAGGTCAAGATCGTCGTCGCTACCAACGCGTTCGGTCTCGGCATCGACAAGGCGAACATCCGCTTCGTCATCCACTACGATCTGCCGGGCAGCGTCGAAGCATACACGCAGGAAGCCGGCCGCGCCGGTCGCGACGGCGACGAGTCGCTCTGCCTGTTGCTCTATCGCCAGAGCGATACGCGCGTCCAGAACTACTTCTTGACCGGCAAGTATCCCGACGTCGAAGAAGTGCAGAAAGTCTTCGGCACGCTGCAATATTTCGAACAGCAGCAGAACGGGGTGTCGCTGTCCGACTTGCGCAAGATCTCGCTGCTGCCGCTGACGAAGCTCAAAGTCATCCTCGCGCTGCTCAAGAAGGGCGGCTTCATCCAAAACGTCACGAAAGCGACGTACGGATTGGCGCCGCGGCTCAAGACGCAGTCGGAGCTCCAGCTCAACCTGGCGAGCTACGAGACGAAGCGCTCGTACGATCAGAGCAAGCTCGCGATGATGCTCCAGTACTGCGAGACGCGCAGCTGCCGGCGCAAGTTCATCCTCAACTATTTCGGCGAGGATTACGACTTGCCGAATTGCGGCGCGTGCGACAACTGCCGCAGCGGGGCCACCGCGTTGCAAAACCTGGCTGCCGCCGGCGACGAGGCCGACGAAGACGCGGAGTTCGGCGAGTTCCGCATCGGCGACACGGTCTACCACCGCAAATTCGGCCAAGGCACGGTCGAGCGATTCGAACGCGACCTCGTCACCGTGCTCTTCCCGAGTCACGGTTATAAGACGCTGCTCGCGGCGGCCGTGAGCCGCGAGGAACAGCAGATCGCCTAACGTGACGGCTGTGCGGGCGACGCAACGGCGGTGCGCGACGGCGCTGCTCGCGGCGCTCGTCGCGTTTGCGGCCGGCGCCGCGGCGCAGCCGGACGCGACACCGTCACCATCTCCGGCCGCCGCCGTTTCGTCTGCTCCGCCCGCCACGCCATCGCCGTCGCCCTTGGCGAGCGGCTTACCGCTGCCCCCAGTCAGTTCTCCGGTGGCGACGTACGGGCCGATGCCGCTCGCGACGCAGACGCCCGCGCCCGTCACATTGGGCGCTGCGGCTTCTACATTGCCACTCGGTCACATCGGACGCATTCCCGTCGTGTCGCCGCCGAGCGGTATACTGACGTTGGCGGTTTCGGATCCGAACGTCGCTTCAGCGGTGTTCAACGGTATCGACCGCACGATCGATGTGACCGGTCTGCATCCGGGAACGACGACGCTGACCGCGTCGGACCAGTATGGTCAGACGACGACCATTTCCATCACCGTGCAGCCGTACGCGGGCAGAGCGGCCTCGTCGACGCAAGTGACGATCACCGGCAATCCGGCGTCGGCCGATTTCGTCGCGCAGATGGCCGCGCAGGCGGCTTTGCGCGTCGCGTATCCCGTGCAGGGCGCCTCGGTCGCTGCACCCTCGACCGCCGTCGCCGATGCGCACACGCTCGATGCGGACAACACGACCGTCGTCCACGTACCCGTTTCGATGACCGGTCCGGGTTTGTACCCGTACAACCAGACGGTGGCGGTATCGGTCGTCAATCTCGCGCAGCCGCACGTCGATCCGAAGTTCTTGCTCGTCTCCGATTTCCCCGAGACGATAACCGAGGACGGCACGCTGTTCTATGCCGACGTCAACTACGATGAACCCGCGCGCTTGTTGTACTATCACTACGCCGATCGCGGCGCGCCGCTGCGGCGCGTCACGGTGAAGGTGCAGAACAACGGGCTCGTCTCGAGTCTGATCCAGCTCACCGCCGGCATCGCCGGACCAGACCCGAACGTCCTCGCGGTCGGTCACGCATCGACGCTGCGATTCCTAGAGCAAGAGGCCAGCGACGAGGGACAGATCTTCGAAGTGCCGCCGCACGCGACGCTCAACGTCATCGAGCAACTGCTACCGCCGGTCTCGCTGGTCAGCGGGCTCATGGCCGTACGCGTCGTCGAGGGTGACGGCGTGCGGATCGCAGTCGTTGTCCAAGACGCGAGCGATTCGCCGGTCGAACCGATCTCCGACACATTGTTATCGAGCGTCGTCCACCACTCGCGCGGCGTCTACGAGGTGCCGGATTTTTCGTACGACGAGGCATATACGGTCGGCGACGATCCGACCGTCCTCCACATCGGCAAGCTGCCGTTGCCGAACCTCGTGCAAGGCGAAGTGCTCGGTGGCGACTACGGCGTCAAGCAATCGGCCACGGTGACGCTGCTGAATACCGGCGATACAGATGCGAATGTCGGCATGTGGCTGCAGCCTCGCGGCGGCCGCGCGACAGCGACGTTTCTTATAGACGGCGATCTCGTCGAGATGAAGGCGACCGATCCGGGGCGCTACGCGCTCGTCCGCAGCTTCCCGGTGCCGGCGCACGGCTTTCGGCGCGTCGAGATCGTGACGATGCCCGAAGGCGGCTCATCGTATCCGGTCAACGTGCTGTTCTCTTCTAACGCACCGAACTGAGCCGCTTGATAACGCCCCTGGTTGTTCGGCGCTTCAGTTCGCGATCGTGATATACGCGCCGTTTATCCCTGTCGCACTACCTGATATAACCTGGACAGGCGCAACGTTCCCTGTCGCTCCGGGCGCATAGACGGTGATGGCCATTGTCGCATTATTCAACACGAATATCCGGCCGTCCAAAGAAACAGCGATTCCAATCGGGTTATACAACTGAGTGTTGGACCCGATAATTCGACGGACCGGCGTTGCGTCGCCGTTGGCGTTTGGGCGAAATACTGAGATCGAATTAGAATCAAGGTCGCTAGCGACGTAAATATAGCCGGCACTGTCGACGGCGATTCCGGTCGCAAGTGATAAATGGGTGTGCGACCCAGAAATGGTTCTTGCGGGCGCTACATTTCCCAAGGCGCCAGGTTTAAATATCTCGATTGCAGTTTGCTTGAGGACGAAGTGCGTCCCCCGCCCGTCAATAGCTAAGCCCTGCACCTGGTCCAAGCCTGTGTTTGAGCCATATATTTGTTTATGATCGCTAGGGCAAGATGTGGAATTGCCGGGAAGGAGCGCTATCGAGACCCAGTACGGTGGCGGTGGGGCGATGGTTAGATTCGAAAATGCGATCTGCCCAAATGATCCAACCGCGATCGCATTCGACGCTATAATCTGTTGTCCGCAATTCAAAATGAGGTCTGGGCTGACGTTACCCGATGCATGCGGCCGAAACCGGAGGATCTGCCAAACGGTCTGCTGTGTCGACTGATCATACGCTGGCTGCACAACGTAGGTTTCCCCCCTCGGTCCCGAAGCGATCTGTTGCGTAAGCCCGTTTTGAAACCCCGTGTTGGATCCTTGGATGATGGCCGACGGAGCTACGTCGCCGTTGTCTGAAAGTTGATAGGCGCTGAGGTAATTGCCATCGGATACCCACAGCAGTGGCAACGAAACTCCGTTGCTCTTTGATGTTGGGGAAAGCGGAGATACGATGCGACCTAAGTTGATCATGATCGCGCTATTTGCTGAGTAGGTCTGAGTGCTGTTGCACCCAGCGAGGACAAGGAAAGTCAGTAGTTTTGCAAGGCGACTCATGCGGGGGTGGCTACCTCAAGTCGAATCGAACGCGCTACAAGTTTTGGCCATCGCTGGATTGAAGGACGGCAACGCTTATGTTGCAAGACTACCATCTCGGGGACCGCCCGCATAGGGTCTTGCGAACCGTTGGGCCAGAATCGGCAGAGTTTGCTTGCGATTTGACGGCTAGCCCGACGTCCCGTCCTCTTGGAGACCGAATGTCTGAGAACATTCGTTTGGTGTTCCCTACGGAAAACCAATGGCGGTATCAGGCACCGACGTTCCGGGTAGTTGCACGATAGCAGCGCACGATACTGTCTGCGACGGTGGGCCAAATGAACGTCTGGGCTTGTCTGCGGCCAGCTTCGGCGCGCCGGGCGTCGGACGAACTCGTCACGGACGAGAGAGCCACGGCGAATCCGATGTCATCACCCGGTTCGACGTAGACGGGGCTATCGCCGAGCACCTCCTCAGTCACCGGAATACGCGCCGCGACGACGGGTAATCCGCACGCCAACGCCTGTAGGGGCGGGAGACCGAAACCTTCGTAGCGGGATGGAAAGACCAGGGCCGCTGCTCGCGAGTAGAGATCGCGCAAGGTCGCGTGGTCAACGTAGCCGCGTAAGTCGATCCGGTTCGACACGTCGAGACGCGCTGCCCTCGCTCGCACTTCGTCAGCGTAAGGCGTGAGCGGACCGACCGAAACTAATCGGACATCCGGGATACGCGCGACGGCTTCGACCGCGGTGACGAGATCTTTCCGCCGCTCGACCGTGCCCACGCATAGGATAAACGGTGGATCGTCTACGCGGCGTTCGATGTGGAAGAACGAATCGTCGACTCCGACGCCGACCACGTGGATTCTAGCCGCGTCGATGTCGAGACCATCCGCGACGTCGACGCGCGCGGCTTCAGTGTCGACGAGGATCGCGTCGGCGCGCCGCGCGAGGCGTCGTTGGAGATCGCCGAAATACCAGCGCACATAGAAGCGGCCGCGATTGACGCCGCGCACCCAAACGAGGTCGTGAAGCGTCAGGATCGTCGGATGCGTGAGCCTGAGCGGCAGTGTGCCGCCAGTGAAGTGCACGACGTCCGCTTTCGCACGTGCGGCGAGCGCCGGCGCGCGGACCTGGTCCCAGTAAAGCCTGCGGTCGAATCGCCACAGATCGAAGCTGTCGTCGCGCAGCTCGACGACCTCGACGTCATCGCGTGCTCGGAGCGCTTTGGCAAGACCCGATGCGTAGACGCCAAGCCCGGTCGGTGTGCCCACCGCGAACTGCGTCTCGAGCGCGACGCGAAGGCGGGTCAATTCGGGTCGTTGTTTCGAACGCCGAGTTGGGCGAGGCCTCGCTCGGCGTCGCTTTGGTGCGGGTGGAGATCGAGCACCTTCTCGAAGGCGACGCGCGCTTTTCGTTTGTCACCCCACGCCGACTCGGCAAAACCGAGCGAGAGCAAATACCCTTCGTTGAACGGCGCGAGCTGCGACG
The DNA here is from genome assembly GCA_035710745.1 of Candidatus Eremiobacteraceae bacterium. Classification (NCBI taxonomy): domain Bacteria; kingdom Bacillati; phylum Vulcanimicrobiota; class Vulcanimicrobiia; order Candidatus Eremiobacterales; family Candidatus Eremiobacteraceae; species Candidatus Eremiobacteraceae bacterium. The sequence goes on along the minus strand of DASTCX010000004.1, from coordinate 266,824 downwards.
CGCGCCGGAACGAACGGATCGCATCGGCGTGATACGCCGCCGCTTTCGCCGACTCACGAGCCGCTCTCGCCGCGCGATTATCGAGTCCGCCGATCAGATAATCCGCGCTGGCCACGTCGGCTTGCGACAGCATTCCCGTTCCCAATCGGCTCGCAAGCGCGCGCTCGAGCTCGATCGCATCATCGTAACGCGCTTCGCTCGCGAGCCGGTCGACCGCACCGCCGACGCGCTCGACGGCGTGGGCGGCGAGATAGTCGTTGATGGCGTTATCGAAGTTGCCGAGGCGGCTTTCCGCATCGCCCGCTTCCGCAGTACATGGCTCGCCGCAGTCGGCGGCTTTGAAGTCTGCGAGGGCGACGGCCGGTTCGGCGTCGAGGACGGCGCGGCCATGATCTTCGAGCAGCGCCCGCCACGTAGGTTCGAAACGAAGGCCCTGCACGAAGTCGGCGGCGGCTGTGGCTCGATCGCCTCGCATGTAGGCGAGGTTGCCGACGTCGAGGCACCACCAGGAGGCTGCGGGCCGCCACAGCAGCACGACCGCAACAATGACAACGACGAGGATCACGAGCCAGCGGAGCACGGTCGAAAGTTAGTGGCCCAGCGGCGTGCGACCCCCAAAGACCGCGGCGGTCGACCGTAAAGGTCGACCGCTCCAATCTTTACCGATGGACCGCGGCGGTCGAGATAAATCTCGACCGCTCCCTGATTCGTCGAGGAGCGGTCGTTAGTCGAACGTTTTCGGACGCTAGAACTTGACGGAGAAGTACAGGTTCTGCTTGTTCTGCACCCAGTTCCACGTCGGCGCGTCGTCGTCGTGGTATTCGTACCGGTTGAAGAACAGATTGACCGACGCGTTCGTGTTCGGGATGTTGTACAGCACGCCGCCCGTCAGTTGGAGCTTTCGCTGGCTGATGCTTTGCGTCAGCGTGTTGAGCGCCTCGCCGGTGTAGCGCTGCTCGTAGTAATCGAGGTTGGCGGTCAGCGCGGCTGTCACCGGAAGCGCGAGCTGCGCGTGGCCGACCGTGTGCTTGACGTCGACGAAGTTCGGATAGAACAGGATCTGTTGGCCCGTGCCCGTCAGCTCCGCGCTTGCGACCGGGTTGTACGACGCGACGTTGAGCGCGGGATCCGCCGCGTAGACGAACGGCGTCGTGTCGTTGCGCTCGAGCCGCTCGAACAGGCCTTGCAGCGTCACGGTCGCCGTACGGTCGAAGATCGGCAAGCCGAGCGTGACGCCGGCGCCGAGCTGATCGTATTTCGCCTTCACCGACGACGCGAACTGCGGTCCGAAGATGTCGGTCGCGAGCGAGTTGGGCCGGATCTCGCGCAGCGACTGGCCGCCGAGGTTCAGCTTCGCGCTGATGTTGCCGAGGGTCAGCGGGAAATTGAGCGTCACCGCAGCGCCGGTCGTGTTCGGCGTGAACGAGCTATAGTAGTACGGTCCTTGTGCCTTGAACTGATTGAACAGCGGGAAGGCGAACGAACCGTACGGGAACGTCGTGTTCGACGAGAGGAATGGACCGGTGAAGCCCGCCGCCGCTGCCGCGCGATCGACTTCGGCGTTGAGCGCCAGGTCGTTGCCGATACCGTACGGCGCCGGCAAATACGGGAAGTTGTAGAAGCTGAATATCGCCGGCGCTTGCCCCGAATACTGGAACTGCGCACCGTCGATCCAGTTCGGTCCGACGTTCTGGAAGACGATCGTCTGATCGCCGCCGAGGATCTTGAACTTCAGGCCGATGACGCCCGCTGTGTCGCTCTGCGCCGGCGTGTGCAAGTAGTCGCCGCTGTACTTGCTCGACGATACCTCGCCGAAGATCGCCGGTGTCTGCACCGGACCGATCGCGTACGCGATCGGCAAGACGAAGTCGAGCCCGAAGACCGTGTCGCTGACGAGACCCACGTTCGGCGTGCCGGGGAATGATGTGAACAGCACGTTGTCGTTCGGGATGTCGAAGATGCGGTTGAACGACAGCCCGAGGGTCGCCGCGCCGTTGCCGATGCCAGGGACGTGGTAGACCGCGCGGCCGCCGACGTCGTAGCGCTGCGGCAGCGTATTGTTGCTCGTGCTGTATCCTTGATATGTCAGCGCGACTTGCGAACCGGCCGGCAAAGGCGTCGAGAATATGACTTCGTTCACCGTCTGCACGTAGGTGAAGGGCGGCTGGCCTTGATTCGGCCCGGTGAACGTGCAGCCCGTCGGGCAACCCGGCCCGAGCAAGTACGAGATGTAGATCGTCCCCGGCTGCGCGAGCAACGAGAGATAGACGTTCGTGATGAGCTGCTGGCTCGGGCCGCCGTTCGGGAACGTGTCGGTCGTCTGCGCCGAACTATACGTGCTTGTCGACTGCTGCGGGTAGTACGGCGACAGGTAGCCGACCGCACCGTAGCCGTCGTTCGGCGGGAACGCGCCGGTGTTGATCATCACCGGATCGATGCGGAAACCGTATGCCTGGAAATCAAGCCAGTTGAACGCGGTGCCCTGGACGGAAACACCCATCGGATACGGACGGAACGGGTCCTTGAAGCCGATCCTGAAGTCGTCAGGCGGGCTATAGGTGAGGCCGGTCAGCGAGCCGCGCAAGTTGTTGAGCATGCCGATGCGCATCTCCAACCCCTTGAGGTTCGTGATATCCGGAGCCGTCACGTCGAGCGTCGGGTTGATGCCGACGCCGGTCTGCTGCTGGCGATAGCCTCCGAACGAGTAATCCCAAACCTTGACCGGCAGGGTCACGATGAGGTTCGGCGTCACCGCGTACTGCGCTGTGAACTCCCAGTTCTCGCGCGGGAGCAGCACGCCCGGGCTGTCTCTGCCGTAGTACGGATCGTTCGTGATGTCGGTCTCGATGAACGCGTCCGTGAACTTGAAGACGGAGTCGTTCGCCGCGATCGTGTGTCCATCGACGAGCATCGGTGATGTCGTGCGCTCGCGCTCGGTGAACTGCGACGACAGCGTGCCGTGAACGGAGAAGCGCTGGGCGAACTGCGTCGATTTGTCGAGCGTGTTCAGCCGGTCTTCGACCGTCGAGACGCGGACGCCGAGCGAGTCGAGCTCGTCCTTGTAGGCGTCCATGAGCTTTTGGAGTTTCGCCATGTCCGACGCAGAAGCGCCGTTCGCTTGGACGTAGGAGACGGCGCGGGCGACGATCGCGGCCACCTCGTAGCGCGTCATGTCCTTGCTGCCGTCGAATTTGCCTTGCGGATAGCCTTGGATGATTCCGTCGGCTGCGAGAGCGCGGATGTAGTCGATCGCCCAATGGGTGCGAGGAACGTCAGAAAACGGAGACGCGGCCGACGTGGACGGCGACGCGAACAGGACCAAGGCCGCCAGCGCGCACGCAGCTAGGCCGGCACTCGTCTTCAAAGCGGTCCTCCTAAGTCGGAGGCGTAATTCATATGGACTCCGAGCGCCCCGGCTTGACCGCAGAACTCCACGTTTCCTGACGGTTACCGGTGTCCCGATTTCCATTCGTTACCCGGCCGAAGCAGAACAAAGACATTCCGCCGGGTGAACGCCTCGAAGGTCTGCTTTGGCCCGGATTTCATCCCTTTCCTGCCCTCGGATATGCGCTGTCCCGCGAGCCCTTTTCGGCCTCGAATCGGGTCACGATGAGCAACGCCGCGTAGGCGTCGAGGGGTTCGTCCGGTACGAGCAGCCCCCGCGGGATAAAACGCCATAGCCCCCGGGGCGGATGGTCGATATAGTAGAGCCGGCGAGCCTCGAGCGTCGTGTTCGTCTCGTCCACGACATGCCGGGGGATATCGGGCCAGCGGCTCGCGCACAGGGCGACGATCGAGTCTGAGCCGGTCGCATGGCCGATGCAGATCGCGCGTACGTCCGACGCCCGCACTTCCGCATCGAGGCGATCGGCTATCTCCGGCGTCGGTACGACAGCAAGCGATTTGCGTGATCCATCGTCGTAGACGATCGCGAGGCCGCATTTCGAGCGGCCTGGGTCGACGCCGATTATGACTGTGCGGCGGCTCGTTGCGCCGTCGGTCATCGCCCGATCGGTGAAACGACGAGCATCGTCACGAGCGGGCCGTGCGCGTAGATGTCGTACGGCGCCACTGCCTTGATGAGCGCCGGTCCGCCGATCGACGTCAATTGCCGCAAGCTCGCCGCCGACTCTTCCTCGGTCGTCGTCAAGTTGTCGGCGATCATGTTCGGCATCCCGTGATCTTCGGCGTTACGCTGCAAGCTCGTCTCGAGCTGGATGAGCGCCGCTTGGTCCTTGCCGGTGTCCTTGCCGTTCGAGACCGGGACCGTTCCCATGAGCTCGCCTTTGCGATAGATGAGCTCGTCTTTGAACACGGCGAACGAGATGCTCATCGCAGTGTCGCGGAAGATGTTTTGCCCGGCAACTGGCACGACGATCGCCGGCGTCGGGTTGAGCGCCTTGATGCCGGCCGCCGCGCGTGAGATCGACGTCTTGACTTCCGGGCTCAGCGGGTCTTTCGGATACGGCCGCACGCCGGGCACGGAGCGATATAGGTTCGCGACGTCGACGAAGAGCGCTGACAGCTGTCCTTCGATACTCGCCTGCGTCCCCGACGAGTTGATGATGACCGGCTGCGTCAGCGGCTGACCGGAGAAGTAGATGACCGGGTCCTGCAGCTCGCGATCCCGTTCGCGCGTGAGCGCTGCGATCTGATCGTTCAGCTTGTTGAGCGAGAACAGCGCGAGCCGCGCGTCGTACGAGATCGAGAGCCCGACTGCGATGACCGCCATCGCGATGAGCATGCCGAATCCAACTGCGAAGATCGTGCTCGTGTATTTCGGCCGCAGACCGAAGATCGTCATCCGGCGGCGCCCGACGAGATGGCCGACGCGATCGCCGATGTAGGCTATCGCACCCGCGACGATGACGCTCGCGAGGATGATGAAGATCGGGCCCCACGCGATCTCGGCGAACAAGGCGGCCATCGCGATCATACCTTCGCCGCCTCGCGGACGAGCCAGATCGCGGTCGCACCGAATGCGACGTTCGGCAGCCATGCCATGATCAGGCTGAGGTTCGGGTTCGAGCGGCCGACCGCCAGACACACGGTGCTGACCACGTAGTACGCGAAAACGATGAGGATGCTGATGCCGAATCCGGCGCCCGACGACGAGCGCTGCGGCCTGATGCCGAGCGGCATGGCGAGCATGGTGAAGACGAGCGCGGCGAACGGCCGGGCGAGCTTGCTGTCGAACGTCACCTGGAGCAGCGCGTAGCGCGAGCGATCGGATTCCTTGACGCCGCTTTCCATGAGCTTGTAGATCTCTGCGCGGCTCATGTCTTCGGGCGATTTGGTCTGTTCGACGATCTGGCTCGGATCGGCGCCGATATCGATCTCGAGCATCGGATAGTCGCTCACTTTGCAGCACGGCTGCTGGAGTCCGAAGAGGACGGCATCGCGGAATTGCCAGCGATCGCCTGAGTACGTCGCGCGCGGCGCGTAGAGCATCGATATCGGATAGCCCGCGTGGAAGACCTCGACGGTCGTCCCCTGGAGCTCGTTCGTCGCCGGATCGAAGCCTTGCGCGAACGTCACTTGCTGATCTCCGTTCGGCAGTATCGTGCTGACCGTTTGATTGGCCAGCGCTCCGGTACCTCCGGATTGGATCTCGTTACGCAGTATATCGGCTGCGCGCGCGCTCGCGTACGGCACGACGTATTCCTGGAACAAGAACCCGACGATCGACGCGAGCAGACCGACGGCGAACAGCGGCGCGGCGATGCGGTAGAGGCTGACGCCGCCCGCGCGGATGGCGGTGAGCTCCGATTCGCCCGATATCCGGCTCATCGCGAGCAGTACGGCGAGGAGCATGGACATCGGAAACGTGAGGACGAGCGTCGCGGGAAGCGTATAGACGAAGTATTTCGCGGCCGAGAGGATACTCGCGTGCTCTTCGGAGACGAGACGCGCGATATTGAGCAGATTTCCCGCGACGAAGAGCAGCGTGAACGCCGCGAGTCCGAAGACGAACGGCCCGACCAGCTCTTTGAGCATGTACCGGTCGAGGATCTTCACAACCGGAAGCTCTCTCCCAGGTAGAACTTGCGCGCGACCGGCGATTCCGCCACTTCGGTCGCACTGCCGGCGACCTCGATCCGGCCGCGGTTGAGGATGTACGCGCGATCGACGATCGCGAGCGTCTCGCGGACGGAGTGGTCGGTGATGAGAACGCCGAGCCCCTTGGCTTTCAATAGCCTGATGATCTCTTGGATGTCGGCGACCGCGATCGGGTCGATGCCCGTGAACGGTTCATCGAGAAGCAGGAAGGCGGGGTCGGTCGCGATGGCGCGCGCGATCTCGACGCGGCGCCGCTCGCCGCCGGACAGCGTCTCGGCGCGGTCGTGGGCGAGCGCACTCAAGCCGAACTCTTCGAGCAACGCCGGCAAGCGCCGGTCCTGCTCTTCGCGAGAGACGCCGCGCTGCTCCCAGATGAGCCGCAGATTGTCGGCGACCGTGAGGCGTCGGAACACGGACGTCTCCTGCGCGAGATATCCAAGACCCTCACGCGCTCGCAAGTGCATCGGCTCGTGCGTGATGTCCGTCTCGCGGCCCTGGTCGTCGACGAGGATGACCGACCCGTCGTTGGGCTTCACGAGCCCGACGACCATGTAGAACGTCGTCGTCTTGCCGGCGCCGTTCGGACCGAGCAGGCCGACGACTTCACCGACGTTGACGTCGACGAAGACATGGTCCACGACCGTGCGCGCGCCGTAGCGCTTCGTCAGCCCGCGGACGTCGATCTTCGTTGGCAGACGCTTGTCGTCCAAAGCCGCTCCTCTTCAGCGCCGCCGGCCGATGCCGACGTGGCCTGACATGTGGATTTCTTGGAGGTCGAGGTCGGCGACCGCTTTGTCGCCGGTCAGCACATCGCCTTGGGCGTCGACCGCGCGGACCGAACCCGTCGCCGTGAGCAGTTTCGTGTTGCCGTTGTACGACATCGTGTCGCACGTCATCGTCACGCCCGTCGCGCTCTTCGCCTTGACACCGGTGTCGCCGTGAAGGACGAAATCGTAGGTCAATCGGTTGACGTCCGCGACTTGCGCGACGAGCGTCAGACGCACCGCGTTTCCTTTGTAGAAGTAGATCGTGTCGTTCAGAAAACGGCCCTTTGCGCTCGACGTCGAGTAGTAGACGTCTGTCGCCTTGAGGACGTACACAGGATGGCCCTTGACGATATCTTGTACTTTGACCGGCGCTCCGTTCGAGGAGCTTCCATGGATGAAGTAATCGGCTTTCGTCGGTGTTGGTCCAGGCGTCGGGCTTTGTTTGACCTGCGTCGTCGCGTTTTGCGAGCAACCGCAGAGCATGAGTGCGACGACCGCGACAACGATTCGCCAGGGGGTCCATGCGGGGACGCGCCGATTTTCGGGGCAGACTTGCATCTCGGCGCTCGGCGCCGACGGCTCTCGCCGTCGGCGACGCCCCGCGTTTGGACCCCCTTGTCGAATCGTCATGTCAAGGTTCACGCGACATTCCTAGCATCAATCCCATCATCGGCCACCACATCAAGAAAACGAACGTCGTGACCAAATCGACGCTGTTCTGGATGGCCGATGCGACGAATGATGTGACGAGCGCGACGAAAAGGAGGCCACGTTCGTGGTCCTTTGACGCGATGTCCTTTGATCCGGCGCGGGCTGCTTGGATGCACGCGATGATACAGAATGCGAGGGCCGCGAGGCCGAGGACGCCGTTTTCGATCAACACGTTGAGTGGAAGATCGTGCGCGTGGACCTCGTCGATCTGGGCGTCAGGCATCTTGTACGCCGGATATGCGATGTTGAACGCGAGCGGACCGACCCCGGTGAGCGCGAAGCGTTCTGCCATTCGCGCCGCGCCTCGCCACACGGCGATGCGCGAAGCGTTTTCGCTTGGATCGTGCGCGACGTTGCGCAGCACGGTCAGTCCCAGTCCGAGCGCGATCGCCGCGCCGATGCAATAGACCAGCAGCGTGCGCTTGCCGAAGCGCCGCGCGAGGATCGGCAAAGCGAGAAGCAGGCCGAGTATTGCCGCGCGCGACGCGGACATCGCGATCGCGACCGTTCCGAGCGCCGCCCCTGCGATGCCGAGGCGCTTGAGCCACCCGGTCGCGGCGAATTGCGCGACGCCGATCGGGATCACGAAGAGCAGATAGCCCGCGAACTCGTTGGGCTGCAGGAACGTCCCCGCGGCGCGGCCATGTTCGTACGCAAAGGCGGCTGGTGGATGGCGCGTGAGCGTCAGAGCGATCGCGAACACGCACGCGAGGATGCCGGATATTAAGAAGAGCGAGAGAAACACGCGCCGCACGCGCTCGTCGCGCAATGCCATCCAAAGCACGCAAAAGCCGAGCGCATCGCCGATCTCGCAAAGTATCTCGAAAACACCCGCGTGCCACGACAAACCGGCAGCAGCAGCGATGATGCCGGTCGCGATGAGCGCGAGAAGCCCCCAGAGCACCGGCATGCGGATCAGATCGCGCCAACCAGGCGCGCCGACACTCCCGAAAGTGCCGAGGGCGCAGAGCACGATGACGATCGCGGCTAGCGCCGCGGCGAACCCTTCGCCGACGACTGCGACGCCGCGCGGCAACACGTCCGCGAGTTCGATGAGCAACGGGAAAAGCGGCAACAGCAGCGCGTAGCCGTACGGGAGTGCGAGCGACAACGTCGAGACCGCGCGAGGCTGCGTCATGCGCACCCCTCCTTCGCGACGTCGAGCACTGCCTGCGCGATCGCGTCCGATGCTCCAGGCGCCCCCATGCGCTGTCGACCTGCCGCGCCCATCGCCGCGACGCGATCGCGGTCCGCCAGCAGCGCGAGGACGTCGCGCGCGAAGGTGTCATCATCCTCTTGTAGCACCACGAGAGCTTCGCCGAGGAGTTTCTGCTGGCGCATGCGATACCAGCCGACCGATTGCGGCGACTCGCCCGGCGCCGCCGCGGCGACGACCACCTTGCCGAGCCCCGCAGCCTGTTCGTTGCCGGTGCCGGCCTGACCGAGGACGACCTCAGCCGCCCCGAGCGACGCGGCGAGGCCGCTCCGAACGAGCCCGATCTCGACGCCGTCGCGTACGGCGATGGCCATGACGCCTCGGCCGTGGCGATACACGGTGACCTCGAACTCCTCGGCCTTGAGAGCGCCGATGATCGCGGTGATGTCCGCTGCCGGTGCGAGCGCCAGAAACGCTTGGACCTGCTTGCCGGACAACGCCGACATCCGAAGCAGCCTGCGCGCGGCGGCGCGCGTGTTTTGCGGCGCGTCCGAGCGGCTGCCCGGCAAGAGCGCGACGTGGATCGCGCCGTCGGCGATCGGCAAAGGGAATTCCGGCGCCGCGACTTGGTCCATCATCGCGTTGCCGGCGTAGCGCGCCCGCACGCCGCCTCGCAGGAGCGCAAGCGCGGTCGGCTCGTCGCGCGCGAACGTGATGCGCGCGCCTCGAAGGATGCGGCGTTCGATCCAGGAGTGCGATGCGACCCGCTCGGACTTGGCGGTCGCGACGACGACCGTCGGAAGGCGCGCGAACCACAAGCATGCGGCGGCACAGTACACGTCGCCGACGGCGACGACTGCGTCGTACGACCGTCGCTGGCGCGAAAGAAACGTGAACTGCGAGAGCGACAGGCTGATGAGTCCGGCGCCGACGTCGCGCACGATGTTCGGCGCGTTCCAGTACGTGACCAGGCCGCCCGACGGCATGACCGCTTGTGGTCCCACGGGCTGGGGCCACGCGCCGGCATCCACGCGGCCGACGAGCGCCATGTGCGCGAGGTTCGCGCTCGGATCCCGCGCCGCGATCGCTTTGGCGATCGTCTCGAGGATCGCCATCTCGCCGTATCCGTTGCTCACGAGCAAGATGCGTGCAGGCTGGGTCATCGTCTTGATCCCGACGCGAGCAACGGCACCAAACTGTAGGAGGCGACGCTCGGACGCTCCGTACCGAGGTCGAGTTCGAGGCGACCCACATACTCGGCGAACGGACCCGGTTGGACGATCGGAACGCCGTCGACGATTTCCGGATGCGCGAGGGTATCGTGACTGTGCCCGCCGATGATCGCGGCGAGTTCGGGATGTTGCGGTGCGAGCACTCGGTCGGCGGCGAGGCCCAGGTGCGAAAGCAGGAGCGTCGCGTCCGCTTTCTCGGTGGCGGCTGCTTGCATTTCGCGCAGCGCCACATCCGGCGCCAGGAAGCGCCAACCGAAGACCCGCTCCCAGCCGCTTCCGGTGCGGTACTGCGGCACGAGCAGAGCGAGGATCCTGACGCGCAAGCCGCCCGCGTCGACGACGAGCGAGCGCGCGAACGCGGGCGGACGGTCGCGGAGGTCGACGAGATTCGAACAGACCCACGGCACGCGCGACGAGCGCGCGCGCGCGAGCATCCTCGAATGCAGGTAGTGGAACTCGCGATTGCCGACCGCTTGTGCTTTGTACGGGGCCTCGGCGAATTCTGTCAAGACGCCTTCGACCGAGTGGAAAACCGTCGACGACCCGCGGAGCGCATCGCCGGAATCGACGAGCAGGCTGTCCGGCTCGACGATAGCTGCAAGCTTCGCTCCGAAACCGCGCGCGTCGTGAACGTCCGACGTATGGTAGACGACGAGCCTGCGCGGTCCGCTCACGTGGTCGCCGATCCTTCGAGCATCGCGTGCACGCGAGCCGCTATGCGTTCAAGCGAATCCGGCGGCCCGAGCGCGCGGCGCATGCGGGCGTAGCCGTCGAGCATGGCGTCACGTCGCGTGCGATCGTCCAGCAACGGGGTCGTCTCTGCGAGCAGACGTTCGGCCGACATCGCATGCTGGAGCAGCTCCGGCACGATTCGCTCGTCGAGGACGAGGTTCGGCAGCGTCACCGGTCCGGCGAGCAGATGCGGAAGATGCCGCTCCACGAAGCGGTACTGCGCGTCGGACACCCGATAGAACGTCACCTGCGGCGTGCCGACGAGCGCGGTCTCGAGCACCGCGGTCCCCGAAGCGACCCACGCGACGTCTGCGTCGACGGCTGCGGTCGCCGCGTCGGAGCGGACGACGGCGGAAGCACCACCGCAAACCTGCGGCCAGCGAGCGCCGATCGACGCTGCGAGCGCGTCGGACGCGGCGACGACGCGAAACCGGGCGCCTCGTTCGCGACCGAATCGCTCCGCGGCGGCTGCGAGCACCGGCAAGTGGCAATCGACTTCGCCTTCGCGGCTGCCGGGCATGACGACGACGATCGGCGTCGCGGCTGGCTCGACCGGCGCCCGCGGCGCGATGAGCGACACGAGCGGATGTCCGAACCACTCGATGCCAAGGCCGAGGCCTCGATAGAAGTCGGCCTGGTGCCGAAAAGGTGTGATCGCTTCGGCGACGCGCGCGACCTTACGCGCTTGCGCGGGGCGGTCGAGCCACGCCGCCGGCGGGAAGTAGTAGAGCGCGCGGCCCTTGTAGCCGCAAAACCGGAGCCACTCGAGCATGCGGACGTTGAACGCGCCGAAGTCGACGCAGACGAGTAGGCGCGGCGGGTCGCGCATGATGCTGTTCGCGAGCAGCAGCATGCGGAAAAGCAGCCATGGGATCTTGATGTACGCGCGCAAGTGCCCGATGCTCGCCCAGCCTCCGGCGACCGAATCTTCGACGATCTCGGCGCCGGCTGCGCGCAGACGTGGTCCGCCTATCGCCGCAGCGGTGAGCGATGGTCGCAGGTTGCGAAGCGCGGAGACGAGCAGCGACGCCTGAAGGTCGCCCGATGCTTCGCCCGCGCTGACGAACAGATCGGCGGGCATCCCGCGTTACGTCTCGTCGAACGTGTCGGCCGTCGCCGCTGCCCGGCCGTTGCTCGTGCGGCGCCTGGCGGTCGGCCGCGTCACGATGCCGCGTTCGGTCGGTAGCATGAAGAAGTCGATGAGCTCTTTGCCCTCGGCCGTCGTCAAGCTCGTGCGCAGCTCCGCGAGCGCCGAAGACCGGCGGTCTTCCGAGCGATAGAGCTGACGGTACGCTTCCTTCAGCTCGTTGACGGCTTCGCGGGCGACGCCGCGGCGCTTCATGCCTTCGACGTTGAGGCCGCGCACGTAACCCGGATTTCCTTGGATCATGAAGTACGGCGGCACGTCTTTCAGCAGCTTGCTGTAGCCGCCGATGAACGACATCTTCCCGATGCGCACGAACTGATGGACGCCGACCATGCCGCCGATGCCGGCGTAGTCCTCGACCGTGACGTGTCCGGCGAGCTGGCTCGAGTTCGACATGACGACGAAGTCGCCGATCAGGCAGTTGTGCGCGATGTGCACGTAGGCGAGCAGCAGGTTGTCATGGCCGATCGATGTCTGCGAGCCCTCGCCCGTGCCGCGGTGAATCGTGACGAACTCGCGGATGATGTTGCGGTCGCCGATGAACACGCGCGACGACTCGCCGCGATACTTCTTGTCCTGCGACGTCGCACCGATGACCGTGAACGGGTGCACCTCGTTGTGCTTGCCGATCGTCGTGTGACCGTTGACGACGACGTTGCTGAGCAGCCGCGTGCCCTCGCCGAGCTTGACGTTCTCGCCGACGAGGCAGAACGGGCCGACCTCGACCCCGCGCCCGAGTTCCGCGCCCGGATGGACGATCGCGGTCGGATGGATGTTGAGCGAGTGCGCTCCGAGGGAATCGCGTTTCGTCACATCAGCCTACATGTGCAAGATCGACGCGTCATGGCGGAACAGCCGCGTGTCGGACACCATCGAGAACGCGAGCTCGCCCGAGCAGACGAGCTGGTCGTCGACGCGCGCTTCGGCGCGAAGGCCGCCCATGTTCATGCGCACCCACATGACGTTCACTTCCATGACGAGCTTGTCGCCCGGAATGACCGGCCTGCGGAACTTCACCTTGTCGACGCCTGCGAGATACGGCACCGTCGTCGTCTGGCTGTTCGGCTCGAGGATCGCGCTGCCGCCGAGCTGCGCCATCGCTTCGATGATGAGCACGCCCGGCATGACCGGGTTGTTCGGGAAGTGGCCGGTGAAGAACGGCTCGTTGAACGTGATGTTCTTGTAGCCGACGGCGCGCTTCTGCGGCTCGAGCTCGGTGATGCGGTCGATGAGCAGCATCGGATAGCGATGAGGCAATATATCCATGATGGAGCGGACGTCGACGTAAGCCACTGGTCTATCGTCTCCCGGGATGCGGCCTGAGCGCCGCGGTGCGAATGCTGCGGCGCTTCAACGTGCGATCGCGGCCGGACGGTATGGCGCGAGCAGCTCTCGCACCGCCGTCACGTGCAGCGCATGACCCGATTTGAGCGCGATGACCTCGCAGCGCGGATGCATGCCGAGCAGCGCGAAGTCGCCGATGAGATCGAGCGCTTTGTGACGCACGATCTCGTCGGGAAAGCGCAGCTTGCCCATGTATCCGTCGCGGTCGATGACGACCGCATTGTCGAGCGACCCGCCGAGCGCGAGACCCTGCGAGTAGAGCGCTTCGACCTCGGCGCGGAACCCGAAGGTCCGGTTCGGCGCGATCTCGCGCAGGAAGTACTCTGGCGTGATCGCGGGCGTCTCGAGGAACTGGTTGCCGACCGGCTCGGGAAACGCGACGAAGAAGTTGATCTTGAAATGCGGCGCCGGCACGACGACGAGGAGCTTGTCGCCGTCGCGCACCCAGAAGGGCGAGCGCAGCTCGAGGATGCGGCGCGGCACCCGTTGCTCGACGAGTCCCGTCTTGGCGATCGCGTCGGCGAACGGCTTCGCGCTCCCGTCCATGATCGGGACTTCTTCCGCGTCGATCGAGATGACGGCGTTGTCGACGCCCATGCCGGCGAGCGCGGCGAGCACGTGCTCGACCGTATTTATCTCTGCGGTCGGCGATCCGAGCGTCGTGCAACGGACGGTCGAGCGTACGGTCTGATGCGTCGCAGGTATGCGCGAGCCGTCGGCGAGCGAAAACGAAAAACCCGCGTTTGCCGGCGCGGGCGAAAGTGTCAGATTTGCCTCGCAGCCGGTGTGTAGGCCGACTCCGGACAGGTGTATCTCGTCGGCGAGTGTATGCTGGTATTCCACGATCACCGCGTGCGGACGAGCTACCGACGTTTACGGAGCTCGGTCACCGCATCCATCAACGCCCGCACTTGCTCGACGAGTTTAGGCAGCCTGCGCAGGAGGACCTGCTGTTCCATCACCGCGCGATGCGGCTGCGCAGGAAAGCCCGATACGCGCGAGTGCGGCGGTATCGAATGTGTGACGCCTGCTTGCGCGAGCACGAGCGAATACTCGCCGATCTCGAGATGCCCCGCGATGCCGGCTTGTCCGGCGGCGGTCGTGCCGCGGCCGATCTTCGCGCTGCCGGCGACGCCGACCTGACCGCAGAGCACGCAGTTCTCGCCGATCTGCACGTTGTGCCCGATCTGCACGAGGTTGTCGATCTTCGTCCCCGATCCGACGACGGTCGAACCGGTGACCGCTCGATCGATCGCAGCGCATGCCCCGACCTCGACGCGATCGCCGACGACGACGTTGCCGATCTGCGGGATCTTCACGTGCTCCTCGCCGATGCGGACGAAACCGAAACCGTCGGCACCGATGACGCAGCCGGCGTTGAGGATGCAATCGTCGCCGACGATGCAATGATCGAGCACGACCGCGTGCGGGTGCAGGAGCGTACGTTTGCCGATCGACGCGTGGGCGCCGACGTATGCGCCGGCGAGCAGCACCGCTTCGTCGCCGATCGACGCGCCGCTCTCGACGATGACGCCCGGTCCGATCCAGGCGTCCTTGCCGCGGACGCAGTCGGATGCGACGACGGCGGTCGCGTGCGTCGATTCGCCTCGAGGGAGCGGGGGTGCGAAGACCGCGAGCATCGCCGCGAGCGCGGCTCGGACGTCGCTCGCGACGAGCAGCGTCTTGTCGCGGCGGTCGACTTCCGGCGAGGTCCCCGGTACGATGACGGCAGATGCGTGCGACGCGATCGCCTTATCGACCCAACGCGCATCGACCGCGAAGGTCAGCGCGCCGGCCGTGGCGTCGTCGACGGAGCTGATGCGTTCGATGAGGATGGCGCCGTCGCCGACGACGGCCGCGCCCGCCGCCTTGGCGAGCTCCTCAACCGTGCGGGCGCGCTGCACGACGTCGCCTGGGTCTAGAACGCGGGCGAGGGTGAAGCCGTCGGGATGCTCATCGCCTTTTCGACGTCGGTCGTGATGTCATCGCCGCCGTACGCCACGCCCTCGCGCGTCACGACGAACTCATAGTTGCGGCCCTTGGCGATCGTCGACACGGTGGCACGCAAGTCGTTCGTCACTTCGTCTTGCCAGCGCTTGCTCTGACCCTGCAGTTGTGCGAGCTGCTGCTGCTTCTGCGATGCCGGCATCTTGCTGCCCTCGATCGCGGCGAAGCTCGCCTGCAGCTGGTTCGAATAGTTCTGGAATTTCGGCCAGTTCGCTTCGATCGCCACGATGTTGACGACCGCTATCTTCGAGCGCTGACCTGCGCAGCCGCCCGCGAAGAGCGCGCTGGCCACGCACGCGGCGAAGAGCAGGCCGTATGAGTACGTTCGCATCTATCCCCCGGATGGTGCCGGCGACGGTGTCGCCGACGGTAGCGCGGCGACCGCTTTCGCCACTTGGTCGGTGAGGTCGACGGCGCTCCCAGAGCCCGCGACCGAATCGAAGACGATGGCGATGCCGCGCGCTTGCGCGACTTCGCCGACCTGCTGCTGCACCTGATCGAGAATCTTCGCGTAGAGATCACGGCGCTGCGACGCGATGCCGTCGATCTGCGCTTGGATCGCCTGGTCGTCTTGGAACTGCATGTGCGCGATCGCGCTGTACTTTTCGACGAGCGCCTTGCGGGTGTCGCGATAGGACGCCATCGCGGCGGTCGCATCCGCCTCGAACTTCGCGGACGTCTGGTTCTGGATCGCCTGCGCTTTCTGCTGGAGCGCGGGATCGCTCGCGATCGCTTTGTTGACGTCGGTGAGACGCTGATTGAACTTCTGGCTCAGCGCCGTGGCCTGCTGATGGAACTCGACGTTCATCTCGGTCTCACGCGACGCGAGCTTCTGGCTCGTCTGCTTCTCGGTCGCCGTCCGTTCGGCGTCGAAGCGCGCGGCCGCCTGGCTCTGGAGCGTCTTCTCGTAAGCGGAGAGCGCTGCGTTGTCCTTCGTCTTCAGCTGGTTCGTGAGGAACTCTTCACGCGTCTCGATGTCTTGGAGCTGCGCCGCATACTGCGAGCGGTCTTGCGGCGATAGCGAGAGGTTCTCGAGCTTCGTCTTGAGGTTGAGCCGCTGATCCTGGTCCTGATGGGCGAGCTGCACTTGATACGTCGTCTCGTTCGAGACGAGCTCCGATTCTCTCGCGCGTACCTTCGCGGCGACATCGGCCGCGAGCAGCCGCTGCACGCTCTTGAGGTGCGCCGTGTCTTCTTTGAAGAGCGACGTGCGATACGCCTCGAGCGTCTTAGCACCCGACGCTTGAAGCTCTTGCATCTGTACGGCGAACTGGCGCTGCATGTCGCTCACGACGCCGCCCGACGTCGCCGATGGAGTCCCGCCGGCATACATCTTCGCGAGCGCCTCTTGCTCCATGGCTTGATAGAATTGGCGCTTGTGGAGCATGTCTTGCTCGAACTGCGCTTCGGCCGCCGCGAGATCTCTCTCGAGCCCCGCCTGCGCGTCGCGCTGCGCCGGCGTCACCGCCTGCGGGGCCGAGACCGACTGCGCGTTGAGCAGCGTGATCTGATCCTCGAGCGCTTGAAGTTCGGGATGGAGGGGATGGGCTTGGACGACCTTGTCGATGTCGACGTAGGCGATGCCGTGCGCGGCCGGCCGCGAGTTGAGTATCTCTGCGGTCTTGGCGCACCCGATTCCGAGCAGCGCGGTCAGCGCAAGCGCCAGCACCGCGAATCCGCGGGCGGCCGTGCGCGACTGCGAGCCGTACATTACTATTGAAGCGCCTTGACGACGTCCGCCGTCACGTCCGTGCCGCCGTAGACGCGGTTCTCGGCGTTGACGACGAGCAGCAGACCCTTCGACTTCGCGACCGTCGAGATGGCTTTGTCCGTCTGGTCGACCATCGGCTGGAGCACTTTCGTGCGCTCGTCGGACATCTGGCTCTGGTACTGCGCGAGGATCTTCTGCCGCTGGTCGACCGGCGTCTTGTTGTTGATCTGCGACGACAGACTCTGGCGCAGCGTGTTCTGGAACTGGACGAACTGGTCGCTCGCGGCCTTCATCTTCGGCAGCGCGTCGATCTGCGACCGGTCGACGTAGCCGATCTCGGACGGCGCCGGCGTGTTCACCGGCGGCACGACCTGACCCGGCTGGTTGAGCAGGTCGGTGACGTCCTTCGTTATGTCGAGGCCGCCGAAGATGACGATCTGCTTGTCGACGACGACGCTGAGGCCTTTGTTCGCCGCGACCTGAGCGATCGCCGCGTTCGCGCGTCCGAGCAGCGGGTCGAAGATCTGATGCTGCGCGTTAGCGAGCCGGTTCTGGAAGTCGGTCGAGATGCGCTGCTGATCGGCCGCGCTCTTGCCTTTGATCGCGGATTGGAACTGCGATTGAAGCTGCTGCTGGATCTGGGTGAGCTGCGCTTTCGCGGCTTGGAACTGGCTCAAGTTCCCGATCGCCGCTTGGTCGACGATGCCGATGTCGGCGACGTCGGTCGCGAGCACTTGCGGCGTCAGCGCGAGCACGAGCGCCATGACCGCCGCGGCGGCGATGAGCGCTCGACGGACCTTCGCAGGTCTCGTCGACGCTTGTCGTTGGATGTCCATGATGCCCTTGTTCCCTCTTCTCCCTAGTCGAGTAGGCAGCCGCGGCGCGCGGCTGTACGCTCGAGCGGCCGCGATGCGCCCGCGCGAGCGGCGGTTAGAACGATTGGCCGATGCCGAACGATACGTGCGCGCCGTTCTGGCCGGTCGCGAAATCGAGGCGCAGCGCTTGGCCCGGCAGCAGCGGCGTCTGCACGCGGATGCCGATGCCGAAGTCCGTCTTCAAGTGGAATGGCGCCTCGACGAACGTGACGACGGGTTGCGGCCCCGGCTTGAACGGCGAGTGCGGTCCGGCCGGCGGCGTCGGCGTCGGCGATGGCGACGGACCGACGACCGGTGTGACGTACGGAGCGTCGCCGGTGTCGGTGAACAGCGCGATGGCGAATTTCTTGTCGGGCGTCACCGGGATCCGAAGCTCGAGCTGGCCGAGGATCTCGCGATCGCCGTAGAACACGTACCGTTGGCCGCGCAGCTGCTGGTCCGAAAGGCTGAAGAGCGTGTTGTACGGCAGCGTCGCGCCGCCGCTCGAGAACCCGAGATTCAAGTGCGCGGCGAGCGTCGAGTGCTGGCGCACCGGATAGAAGCGCGTCAGGTCGATGTCCGACTTGTCGTATTGGTAGTCCGAACCGAAGCCGTGGAGCGACACCTCGTTCGCGAGCGATGACGTGCCGCCGAAGCGCGGCGACACGACGTCATCGCGATTGTCGCGATTGATGCCGAGCGAGACGGTGCGCAGGTTCGAGACGCCGTTCTTCACCGGCGAACCGCCGATGTTCTGGCCGAAGTTGTTCGGCGAGATGAGCGCCGAGCGCAGGTCGAGCAGGCTCTGGCTGAATCCGTTCGCGGTGAAGCCTTGGAACAACCGCGTCGCGCTCACGCCGAAGCTGACGCGCGTGAAGTAGGCGACCGGGTGTCCGAAGCCGACTTGCGCGCCGGCCTGCCGCGATGAGTAGCCGGCCGACAGACCGCCGCACGGCGTGCCGCCGGCGATGCAAGGTCCTGACGGCGCCGGTGTTCCGAACTGCGGCGACGGGATGGTGCCGCCCCCTGGCGATATCGAATAGAACGGGTTGTTGCCTGCTTCTTTATATACGGGGTACGGCTGGTTGTTGATGTCGTTGTTGAAGATCGAGAACGAGACCGAATCCGGCTTGAACTTGTGGATGTACGGCACCGTGACGCCGAAAGTGATGTCGCTGATGTACTGGCCGCGCTGGAAGCCGATCGACGCGCCGTTGCCCGTGCCGTTGAGGTTGTTCTCGGAGAACGATATGTTCGCAGCGAGCCCCTGGCCGTACGTGCCGCCGCCCGAGTAGCTGACGCCGAAGTTCGCGCTGCCGGTGCGCTGCTCGACGACGGTCCAGACGAGCGTCACCATGCCGCACTTGGTCCCGAACGGCTTGAACGACGCATCGACCGATTTGAAGAACTGCGTGTTGTTTATCTGCTCGTAGTCGTAGCGCAGCCGGTTGTCGCTGATGAGATCGCCTGGGTGGAGGCGCAGGAGCCGGCGGATGACGTAGTCCTTCGTCTTCGAGTTGCCCTGGATCTCGATCGCGCCGATGCGATACTCGCAGATCGTCACGTTGACGACGCCGGGATCGTTCGGATCGGCACCGCCGTCGACGGCGGCGGAGAATCCGATGTCCTTGTACAGCTTGTTGATCGCGGTCAGGTCGTCTTGGAACGTCTGGTCGGAGTACGTGACGCCGGGCTTCGTCTTCATGACGCCGATGATGGCCGGTGTCGGGATGATCGTATTGCCTGTGACGGCCACTTTCGCGACGGTGACGCCTTCCTTGATGTCGAGCCGAAGGGTGCCGTCGCGATCGATCTTGATGTTCTGGACGTGACGCGTGCCGGTGTAGCCGAGCTTGTCGTAGTACGAGTTGATCTTCTGCACGTCGTCGCGCAGCGTGTTCGTGTTGAGGACGCTGCCGTCGGTCGTGTCCATGAGGGCACCGAGGATGTCGGATGTGACGTGCGCGTTGCCCGTGAAGAAGATCTTCGACACGACCGGGTTTTCGATGACGATGAAGTTGACGCTCACACCGCCCGGCGTCGACCGGATGTCGGTCTTGACGTCGGTGAAGTAGCCGAGCCCGAGGATGGCGTTCTGGTCGTTGGCGACTTGCTTCGTGTCGAGCGGAGCGCCGACTTGGCTGCGTACGACCGCAGCTATCTTATCGACGGGGACGTGCGCGTTGCCGCGCACGTTGATGGCCGTGACGATGGGCGCCAGCGAAGCCGGGCTTTGCACCGGATTTGCGACGACCGCTGCGATGGCGACGACAATCGCGACCGCTGCGCTTCGCAGAATTAGGACCAATGGAAAGGCGCTCCTCATCTTCGGTGGCTAGGCGGCGTCCCGGCGGCCGTCGCGTTGCCTCGGGACTGACCGATGGGCATGACCGGACCGACCGCGGTGTAATGCAGCCGGGTCCTCCTTCGCCCTAGGGAGCAACGAGGCCGATGTCTGAGCTGAAAACGCGAGTTGTTTTCCCACGGTTCCGCTCGGTTTCCTCCCCTGGGACGCTAGTGGAACGTGAGGCGCAGATTCAGCGTCGCTTGCTGCAAACCGCTCGCCGACTGTGTCTGCAAGATCTCGAGGTCGGCGTAATCGCGCAGGCTGTACGCGACGCCGGCGGTCTGCGTGACGGGGACGTTGAGCGAAGATCGATAGATCGCGTACACGGTCGGCGTCACCAACTTGCGGACTTCGACGTTCACCCGTCCTTGCTGGTCGTAGATGAGCGATATCTGCTCGACGTTGATCGTCTGCGCGAGCAGCGATTCGACCGGGAAGAGCAGCGAGCGCGTCAACTGCGCGTTGAAGTAGGACTGCGCTTCGGCGTAGAGCGCCGTTTGCGCCTGGCCAGGCGTCGAACTGATGACCGACTGGACTTGCGGCGCGTGCAGCAGCGTCGCAACGATGTCATCGCGCGACATCGACGGATTCGACGAAAGCTCGGTCTGGAGGTTGTCGATTCGGCCGGTGACGGTGAGCGTGATCTCCGCGCCGCTCAGATTCGTGGTCGCCCTGACGTCAAGCGTCGGCAGCAGGCCCTCGGTCGGGTCGAAGGTCACGACGCCGCGTTCGAGCCGGAAATTCGTGTCGAAGTAGCCGATCTGGCCGCGCGTCGCCGAGAACTCTCCCGCGAGCGTCGGCGCGCGCAGGTTGCCAGCGATGAGCACGCCGCCGCCGGCAGTGAGGTCGATGGCGCCGCCGTGCACTCGCACGTTCTTTCCCGCGCTCGCTTTGATCGAAAGGTCGACGGATGGCAGTTTTGGCCTGGCAGCTGCTGCTTGCTTCTTGCTCGGCGGTCCACCGAGCACGTACGGCCCGCCCTCGCCGAAGACGCTGCCTCCATAGACGACGATGTGGCCGGGCAGCAGCTCCGGCACGCCGGGTATCGGACCGCTTTCCGGCGCCGGTCCGCTTCCGTAACCCGATGCAAGTCTGTAGATCGCAGCGAATGGGATCGTGCCGTCGTCGAGGGTCATGTCGCCGGTCGCAAAAGGCGTCGTTCCCGATTTCGTGACCTGCAAGTCGCCGGTGACGGTGCCGGCCGTCCAGTCGGGGACGTCGATCTGCGCGTCGCGCAGATGGAGACGCGAGGTGTACTGGATGCCGGCGACGCTCAAGAGACCGACCGCGGGTATGATGTGGATCGATCCGCCGCCCGACAGCGTGCCGCGGCCGAGATCCGCGTGGACTTTCGAGACGGTGAGCGTGTCGCGATCGAGCGCGACGTCGGCGTTGAGATGCTCCGCGGGCACGGTTTCGAAGGGCGATGTGATGCTCGCATCGCGGAGTTGCGCGGAACCTGAGAGCAGCGGCCTGCCGGCCGTGCCCGTCACCGCGCCGTTGACGTCGACCGTCCCCGTCATCGCCGCGTAACGCGACGTCATCCCATCGAAGGCGCTCAGGTCGACCGACTTCGCCGCCACCTTCAGGTTGATAGGACGCGTCTTCGGGCCGAGTCCGAACGGCTCGAGCTGGAGCGGCAGCGTTCCGCCGATCGTGATGACGCCGCGATTTCGCGATAGATCCACTTCGGCATCGGCGATATCGACTTCACCTGGTGCGTAGCCGACGCGACCGGTGATGCGGTCGAACCGAACGCCGAAAGCGGCGCCTTTTCCGCTGACGATGTTCGTCGTGACGTGCGGCGCCGAGAGCGACCCGCTGACGCTGACGTTCGCGAGCGCCGAACCGCTCGCGAGACCCGGATGTCCGGCGAGCTCGAGCACGCGCCCGAGGTCGGTCGCGTTGATCGTCGCCGTCGCCGCGATGCGCTTGGCGGGTCCGACGCTTCCTTGTCCTGTGATCTGGGCGAACGGCAACGCGATCGACGCGTAACGGAGCGAGAACGTCTTGCCGTCGGTGTCGATCCTGCCCGACGCGTTGTCGATCGCCACCTTGCCGAGATGACCGTCGTGCAGCGCGAACGTGACGCGGCCTGCGGGCGCCGACGGCCGGCCGCGCAGATAACCGTCGGCGTCGATGACCCCGGTGAATCCAAGATTCTCTTTGCCGATCACCGGCATGATGCGCCCGAGATCTGCGCCGCGTATCCGGCCCGCGATGTCGTAGAACGCCGTGCTGAAGTCGGGCAGCGCGTTGCGGCTTTGGGCGAACGTTATGCTGCCGCGAAGATCCGAGGTGCCGGTTTCGCCGTTCTGCCGGACATTGAGGAGCAATCGATCGCTTTGGCCGGAGAAATCGCCGTCGACGGTACCGAGCGGAAATCCGAGAACCGAGGTCCCCTTGAGATTGACGTTACCCGATCCGATGATGCCGCCGCGCGTCGATTCGAACGCGACCTGAGCGCTCCCGCGACCTTCGAGCGTGTCATAGCCGTTGAAGAAATCGTTGAAGTCGGAGAGATCGACGTCGGCACTCGACGCGCGTACGCTCGCGATCGAGCGTGAAAGGCTGCCGCCGAATGCGAAGTGCGATGAGCCGACGCCGATTTTGCCGCCGGTGACTTGGACCGAACTCGCCGATGCGTCGACCGACCCGCGCAGATCTTCGAACGTGACGCCCTGCAGCGTGCCGCTGCCGGCACTGACATCGCCGACCGCGTGCGGAGCTGCGACCGTGCCGTCGACGCGAAGCGCTGCAGCCACCGTACCGCGCAACTTCACGTTCGACGGCAAGTAGCGGTCGGCGAGCGCGCCGAGATCGCCTTCGCGCATCGACGCGGCGAGGTCGAGTGTCGCATCGCCCATCGGCCGGTCGGGTCCGAGTTTGCCGACCGAACCGTCGAGGTAAACGAAGCCCCCGCCGACTCCGAATCGGACGCCGCTGGCGACGAGGCGATCGGCCCCGTAGCTCACCTCGAGATCACCCGATACTCTGCGCCCGGCGATCTGAGCGCGATAGACCGAGGCTGCACCTGTGATCCGCGGTGCGCGGAGCGTGCCGCCGATCGTCGCCTCGCCGATCGCGCTACCGCCTTTGATGCCGGAACTCGCCGGCGCGATCGCGCCGATATCGAGAGCATCCGTCCAGATCTTCAGATCGCCTTTTTCGCTCGCACCGTTGCCGGGGACCGTTCCCATCCCCGACAGGACGCCGCCGGCGGTCGCGACGCGGCCTGCGTAGACATCCGTCGCCGATCCGCCGCCTCCGCCGAAGCTCGCGTCGAGCGAGCTGACGCGCACGCCGCCGACGGCGGCATCCGCGCTCGATGCGTCGAGGGCAACCGTCCAATGCCCGCCGCCGAGCGCGGCGGTGAATCCGCCTCGCGCGTTGCCGCGAAGCGCGTGGATGCCCGAAGCGCCGCCGAGAGCGGCGAGATCCGCATTGCCCGAGCCTTTCAGCACGGCGGCATAGCGGCCGGATTTCGGCGAGATGACGGCGTCGCCAGCGACCTCCATCGCAGCATCGGGGCCGTCGATCGTCGCGCGCGCGATGTGGACCTCACCGCCACGGCCGGTTGCGACGATCGTCGCGCGCCCGAGCCGCGCACCGCCGACGACGAGGTCGTGCGCGGTCGCGTCGATCGCGACGTCGGGCGAACGCTCGTCGCCGAGCACGACGATGGTGCCGTCGAGCGATCCGTCGACTGCCGGCAGCGTGATGGGTGCCGCTTTGTTCACGCCGGGGAGCGACCGCGAAGCCGCGACCGAGTGGAGCGAGGCCGAGCGCGCGACGACCACACCTTGGATCATCCGCGCAGGCGTCGTGCGATCGATCGCGCCGCTCGCGATGAGCTGACCGCCGCCGGGATCGTCGATGATCGCGGGGCCGATCGCAAACCGCTGCGGACCGGCGTCGAATGCCGCGCGGAACGTGCCGCCGTCCTTGCCGTCGACTTGCGCGAAGCCTACTCCGCGCATCGCCGCAAGGGGTCCGCTCATCGACACGAGCGCGCTCGCGACGCCGCCCGGCTCGACGTTCGCCGCGATCGGCAGTTTGTCCGACGGTATGGTCGCGAGCACGTCGAACGTGCCGGTGATCGGCGCGGCGCTGAGGTCGACCTCTCCTTGCGCGTTGACCGAACCACTATCGTAGACACCTGCGATGATCGGGAACGTCAGGTGCCCGCCCGAGTAGAACACCGTGCCTGCGAGCGACGTCACCGGTACGCCGCCGTACGACACGATCGCCGGTGCTACGTAGCGGCCTGCGACGTCGACGGTTGCCGGCGGCCCGTTGACGCGCAGGTCGATGCCGATCGGCCCGACGATGTCGAGCTTCGTCGCGAACGCGAGCGCGTGCCGCATGTTCTCGAGCGATTGCGTGCTATGAACGGCGAGCGCGAGCGTGACGCCGTGGAGCAAGCGCAGGCCGCCGTCGATAGTCACCGGCGCGCCTTCGAGCGTCCCCGTGAGCTGCGGACTCGTCAGCTCGCCGCCGGCGAACGCGAGCCGCCCCGAGACATGAGCGATCGGGGCCGTGAGTGGCAGCACGCGAAATGCGCCGTCCGTCAGTTCTCCCGATCCGGAGATCTGCCAATCGGGCCCGTACGCCGGGTCGTATCCTATCGAGAATGCTCGCAGCATGAGCCGCCTAACGGTCGCGCTTTCGATGGAGAACGCTTTGGTCGGCACGAGACCGTCGACGATCGACGCGACGTCGATCTTGTCGGCGCGCAGCGTCGTCTGTGCGAACCGCTGCGCGTCGTACTCGCGGATGTCGAGCGTCAATGGTACGCGACCTGGGCCGGCGATGTATGCGCCCGTGAAGGCGAGCGAACTCAGCGAACCGGTCTCGAGTTGCCCCGATCCGGCGATCTTCTCGATGTGAAAGCGTCTGCCGATCGGCGACGCTGCCGCGGGATCTTCGAAATCGAGCTCGCCGGCACGAATGGCGAGCGACAGATGATAAGGAAGCGGCGGCGGTCCGAGCGCTGTGGACGGCGCGCCGAGCAACGGCGCATAGTTGTAGGATCCATCTGCATAGCGGACGATGTGGATGACGGGTTTCACGAGCTCGAGGGTGACGAGCCCGTAGCGCCGGTCGCTGCGTAAGGTCCAGACCGCCGGATCGAGCGTTGCGGCGATCTTATCCGCCGTGAAGAACGGCGAGCCGCTCCGGTCGTCGATCTCGAGGCCAGCCGCCTCGATCTTCGACGACGCGATCCGCAGCGTCTTCGTATGTAAGGAAAAACCGCGCGCGTGAAGCGCCGCGTCCAGCGCGGCGAACGCGGCTGCGTTGCGAGCGGGCGGGATGACGAGGACGAGGACTATCGCCGCCAAAACCGCGGCGGCTGCCGCGGCGAGGACCACCCATCTTCGGCGAAGTCGTCGCACGTTGTCTTATTCCAAGTCGTCGCGCTGCAAACCCGGTCGCGCTCGAGGGCGCGTAGCCGCGGACCCGGCGTGCCCTTACATAATGTAACGCTGCACACGCCGGGCGGGTTTCCCGCCCTCGATCATATGTCGAGGTTCAGGTTCATACGTAGGGTTATCGGTCGACCTAAAGGTCGACCGCTACACGGCCGCCGAGGAGGAGCGCGTTGCGTCAAACATCGAGGTTCTGCACCTCGCGCGCGTTTTCAGCGATGAACAGCTTGCGCGGCTCGACTTTCTCGCCCATGAGGATGGTGAAGGTCTCGTCGGCCGCCACCGTGTCGTCGAGCAGCACCTTGCGGACGAGCCGGCGCTCGGGATCCATCGTCGTCTCCCACAGCTGCTCCGGATCCATCTCGCCAAGGCCCTTGTACTGCTGGATCGAGTAGCCGTCGCCGACCTGGGCTATCGCCGCATCCCGCTCTTCCTCGCGATAGCAGTAGATGAGCTTCTTGCCCTTCTTCACCTGATAGAGCGGCGGCTGCGCGATGAAGAGATGCCCCTCTTCGATGAGCTTCGGCATGTAGCGGAAGAAGAACGTCAGCAGCAGCGTGCGGATGTGCGATCCGTCGACGTCGGCATCGGTCATGATGTAGACGCGATGATAGCGCAGCTTCGAGACGTCGAAGTCGGCGTCAAAGCCCGTGCCGAGCGCGGTGATGAGGGTGCGGATCTCTTCGTGGCTGACGATGCGATCGAGCCGCGCCTTTTCGACGTTGAGTATCTTGCCTTTGAGCGGCAAGATCGCTTGGAAATGCCGATCGCGGCCGAGCTTCGCGCTGCCGCCGGCCGACTCGCCTTCGACGAGGAAGAGCTCGCTCTTCGACGGATCGCGCTCGGAGCAGTCGGCGAGCTTACCGGGGAGCGACCCGCCGTCGAGCGCGTTCTTGCGCCGCGTGAGGTCGCGTGCCTTGCGCGCCGCGTCGCGCGCGCGCGCCGCGGTGACGCACTTATCGACGATGCGCCGCGCAGGCCCCGGATTTTCCTCGAGATAGTAGCCGATCGCTTCGCCGACGATCTCGCTGACGACGCGCTCCGCTTCGGTGCTGCCGAGCTTCGCTTTCGTCTGCCCTTCGAACTCAGGGTTCGGGATCTTGACGGAGATGACCGCGGTAAGACCTTCGCGGACGTCATCGCCGGTCAGGGTGCCGTCGGAGTCCTTGAGCATCCCCGACTTCTTCGCATAGTTATTGATGACGCGCGTCAGCGCACGCCGGAAGCCGGACAGATGCGTGCCGCCGTCGACCGTATGGATGTTGTTCGCATACGCGAAGACATTTTCGATGTAGCCGTCATTGTATTGGAAGGCCACTTCGACTTGGATATTCGAGCGTTCGCCGGTAACGTAGCGGACCTCGTGGAGCGGCTCCTTGTTCTTGTTGAGGTGCTCGACGAAGCTCTTGATGCCGCCCTCGTAACAGAACGACTGCTTCTTGTCGACGCGCTCGTCGATGAGGTTGATCCGCAACCCGCGATTGAGGAACGCGAGCTCGCGCAAACGCTGCTGAAGGATGTCGAGCGACCATTCGAGCGTCGAGAAGACCTGCGGGTCGGGTTTGAAGTGCTGCGAGGTGCCCGAGCCCTCGGCCGCGCCGATGACCTTGAGCTTCGACGTCGCGACGCCGCGCGCGAACTTCATCTCGTAGAGCTTCTCGTCGCGCTTGACGCGCGTGATCATCCACTCAGAGAGGGCGTTCGTCACCGAGATGCCGACGCCGTGAAGGCCGCCCGAGACTTTATAGCCGAGCTGGTCGAACTTGCCGCCCGCGTGGAGCACGGTCATGACGACTTCGACCGCGGGTTTCCCCTCGCTCGGCAGATCGTCGACCGGAATGCCGCGCCCGTCGTCGACGACGCTCAGCGAGCCGTCGGCGTGAATGGTGACGTCGATGTTGCTGCAGTAGCCGGCGAGCGCTTCGTCGACCGCGTTGTCGACGGCTTCGAATGCTATCTGGTGGAGCCCGCGGGTACTCGTATCGCCGACGTACATACCCGGGCGTTTGCGCACGCCTTCGAGGCCCTTGAGGACCTTGATGGATCGGGCATCGTACTCATCGCCGCTCGGGGTAGTCGCTACGTCCTTAGTCGCCAAAGGGTCCTCGTGAGGCAGTGTCACGCACCGTGAGGGCGCGTGCGTTCGTCTTATGTCGTTTCTTTACCGGCGCGCCCGGAGCCTCTCTTTCGGACGTCGCACGCGGGCCGCAAAGCGCATCGGCCCAATCATCGCCGAGCGCGTCGGCGACGACTGCGCGACCGATGAGATGTTGTTGCGTGCCGCTGCGCAACATGAGATAGCTCCACGCGAGCACGCGATCGGCGGCGAGCAGCGCATGTCGCCGCAGCCGCGCGCGCATCGCGAATATCTGCTCATCCCAGCGCGCGAGCAGACGGCGGCGCACTCGTTCGATCGACTCGGCATCCCCATCTTCGACGTGCGATGCGACGTCGTCCGCTCGCAGCCACGGTGCGCTGACGAGCACGCGTTCTATCCGCCCGTCCGCGGCGCGCTGCGCTGCCGCCGTGCAGACCGCGCACGCTTGCGCCGCATCGCTCGGCGGTTTCCAATTGCTGCATGACGAGCAACGCGTCCATCCGTCGCGCTGGCGGCGCCGATCGAGCGCCTGTTGCCGTCTGCGAAGCCGGCGTACGACGTCTTCCGCGCCGTCGGTCGCTTCGTCAACCGCGCCCGCTGCCGCGTCGACCTGTGCGGCCCTCGCTTTAGGCGTGCGGAGGAGCCCATCGAGCATCGCCTTCATGCGACCGGCGGCGACGACAAAACGAAGGCGTTTGACATGCGCTCCCGGACATCGCGCGTTGAGCTCGGCGATGATCGACGGCGCCAAAAACGTCAGCTGATGGCTCCACGTACTGCCCGCCGTGTACACGGTGAGCACGCCCTCGCGCAGCCGGCCCGATCGCGTTCGCCGCGCGACATCTTCGCCTACCGCTTCGGCCCAAACCGCGCCGACGGCAGATGCTTCATCGGTGCGTAGCTCGCCGGGCTCCCACCTTTCCAAGATCACATTGAGCGGCCTCGGCCCCTTCATCGTCGATCCGCTCTCATCTGATGCGTGTCGGGGTGGCCGATGCGCGGACGCGCCGAGATTCGGGGCAGACTTGCATCTCGGCGCTCGGCTCCGGCGGCTCTCGCCGCCTCCGTCGCCGCGACTTTCGGCCACCCCGACACGCATCGCAAGTCGAAATCGCCATCGCGCGAATGTCTCGCCGCGAGGGGTGTCGCTCTAAGCGGGGCGTTGAAGGCGGCGAAAGCCGCCGGAACCGAGCGGCGGAAGGCAAGTATTTCCCGACTTCCGCCGCGTCGCCGCGCGAGCGGCGCCCGAGCGGCGAGACGATACGAGCGATTCACGATGCGAGCGGACTCGCGAGACGGAGAGCGCCTGAGACGACGGAGATGAGCGAGGCTGACACGCCCGCAGGCATATCGGGCGGATCGGTCGCCGTGATGAACGCTTGATCGAACGATCCGATCGATTCGAGAAAGGCGCGTCGCCGATCATCGTCGAGCTCGGAAAGAACATCGTCGAGCAACAGAAGCGGTGCTTCACCGGTGGCGCGCTGTAGAAGCGCGTATTCGGCGGCCTTGAGCGCGAGGACGGCGGTGCGTTGTTGTCCTTGCGAACCGAAGCGCGAGAGCGCTTCTCCGTCGAGCGAGAGCGAGACGTCGTCGCGATGTGGACCGACGAGCGAGCCGCGGCGCGCAATTTCGGCAGGCCGCATGCGTGCGAACGCGGTGCGCAGACCGGTCTCGATCGCAGCGGGCGCTTCGTCAGCGATCGGCGGCGCCGGCTCGTAACGGATGGCGAGCGCCGGCGACACGCCGACCCAGCGCGCGTGGACCTCGCTCGCATCCGCGCCGAGGCGACGGACGTACGATGCGCGCTCGGCGACGAGCCGTGCGCCGACCGGAGCGAGTTGATCGTCGTACGTGTCGAGCAGCGCGCGATCGACCGTGGGCGCACGGAGCAGTGCGTTTTTCTGCGCGAGGATCTTCGCATAGACCGCAAGGTCGTGATAGTATCGCTTGCTGCTTTGCGAGAGCGCGGTGTTGACGAGGCGCCGCCGCAGTGCGGCCGGGCCGCCGACGAGCTGCAAGTCGTACGGCATGAACGTCACCGCATTGACGCCGCCGAGGAAATCGCCGTAGCGGACGGCGCGGCCTTGCCGGAAGAAACGCTTGCGCGCGCCCTCACCGGCGCGCGAGATCACGCACTGCGCGACGACCTCGCCGTGACGCGTGCGGACGCGTGCGCTCACCGACGCTGCCGGCGCGCCGCTGCTGATCAGATCGGCTTCACGAGAAGTCCGAAACGATTTGCCGGTCGATAACAACGCGAGGGCTTCGAGCAGATTCGACTTCCCCTGCGCGTTTTGGCCGACGAAGATGCACGCGCCCTCCGGCGGCTCGAAGCGGAGGGCGGCGTAGTTCCGAAAGGCGGTCAGTTCGAGTGCGAGAACGCGCACGAGCTCATTGCCGCAGCGGCATGAGGATGTAGAGCTGCCTGTTCGCGCGCTCGCCGCTTTGCGGCTTGATCGCCGTCGGCTGCAGCGGGCCGACGAACTCGAGCGTCACGGTCTCCGCGTCGACGTGATTGAGTATCTCGGCGAGATACTTCGCGTTGAAGGCGATCGTGATCGGATCACCCGTGCGCTCGACGTCGAGCTCTTCGTACGCGTTGCCGGCCGTGTCCGAGCTTGCGGTGATGACGAGGCTCGTCCCCTCGGCTGCGATCTTCACCATGCTCGCGCGATCGCCGGCGACGACTTCAGCGCGGCGCAAGCTCGCGAGCAGGCGCGCCGTGCTCGCGGTGATCTTCCGGTCGAACTCTTTCGGGATCACTTGCGGATAATTCGGGTACTGACCATCGACGAGACGTGCGATGACTTTGACGTCGCCCGTGTTGAAGACGAGCTGATTCGCTTGTCCGCCGAGCACGGTCGCTTCGATGACGCCGCCGCTCGCGACGCGCATCACCTCGGCGAGCGCCCGCGCCGGCACGATGAGCCGCGCGGACGTCTTCGACGGTTCGGAGAGCGGGAGCTCGAAACGCGCGAGCCGGTAGCCGTCGGTCGCGACGAGCGTGATCGTCTGACCCTCGATCTCGAGCAGCGTGCCCATCAGGACGGCGCCGCGCGCCTCTTCACCGCTCGCCGCGAACGTCACCGCGGACGCCGCCTCGCGAAACGCTTTCGCGTCGACGCGGAACTGATCGCCGAGCTTGCCTTCCGGCAGCGGCGGATATTCGTCGGCCGGCAAGGCGAAGAACTCGTAGTTCGAGCGCTCGCATTTGAGCGTCGCGCGCGTCGGCGTGCCCTGCATCTCCAGCTCGGCGGCCGGCAAGTTCGCCAGGTAGCCCGAGAACAGGCGGGCTTGCACCGTGCATTGGCCTTCTTCGGAAACGCTCGCCGGGAAGCCGTTCTCAAGCGTCAACTCGAGATCGGTCGCGCGGACGCTGACGCGGCCGGCCTTCGCGGTCAGCAAGACATTGCCGAGGATCGGCATGGTCGTGTGGGCATTGACGACCTTGCTCGCCGCCGCGACGGCGCCGGCTATGTCCTTGCTGTTGCACGTGAATCTCATCGATGTCCCTTTACGCCCGCATCGGTCGTCGGTAGTGGCGCCCGCTTTTCGCCGCGCCCGCTTGTCTCGCCTATCGCACTGAACTCGATGTCGTCCACAGTCATCGGTCCATCGTCTTCCCTAGGAATAGAATATAGATGATCCGTCATCGTCACACTAGAGCGGTGGATTGCGTGGAATAGCGCTGTCGGTCAATCGGCACATGGGCTTGCGGCATCGGGATCGTTGTGGAGGCAGCGGCCGATCCATCCACGTCTACCACAGGTCGCCTCGCGCGAGCGAAAAGCAGACAAAACCGTCCACACCATCCTCAATCCATCCACGGGATGGTCGCAGACGGTCGGGGTTAGCCGTCTTGCGTGATGGTCGCGAGAACCGAGCGGACTTTGCTCCGGAACTCGGGGTCGCGCTCCATCTGCTCCTTCACCTTGTCGCGCGCATACATGACCGTCGTGTGGTCTTTCTTGCCGAATTCGCGGGCGATCTGGGGCAGCGACGCGTTCGTGAGGTCGCATGCGAGGTACATCGCTATTTGACGCGGCACCGTCAAGCGCTGATCGCGGCGCTGACCCTCGAGCTCCTTGAGCGTGATGCCGTGGAAGCGGGCCACCTTCTCTTTGATGAGCGAGATCGTGACTTTGCGCAGCGGCACTTCGTTGATCTCGTTGCGCAGCACGTCGGTGGCGAGCTCGACCGTGAGCGCTTTCTTATAAAGCGACGCATAGGCGGTCAGCTTGATGAGCGCGCCCTCGAGCTGGCGGATGTTCGACGGGATGATCTTTGCGATGTACGACGTCACCTCGTGCGCCACGTCGATGCCGTCACTCTCGGCCTTCTTGCGCAAGATCGCTTCGCGGGTCTCAAGGTCGGGCGACTGGATGTCCGTCAGCAGCCCCCACTCGAATCGCGACCGCAGTCGGTTCTCGAGCGTCTGGATGTCCTTGGGCGGACGGTCGCTCGAGATGACGAGCTGCTTCGACGCTTCGTGCAGCGTGTTGAACGTATGGAAGAACTCTTCTTGGGTCTGCTCCTTGCCTTCGAGGAACTGGATGTCGTCGATGAGGAGCACGTCGACCGTCCGATAGCGATTGCGGAACTCGACCGTCTGGTTGTTCTTGATGGCCGTGATGAACTCGTTCGTGAACGTCTCGGACGACACGTACACGACGCGAGCGCGCGGATCGAACTTGAGCACGCGGTGGCCGATCGCGTGCATGAGATGCGTCTTCCCGAGGCCGACCGCACCATAGATGAAAAGGGGGTTGTAAGCGCGCGCCGGCGCGTCCGCGACCGCTTGGGCCGCCGCGTGGGCGAACCGGTTCGTGGCGCCGACGACGAACTGCTCGAACGTGTACCTGCCGTTGAGGCCGGTCTGCCGGAAGTCGTCGACCGGAGCGAAGGCGGTGCCGTTGCGATCCGGAAGCCCCGGGCGCGGCTCTGCGGCGGGGGCGTCGGGGTCGATCATGAAGCGGATGTTGATGGGCGATCCGAGCAGCTCGGTGAGCGTGCCGACGATGGTCGTCTTGAGACGGTTCTCGGCCCACTCTTTATGGAAGGGCGTCGGCACCATGAGCGTGATCTCGTCGCTCGTCAACCGGTGCACTCGGATCGGCTTTATCCAAGACTCGAAGACCGGCGTCGTCAGTTTGCCCTCCAATTGTGCAAGGCAATTCTGCCACAAGAACCCTTCGTTCGTGTCGACGACGGTCGCAGTGTCCATCCTGTCATGCCTCGTATCGCGAAGAGAAAACCGGCCGAGTTCTTTGCGTTGACGTTCGGCGGGTCGCGCGCTTTAGGGGGCGGAAAAGCTTATTCCTGTTGGGATTGCGCGATTTTTCTTGTGCACAAATCCACAGCGGTCGTGCGAGCGATGTGGATAGATTTTCGCTCGATGAGCGCAACCGCATGCCGTGCAAGCGATTGCGCTTTTCGATCTCGCGACGGCGTCGATCGGCGAGAGCCGTTCGAGCTCGGATGATCAAGTAATGCATCGCCTGCCAGAAAATGCGCAAAGCCTCACCCTATGGGCGTTTGCGACCCGCCGCTTCTCTATCCACAGGCTTCTCCACAGGTGTGAATAACAGACTCCCGAGACCGTTCGCGCGAGCGCAAACGCTTGTCGCTATTGACTTTGAGGGCGATCGGCGACCAGGACCATCCGGCGCTCCATGCACCGCTTGTCCACCACAGCGAGGCCTCAGCCGGCAATCGTAGGCCGTCCCTTTCCAAAGGACATTGGGAAAAGTCGACGAGGCTTGCGCGGTGTTCGCGTCGGCTGCGACCGCGTTGACGGAAAACGGCGCGACAGACGCCAAGCACCACCCGACCTTTCACGCTTTGCCGCCGCGGAGGCGGCATTCCCTTTGTAATGCGCCCTCGCAACTGCGAAAACCGGGCGCTTCCGAAATCGGAGCGACAGAACAGATCCCGTGAAACGCACCTATCAACCGCACAACAGGCGCCGCAAGCGCACGCACGGATTCCGCAAGCGTATGTCGACCCAGAACGGCCGGCGCGTACTCGCGTCGCGTCGCCGCAAGGGCCGCAAACGCCTCACTCCCGATTGACCGTAACGGCGGCGATGCGTCCGTACGTGAGCCTACGTGGGCGGCGAGAATTCGCGACGACCATGCGGCGCGGCGCTTCCGCGTCGGCGCCGGTCTTGACCGTCCATGCCTTTTCGCCGCCGGCCAAGGCGGCTGGCGCGCCGAAAGTCGGTGTCATCGTGACCCGCAAAGTCGGCAAGGCGGTCGTGCGCAACCGGATCAGGCGCCGCTGCAAAGCGATCCTCGAGACGGTGGTCGCGCCCGACGACGTGCGCTGGTTCGTCGTCACCTGCAAACCGGCCGCCGCGCAAACGCGATTCGCCGACCTGCGGCATCAATTGTCGAACGCGATGCGCGGCGCCGGTAAATCGCGCGGGGCTCGCGCATGACGGCTGCGCAGGTGTGCATCGCCGCCATCCGTACGTATCAGCGCTTCGTCTCGCCGTCGTTGCCCGTCGGCACGTGCCGCTTCAGCCCATCATGTTCCGAATACGCTGCGCAGGCGATCGCCAAATACGGGGCGGCGCGCGGCAGCGTCATGGCCGCGAAACGGCTCGGCCGGTGTGGCCCGTGGCACCCCGGCGGTCACGACCCCGTCCCCTAGACGTCGTCATCCTTTGACATAGAAAAGCGACCGAATCTTGCTGTTGATCTCGACCCTAGGCATCACCGCGCTGTTCGCGGACAACTGGTTCACCGACATCATCGCGGGCATCGCGAGCGCGATCTCGGTCGTCCTCGACTTCATCTACGCGCACATCGCCCACAACTACGGCTGGTCGATGATATTGCTTGCGCTCGCCGCGACGCTCGGCATGCTGCCGCTCTATCTGACGCAGTTCCGGTCGTTCCGCGAGATGCAAGCGATCCAGCCGTACGTGAAGCGGCTCCAGGATCGCTACAAGAACGACCGTCAAAAGCTCGCCGAAGAACAGATGAAGCTGTTCCGCGAGCACAACATCAACCCGTTCGGCGGCTGTCTTCCGACGTTGATCCAACTGCCCGTCCTGTGGGGCATCTACCAAGCGATCAACCAGCATCAAGCGGTGTTCTCGCACGCCGGCTGGCTTTGGATCGGCAGCGCATTCGCACAGCATTCGCCCTCGCTGCCGGCCTGGATGGGCATGTTCGGCGGACCGATCTTCGCCGCGAGCCTCGCCGCGCCCGACAAGATCCTGACGGTCTTCTACGCCATCTCGATGTTCTTCTCGTTCCAGATGACGTCGATGCCGTCGTCGGATCCGATGCAGCAGCAGCAGCAGAAGCTCATGAGCTACATGATGCCCGTCATGATGCTCTTCATCGGGCAAAGATTCATATCGGGGTTCGTCCTTTACTGGCTCGGTCTCAACGTCTTCACGACGGCGTTGCGCTTCTTCGCGATGCGCGCGCCGTCGAAGATCCCGGCGCCGCCGCAAGAAACCGCCGCGACGCTCGCCGGCTATCCGCTCCACTGCCCGAATTGCAAAGAACTGCTGACGATCCAGAAAGGTTCGCGCTGCGCCGCGTGCGGCACGAAGGTGAAGAAAGTCGGGCCGGCGTCGAACGGCCAGATCGCGGCGACGTCTGCGAGCAAACCGGCGACGAAGTAGCTCACGCCCGACGCCGGCGGCGGACGAGGATAACCAACGACCCGAGCGGGCGCGAGCCACGCGACCGCGACTGACGAGGACGACATGAACGGATACGGTTACGGCAACAATCGAGGCGGCGCCGCGCGGCGCCCCTACGGCGATCGCGGCGACCGCGGCGGCCCGGGCCGTCGCTCGGATGGCGGCAGAGGTTTCGGTGCTCGCGACGATCGCGGCTATCGCGCTCGCCCGCCGCGACACGTCGAGTGCCCACCGGATCTACGCGCGCCGTTCAAGGACGCACGCGATTTTCTCGCCGGGCTCATCCGCGTCTTCGGTCTGCCCGCGCGCCTGTCGTTCGGCGGCGTCCAGCCGGCTCGCGACGGCCGGCAGATCGTCATCGACATCAGAGGCGTCCGCGCGCCGTCGGATCCGCGCCGTTACGAGCGTGATGATGAACGCGACGACGAGCTCGGATTGCTCATCGGCAAGCACGGCGCGACGCTCGACGCGCTCTCGGCGGTGACGAATGCGGTCATGCACAAAGCGGAGTTTCGCGATCTCTTCTTCGCCGTCGACATCGAAGGTTATCGGGCGCGCCGCACCGCGACGCTGCGCAATCTCGCGCAGCGCTGCGCCGGACGCGCGCTTCGCGAAGGTGTCTCGATCGAACTCGATCCGATGCCACCGGCCGAGCGGCGCATCGTCCACCTGACGCTTGCGAACCATCGCGAGCTCGAGACCGAGAGCACCGGTCAGGGAAACACGCGCCGCGTCGTCATCATGCCGCGAGGCGGCAGACGCCCGGCGTCCGCCGAGGATGACGAGTACATCGACTAAGCGTGGATAGCGACACGATCGCCGCCGTCGCAACGCCGCCGGGCGTCGCGGCCGTTGCGATCGTTCGCATGTCCGGCCCGCGCGCGCTTGCGATCGTAGACGCATGCTTCGAGCCATCGCATCCCGGACGTTGGCGAGGGTCGCTCATGCGGCGCGGTTGGGTTCGCGATCCGCGCTCGGGATCGCGCATCGATGACGCTTTGGCCGTCGCCTTTCCAGCGCCGAATTCGTACACGGGCGAAGACGTCGTCGAATTGCACGTCCATGGCGGGGCCGGCGTCGTCGGCTCCGTTCTTCTAGCGCTCTACACGAGCGGTGCACGCGCCGCAGAAGCGGGCGAGTTCACGCGCCGAGCGTTCGTCAACGGACGACTCGATCTTGCGCAGGCCGAAGCCGTCGCCGATCTCATCGGTGCCGAGAGCCGGCTCGCGGCGAAGGCGGCAGCAATGCGGCTCGAAGGCGCGGTCGGTCGCCGGCTTCGAGAACTGCGCGATCGACTGCTCGCCGTGCTCGTCGAGATCGAAGCGCACGTCGACTATCCGGACGAAGTCGAAGCGCCCGATGCCGCGCGAATCGACTCGACGTTGCGCGCGCAGCGCGCGCTCGTCGGAGAATTGCTCGCCGGCGCCGGGGCCGCGCAGGCGCTGCGCGACGGTCTCGATTGCGTCATCGCGGGTCCGCCGAACGCGGGCAAATCGTCGCTGCTCAACGCGCTGCTCGAAGCGGAACGGGCGATCGTCTCGGACATCCCCGGCACGACCCGCGACGTGATCGAGGACCGCGTCGCAGTCGATGGCGTCGTCTTGCGTTTGCGCGACACGGCCGGCCTGCGCGCGACGATGGACGTCATCGAAGGGCTCGGCGTCGAACGCGCTCGAGCCGCGATCGCAAGAGCGGAGCTCGTGCTTCTCGTCATCGATGGTTCGCGACCGCTCGGGCAAGATGAACGCGCCGCACTGGAAGCGACGAGTGCGCCGCCGCGCATCGTGCTGG
This sequence comes from Candidatus Eremiobacteraceae bacterium, assembly GCA_035710745.1. Lineage (NCBI taxonomy): Bacteria > Bacillati > Vulcanimicrobiota > Vulcanimicrobiia > Candidatus Eremiobacterales > Candidatus Eremiobacteraceae > Candidatus Eremiobacteraceae bacterium. The sequence goes on along the minus strand of DASTCX010000004.1, from coordinate 229,772 downwards.
CGAACAAGGCGGATCTCGGCGATGCCGGCGCGCGCGAATTGCGGACGTTGCTGGCGAGCTCGCAAGACGCGGACGACGACCTCATCGCCGGCAGCGTGCGCGATGCGGCCTGCGTCGCGCGCGTTCGTGCGGCGATCGCTCGCGTCGGTTGGGGCGGCGGCGTCATCGACGGGAATGCGGCGCTTGTTGCGAGTTTGCGGCAAGCGGAGGCGCTTGCGCGCGCGTCGGCATCGCTCGGACACGCGCTGGAGACGATCGACGGCGGCTATCCGGTCGATCTGCTCGCTGCCGATCTACGTGCTGCCGTCGGCGCCTACGGCGAAGTGACGGGCGAGACGGTGACGGCCGACGTGCTCGACGGCATCTTCTCGCGCTTTTGCGTCGGCAAGTAGCGCATCGAGCATGACGCGCCGCGCGCTCGCGCGAACGAGCGCGGGTGCGAAGCGATTTCGGCGTCATCGTCATCGGCGGAGGCCACTCGGGCTGCGAGGCGGCTTTGGCATCCGCGCGTATCGGCGTGCCGACGCTGCTCGTCACCGGCAATCTCGACACCATCGGCCACATGCCGTGCAACCCGTCGATCGGCGGACCCGCGAAAGGGCAGCTCGTCCGCGAAATCGATGCGCTCGGCGGCGAGATGGGCGTCTGCATCGACCACACGTATCTCCACACGCGCTGGCTGAACGAGAGCCGCGGGCCTGCTGTTCGAGCGCTCAGGTCGCAGGCCGATAAGCGTGCGTACTCGGTGCGGATGCGCAGCGCGGTCGAGGCGCAACGCGGTCTGACGGTCATCGAGGACCTGGTTTTCGAGCTGATCGCGGATAGCAGCGGAATAGCCGGCGTTGGTTTGCAGAGCGGGACAAAGATCGCTGCCAGGCAAGTTGTCGTCAATTCCGGGACGTTTATGGGCGGAAAGCTCTTCGCGGGCGAGTCGGTGACACCCGGAGGCCGGCTGGGCGAAGCGCCGACGATCGGTCTTTCCGCGAGCTTGCGGCGCCTCGGCTTTACGACCGGGCGATTGAAGACAGGAACGCCGCCGCGCGCCGATCGGCGTAGCATCGATTGGTCGCGAGTCGAAGAGCAAAAGCCGAGCGCCGTGCCACTCTCCTTCTCCTATCGAACGACGCGCGCGTTCCCCGGTCCGCAGCTGTCGTGCCACATCACGCACACGAATACGCGCACGCACGAGCTAATCCGCGAGAACCTTCATCGCTCGCCGATGTACGGGCTAGGCGTCATCGAGGGCACCGGTCCCCGATATTGTCCGTCCATCGAAGACAAAGTCATGAAGTTCTCGCACAACCCGAGCCATCAGATCTTTCTCGAGCCTGAGGGGTGGGAGACGGAGTCGATTTATGTCGGCGGCTTCTCGACGTCGCTGCCGGCGGAAGTGCAGCTCGACATGTTGCATTCGCTGTCGGGCCTCGAATCGGCGGAGATGTTGCGCGCAGGATATGCCGTCGAGTACGACTTCGTCGACCCGCGCGAGCTGCGCGCGACGCTTGAAACGCGCAGAATTCCAGGCCTTTTCCACGCCGGTCAGGTGAACGGCACGTCGGGCTACGAAGAAGCGGCGGCGCAAGGGATCGTCGCTGGGATGAACGCGGCGCGCCGCGCGCAAGGCAAGGATCCGGTCATCTTCGACCGCTCGACGTCGTATATCGGCACGCTCGTCGACGACCTCATCACGCAGGGCGCGGCGGAGCCGTATCGGATGCTGACCTCGCGCGCCGAGCATCGACTGCTCCTGCGCCACGACAATGCGGACGAGCGATTGACGCCGGTCGGACGTGCCGCCGGGCTCGTTGACGACGAGTCGTACGAGAGGTTTTGTGCGCGGATGGATGCGCTCGGGCGGCGACGCGACCATCTCGCATCGACGCGAGCGACGCGCGATGAGTGCGGGCGCCTTACCGCACAAAACGGCGCGACGTACGCCGATCTGCTCCGGCGACCCGAGATAGAATACCGCGACCTTTTCCCGGGAGATGATGACGCGGACTCGATCGGCGAGCGCGCCGCGATTGAGATCAAGTACGACGGCTATATCAGACGACAGGCCGTCGAGGTCGAGCGGCTCTCGAAGGCGGAGCACGTCGCGATACCGGACGGATTCGACTACGACTCGTGTCGGGGGCTCTCACGCGAAGCGCGCGAGAAGTGGTCGGCGCAACGGCCGTCGACACTCGGACAAGCCGGACGCATACCGGGCATCACGCCGGCCGATACGTCGGTTCTCGCCATATTTATCCACCAGGTGAAATCCGCAAAGCGGAAGGTTCCCGCAGCGGCGCATGACTGAGGCCGAATCAAACCTTCGCGACGGCCTCAAGATCCTCGGATTCGTCGACGAACTTCTTCCTCAGCGGCTACTCGACTTTGCGGGGCTCGTACTCGGGGCGAACGCCGAGACGAATCTGGTTGGTGCATCTTCGATCGTTGACCTCATTGCTACGCACTTACTCGATAGTCTCGCTCCGCTGGCTGGACGATCGATGAGCGGCCAGCTGATCGACATCGGCAGCGGCGCCGGCTTTCCTGCGGTTCCAATTGCGATGGCGTTCGCGTCGGTATCGACCACCATGCTCGAACCGCGGGCTAAGCGAGCTGACTTTCTCACGCGCATCATCGGCCGGCTCTCGCTAAAGGATGCGACCGCTCGCAAGGTGATGGCGGAAACTGCAGGGAGGTCAGATCTGCGCGAGTCGGCGGACATTGTCACCGTTCGCGCCGTTGCCGCGCCCGCGACCGCACTCGAACTTGCAATACCCTTGTTGAAGCGTCGCGGCAAGGTATTGCTTTATGTCGGGCGCCAGCAGGCACCTAATGAGCACGAGCTTGGGATCGCGGATCTGCTTGGCGGCGCACTCGTGGAGGCCAAAGCTGTCGAGGTTCCGTACTTGCAGAGCGTCCGCCACGGCTGGTGGTTTGAGAAGAAGAAGCCTACACCGAGCGACTACCCTCGTCGAGCAAAGGTGCCGTCGAAACAGCCCTTATGAGCATTGAATAGTTCCACGTGGAACGTGTCCCGCATAACGTCCCGCATGACGAAATAGACGCTGCCATTCTTCGGGTTTTGCCCGATGGCGGCGTCTTCGCGGTCGGTGGACGCGTGCGCGATGAGGTGCTCCGTGAACTCGGTCGTCCGAATCTCGACGACGAACCGAATCTCGACTATCTCATCACCGGTCTCTCGGTCGATGCCATCATCGCGGCGTTGAAACCGCTTGGTCCTGCAGACTTCGTCGGCGCATCGTTCGGCGTCATCAAGCTCGCGACGCACGGCGAGATCGTCGATATCGCGCTGCCGAGAAGCGAACGATCGACGGGCACGCATCATCGCGACTTCGATGTGAAGTTCGGGCCGGATATCGCGATCGAAGACGACCTCGCGCGCCGCGATTTTCGGATGAACATGATGGCGCGCGATTTGCGTACCGGCACGATCATCGATCCTTTCGGCGGCCGCGACGACCTCGTGAACGCGCGTCTCGACGCGCTGACGCGGGTCGCGTTCATCGAAGATCCGCTTCGCGTTCTGCGCGGCGCACAGCTCTCCGCGCGCTTCGGCGTGACCGCAACGCCGTCGACGCTCGACGCGATGCGTTCGGCGTCGGATCTGATCCCGACGGTCGCACCTGAACGCGTCGCCGACGAACTGACGAAATTGCTCGTAAAAGCGCCACGTCCGAGCATCGGATTCGAGCTGCTCCGCGAAGTGAGCGCGCTGCACCACATCTTGCCCGAGCTCATGGAAGGCTGGCAGATCGAACAGAACGAGTTCCACGCGCACACGGTATACTACCACAGCCTCGAATGCTGCGATTTCGCCGAACAAGACGCGCGGCCGCGCGATCTCGTGGTGCGGCTCGCCGCGCTGCTCCACGACGTCGGCAAACCGCGCACGAAAGAGGGTCCGCATTTCTACCGGCACGAGCAGGTCGGCGAGGAGATGGCGCGCACAGCGCTCTTGCGGCTGCGATTCGCGAGCGATGACGTCGACCGCGTCTGCCGGCTCATCGCGAACCACATGTATCCGACCGACGACAGCCTCACGGACGCCGCGATCCGGCGCTTCATCAGACGGATCCGTCCGGAGCTCGTCGACGATCAATTCAAGGTGCGCCACGCCGACGTCCGCGCGAGCGGTCTCGCGCCGCGCGATGCCGAGGAGCAGGCGCGCTTCGAGCGCCGCGTACGCGACGAGGTCGAGAGAAGGCCTCCGTTCGGCATCAAGGACCTCGCGATCGGCGGCGCGGACGTGATCGAGGTGATGAAGGAACTCGGGATCGTCGGCCCGGATTTCGCCGGCGATCAACGCGTCGGCAAAGCGCTCGCGCATTGCCTGGAGCAAGTCCTCGACGATCCGAGCCGCAACGAAGCGGCGACGCTGCGCGCGATCGTCCGCGATTACTTCAAGGCGGGTCCCAAATGACTGCGCAGCGACGCGTCATCGCGGTCGCGAATCAGAAAGGCGGCGTCGGCAAGACGACGACCGCAGTGAACTTAAGCGCGGCGCTCGCCGACATGGGCGAACGTGTCCTCCTCGTCGACGTCGACCCGCAGGGCAACGCGACGACCGGCGTCGGCATCGACAAACAGGCGGTCGAGCGCTGCATCTACGATGTGCTGCTCAAGTCGGCGACGATCGATGAGGTCGCGCAGCATACGGCGGTCGAGCGGCTTTGGGTCGCGCCCGCGACCCTCAATCTCGCCGGCGCGGAAGTCGAGCTCGTCGCGGCGCTCTCGCGCGAGCAGCGGTTGCGCGCCGCGCTCGAACCGGTCCGCGAGAAGTTCGACCGCATCGTCATCGACTGCCCGCCGTCGCTCGGCCTCTTGACGCTCAACGGTCTCGCCGCCGCGGATGCCCTCGTCATCCCGATCCAGGCCGAGTACTACGCGCTCGAGGGACTCGGCCAATTGACGCACGTCATCGACCTCGTGCGCACGCACCTCAATCCGGGCATCGCGATCCTCGGCGTCCTCATAACGATGTACGACGGCCGCACGAATCTCGCGGTCCAGGTCGTTGACGAGGTGATACGCTACTTCCCCGGACTCGTCTTCGACACGCGCATCCCGCGCAACGTCCGTCTTTCGGAAGCGCCATCGTTCGGCGCCCCGATCGCGCGGTTCGATCCGAAAAGCAAAGGCGCCGTGGCGTACGCCGCGCTCGCCGAGGAGGTTTCAAAACGGTGAGCAAGCAGCGAGGACTCGGCCGCGGCCTCGGCGCGTTTTTCCCGAACGCCGGCGCAGCGCAGACGCCGCAGGCGAAGACGGCTCCCGACGAGCGGCGCGTCGCGATGCTCGACGTCGAATCGATCGTCGCGAATCCGCACCAGCCGAGGCGCGCTTTCGACGAGACGGAGCTCGACGCGCTTTCGCAATCGATCCGCTCGAACGGCGTGCTGTCGCCGATACTCGTCCGCGCTAGCGGAGCCGAGCGTTACGAGATCATCGCCGGCGAACGGCGCTGGCGCGCGGGCAAGCTCGCCGGATTGCGCCAAATACCCGCGCTCGTCCGCGAAGCCGACGATCCGCAGGCGCTCGAGCTCGCCTTGCTGGAGAATCTTCAACGCGAAGATCTCAATCCGATCGAAGAGGCGAGCGGCTATCGACAGCTGCTCGACGATTACGGATTCACGCAAGACGCGCTCTGCACGCGCCTCGGCAAAGCTCGCCCGACGCTCACGAACGCGCTGCGCCTCCTGTCGCTCCCCGACGCGGTCCAGGCGATGGTGCGTGACGGACGGTTGAGCGCGGGTCACGCCAGGGCGCTCGCCGCGCTCCCTGCGGCTCGAGCGGAGGCGATCGCACGAACGGCGATCGGACAGGGCCTGAGCGTTCGCGAAGTCGAGCGGCTCGCAGCTGCGGCATCGCCTGCAAAGAAGAAAGCCACCGCTCGCGCGCCGGTCAGAGCCTCGCACGCAGAACTATCGCCAGAGCTCGCCGCCGTCGAAACGCGCCTGCGCTTCGCGCTCGCGACGCGCGTCGCGATCAAGCCGCGCGCCGGCGGCGGCACGATCGAGATCGAGTACGTCGGCGACGAGGATCTCACCCGGATCGTCGACGTCATGTGCCCGCAGGATATCTGAGATGAGGACCATGGCACTTGCGGCCGCCGGGTTTATCGCATGCCTTGCGTGCGCCTTCGGAGCAGCGCGAGCAGTGGCTGCCGCGCCGGCGCCGGACCCACGCGCCGTCGATGCGGTAAAGCGCTACGTCACCGCGCTCGAGAAACCCGATGCGGATACGGCCTATCGCCTTTTGACGCCGGCGCAGCAGCACTATTTCGGCAATTCGCGAAACTTCGCTTCGAACTACGCCGCGACGCGCTATCGCATCGTCTCGTTTTCGATCGCGAAAGTGACGATGCGCAGCTCCGCGATCGTCGAGGTCGACGTCGCGCAAACAGCGTCGTTCTACGACATCGCGAACGAGAAGACGTCGACGGCGCAAATCACCGAGCCGTATTTCGCGCTGCGCGCGAACGGCACGTGGGGCGTGAAAGAGATATATGTGCCGTGGAAGTCGTACGCACCAAGCGCGCAGGCGTCGGGCGGCGGCATCACCGTCGTCGTCGACCGTATCGAGTTCTTCGACCGCCGCATCCGCGTGTATTGCACGCTTCGCGATCTCGGCTCCAAGCCCGTACAAGTGTTGCCGCTCTCGCGCAGCACGATGACGATCGCAGGGAAGACGGTCGCGGCGATCAACACCGCGGACTTCCCGCTCAACGACGAGCAGTTCTTCGAGGGCGCCCGCGTGTATCCGATGCACCAGGGAGTCGGGTACATCAATTTCCCGTTGCCGTCGCGGACGGATACGGCCCTTAAGGCGACGATAATCATCGGACCGGTGGTCGCAGACGGGGCGTCACAGCCGGCGTTCGTCACGATCGGTCCGCTCGATCTGCGCTCGTGGTGATCGTGCGCAGAGACGCGTCCCGGAGGATTCGTTTTACGCCTCTACGAAGCCGCACGCGCCCCAAGACGCGCTTTGAAAGGCACATCGATGCAGGCATCGCGGCGCCGCTCCATCATCGTCGCAGTCGTCGGCGTGGCCGCGACTTCCATGGCGCTCGCCGCGTGTGGCGGTCTCGGCGTCAACCTCAAGTCCGGCACGACCAACCCGACGCAGGTCGCGATCACCGCGAGCAGCGGCGTGACCGTCAATCCGTATCCACTCCTCGTCGGCCATACCGTCCTCTTCGTCGCACATCCGTCGGCGGGCAACAGCACCAACTACAACGTCACCGTGCCGGTCAAGTGGGATTCGAGCAATCCGCAATCGGTCGTGCTGCTCGAACCGGATTGCGTCTTCACGCATCCGTACGCGGGCGAGCAGACGGCGACGATCTGCGTCTGGGCGAATACGCTCGGCAAGACGACGGCGAATATCGACGCGATCGCGAGCAACGGCGCGCTCGGCACGATCGGGGTTTCGGTCACGAACTGACCGCGACGCGTTATCATCAGGGCAACTCCGGGCCGGGCGACCGGTCCGTTTGCTTTCAGGAGACCCAAAAGACGTGATCTGCGCTCTAACAACAGCCGCCCTCATCGCCGCCGCGAAGCCCGCGCCGCCGGCGCCCGCGTCCGCTACGCCATCGCTGGCGATCGTTTTCCGCGTCGCTCCGCCCGCTTCTGACGACGAGTCGCTCGCCGCGGCTGACGTCGCGTTGCGAGCGCCGGAAGAGATCGGGGAGCCGATCCGCGCATTGCGCGGCCACCCGCACGCGCACCTGACGTTCGCCATCGAGCCTGCGTACTTGAGCGCACTCGATCGCGCGGCGGCGGGCGACACCGCGCTTTCCGGGTCGCCGAGCGGCGCAGCCGCATCGAGCGCAGCGCAGCCGATCGCGCTGCTCGTGATACTCGCACGTCACCGACCGCTCGAGTCCGCGATCGCGCGATCGCGCGCCGGATCGCAGTATCTGACGTTCGCCACCGCGGCCGCAAACGTCGCGCGAGGCGATCGGTCGGTCGCGTTTTCGGCGCAAGATCTTTCGAACTTCGCCGCGACCGACGCGGCCGTCGTCCTGTCGGAGACCGGCATGCCGCAGCCGGAGTCGTTTTCGCCGCCATCCGCGATCCTTCGAGCGCTCGCGGATGCGGACAAGGCCGTCGCGGATGAACTGCGCGCCGACGTCCGGTCGGGCGCCGTTGAGATCGCGGCGACTCCCGACGACGAACCCGTTCTGCCGCTCATCATCGACGCGGGCGGCACATCGGCCACCGACGCGCGCATCATCAACCTCGCGGCTGGGACCGATGCCGGAAAGGTGACGACCGGCGCGCTGCGCGCGGTGGCCGCATTCGCGCATCCCGCATCGGGTCTCGGCGTCGGGTTCTATTCGCCTTTCGGTGCGTACGATGATGCGACCGGTCCGATCATCAAGAGCGCCGGCGCCGCCTACGCGCTTTTCTCCGATCGGGTCGTGCGCGGTAGCGGCAGCGGTTCGCAAAGCGGTGTGGACGAGGCTGCTGCTTCATCGCTCCATGCGTACGCACTCACAGTCGATCGCAAGGTCACCCTGCCGGTGCTGTTCTGGAGCGAGGACGGAAGCGCGGCGGTTCAGACGGCGATCGGTTCGACCGGTGCGATGTCGCAACAGCTCATCGCCGTCGCGAGTCAAGCGGCGCAACACGCTCGCGGCGCCTCGGCAATCCTTGTCTTGCGGATCGATGCGGAGGGGCCGTGGTCGCAGCGCTCCGACGCGCGATCAGTCGTCGAGCGATTCGTCGGCACGATCGCTGCGGGCAGCGCGGGCGCACCGACGACGCCCGCGCAGTTCCTCCACGCGCATCCGGCGACGGCGAGCGCATACGGTTATCCGGCCGCAGCGGAGTCGGGGTCGCTCGGGCTATGGATGGGCTCGGTCGATCAGGCGTCGCTATGGCGCGCCCTTGCCGCGGCACGTACCGCTGCCGGCGGCGATTCGGCGATCGACAAACCGAAGGTCCGGCCACTGCTCGTCGCCGCGGAGTCGGGCGTCTGGTTCCAGTCGCTCGGCGATCCGATGGGCAGCGTCGTCGCCGGCCGGTTGGCGACATTTCGCGCGCTGATCGCCGGCATATATCGGGCAGTCGATGCGAAGGTGCCCGACAACATCGCTCCCGTCAAGGCCGAGACCGCCGGGCCGTCGCCCACTCCGGTCTCGACCGGGAGCCCCTCGCCGGGGTCCACCTCGCTGCCGATCCCGAAACCGAGCTCACAGCCGTAAGGGGGAGTTTTCCACAAGCCCTGTGGATATGTGGAGAACGCGCGTGCGAAAGGCGGCCGGAACCTGAAGCCCAGCGTGGTTTGCAGCATCGGTAGTACCGACCCCACCGCAGGGGCCGGCCTATTCCTCGACGCGGCGGTCTATTCTAGACTGAGGGCGGTTAGGGGCGTTTACGTCGTCGCGGGGATCACGGCACAGAACAGCAGACGGGTCGGAGGCGTGCTCAAAGCCCCGAGCGCTGCGATCGTATCCCAGCTCGATGTGATCCTGGAACAGGTGCGGCCAGACGCGATCCGCGTCGGCCTCATCCCCGGACGGCAAGCGTGTATCGCGGTCGCCGATCGGCTTCGCCGTTTGAAGAACCGGCCGCCCATCGTCATCGACCCAGTGATGGTCGCGTCGACGGGCGGGCGCCTTCAGAGCACACGCGCTCTCGAGGGTCTGCGCAAACTGCTTCGCGTCGCAGACATCGCGACTCCGAACGCTGCCGAGGCTGCGGCGCTCGCGTCGATGCGTGTCGTCGATGTCGCTGACGCGCAGCGCGCCGGAACGTTTCTGGCGAAGCGATACGGCTGTGCGGTGCTGGTAACAGGAGGCCACCTGCGCACCGGCGCGCGCATCGTCGACGTCCTCGCGCATCGCGACGGCAGCGTCGAGCGGTTCGCCGCGGCGCGACTTCGAGCCGACGCGCGCGGCACGGGGTGCATGCTCGCAGCGTCGCTCTCCGTCGCGCTCGCTCGCGGCGCAGATCTGCCGGACGCCGTCCGGTTCGCGCGGCGTTTCGTCCGTGCGGCTCTGGTTTCGGCGCGACCGCTCGGCCGCGGGCGGCGTCAGTTCGTCGCCGCGGGAGTCGGCCGCGCCGCAGTGTAAACCCAGCCGCGCGTTCATCGAAGGAGAGTTTGCACTTTGGTCGTCCAGCTCCGTGCGACGAAGACGGCGAAGAGGCGCCGCATCATGGCCGGCATGCGCCCGACGGGCCGCATGCACGTCGGCCATCTACTCGGTGCGCTCAATACGTTCATCGCTCTTTCGGAAGGCAACGACTGCTTCTACGAGATCGCCGATCTCCACGCGCTGACGACGAAATTCGAACGCAGCCGCGAGATCGCGGGCGACGTGCGCGAGATGGTCACCGACTGGCTCGCCGCCGGACTCGATCCCGGCAAGTGCACCATCTATCTGCAGTCCCACATCCCCGAGATAAGCGAGCTGGCGGTGCTGCTGTCGATGATCGTGCCCGTGTCGTGGCTCGAGCGGGTGCCGACGTACAAAGATCAGATCAATGCCCTCGGTCCGGAGATCGCGACGCACGGTTTTCTCGGCTATCCGGTGCTGCAGACGGTCGACATCGCCGCCTTCAAAGGCGAAGGCGTACCGGTGGGCCAGGACCAGCTGCCGCATCTCGAACTGTGCCGTGAGATCGTCCGCCGCTTCAATCATCTCTACGGGGCGGTGCTCGTCGAACCAGAAGCGATATTGTCCGAGACGCCGTACGTGCCTGGAACTGACGGCCGCAAGATGAGCAAGTCGTACGACAACGCGCTCATGCTCGCGGACGACGACGCGGCGACGATCGCGAAGGTCAAAGACATGTTCACGGATCCCGAAAAGGTCCGAAAGTCCGACCCCGGCCATCCGGAGACGTGTCCGGTGTTCTTCTTCCAGCAGATCGTCAACGGGCCGAACGCCGAATCGATCGCGCATCGCTGCCGCGCCGGACAGCTCGGATGCGTCGAGAACAAAGGCGATATGGCCGCGCACCTCAACCGCTTTCTCGCCCCGATCCGCGAGCGCCGTCGCGAGATCGAAGCGAGAGCCGGTTATGTCGACGAGATCATCGCCGAGGGGACGAAAAAAGCGCGCTCGATCGCGACCAGGACTCTCGCGGAGGTTCGATCAGCTATGGGTCTCGCATAAGCATCATGCCCACGCTCAAAGTCGGTCGTGCGCTCTTCACGTTCGGTCTGAGGGCACCGGCAAGAGACATCGTGACTGAGCGACGCGAGCTTGAATCGACCAGAGACGTGAAGATCACGATCGTCCGGACAGACGACGGCCTCGAAGTGCGCCGCATTTCACAGCCATCGGTGAGAATGTTGGAGTTCCACGCGTTCGTCGCGAGCTTGTCGGTTCTCATCGCCTACGAAGCGGTACGGCGATTCGGGCCCGACAGCGGACGCACGTTCGGCGTGGAAGTCACTTGCGCCGGCGCGTGCTTCACGTTCTTCGTGTGGTGGCTTAGGAGGATGCTCGTGCAGCCCGACACGATCGTTGTCGATCCGGCCGATCCCAACCGATATAGCTCAAGACGATTCGGAATGGTGCCGATCCGCGATCTGCGTCGACGAGCGTATAGCCGGCTGTAGCGCGAGGCCTACGACGCCTCGGTGTGGGCACGACGTACGAGATCGCGCGCCGCTTCCGGCCATGTCGGATACGTGAAGGTGAAACCGGATTCAAGCAGCCGCGTCGGGAGCACCCAGCGGCTCTTGAGGACGAGCTCGGTTTCGCTTCCCATTAGGAACGCTCCGACCCGAAGCATCGGCTCTGTCGCGGGTAGTCCGATCTTAACTCCCATTGCGTCGCGCAGTGCTCGCATGAAATCGCGGTTGGGCACGGGATTCGGCGAGCTGACATTGATGATGCCGTCGGTGTCCTCGCTAGCGATAAGGAATTCGATCGTGCGCGCAAGGTCGACATCGTGGACCCACGACACCCTCTGCGATCCGCTGCCATTCGCCCCGCCGAGGCCCTTGCGAACCAAGCCGCTCAGCAGCGCGAGGGTACTATGCGTGTAAGGCTCCATGACGATCGCCAACCGGAGGATGATCTTGCGGACACCAGGGGCGGCAGCGTCGACAAATGCGCGCTCCCACGCGGTCGCGACGTCGATGCTGAAGTTCCACTTCGCCGGTGCGCCTGGTTCATCGCCGCCAAGCTCGCCGGTCTTCTCGTCCTGCGGCCGGTCGAGCGCGTGGCGATAGATCGTCGCCGTGCTCGCGTTCATCCAAGTGCGTGGCCGCTTGTTCGCCGCGGCGATGGCTTGGCCGACGAGGCGAGTCGTCGTCGTTCGAGACTCGATGATGATGCGCCGATTCTCCGGCGTGTAGCGGCAGTTGACGCTGCGACCCGCGAGGTTGATGACGACGTCCGCGCCGTCGATTGCCTGCGCCCAATCGCCAAGCGTGCCACCATCCCATACGACCGTGCGCCACCGCGCGTTCCGAGCCGTCGATCGCGCGATAACAGTAACGTCATCGCCGGCCTCATGGAAGTGCTTAGCAAGCACCGTGCCTATAGAACCGGTGCCGCCTGGAATGACGACCTTGAGCCGAGAGCGTCCCATGTCGCCGAGCTTCGCTCGGCCTACTACACGGGCCGCGTGAAAGGCCGTGCGATAGGCCGCACGATCAGGCGCGGCGGTACGAAGCGAGCGCTTTGCGGATCCGCGACAGCGCTTCGCGCAAGTTCTCTTCCGAGTTCGCGTACGACAGGCGGATGAAGCCGCGACCGTTGGGGCCGAACGTCGAACCGCCGAGCACCGCCACGTTGCCTTCGTCGAGGATGTGCGCCGCAAGCCGGATATCGTCAGAGTCGACCGCCGAGAAATTCGGGAAGACGTAGAACGCGCCGCCCGGCAACTTGCACGTGACGCCCGGGATCTGATTGAGCCCTTCGACGAGCAAGTCGCGACGTCGCAAGAACTCGTCGCGCATCGCCTGCACCGGCTTGTCGTCGCCTGTCAGCGCCGCGATGCCGGCGTCCTGCACGAACGTCGCCGTGCACGACACCGTGTTGAGCATGAGCGCGCCGACCGCATCGGCGATGTATTTCGGGAAGACGCCAAAGCCGAGCCGCCAGCCTGTCATCGCCCACGCCTTCGAGAAGCCGTCGATGAGGATCGTCTGATCCGGAATGCCGCCGAGGCCGAAAAACGATGCGAACGGTGCGTCGTAACAGTGCCGGTTGTAGATCTCGTCGGTGATGACCAGCACGTCGTGACGTTTCGCGATCGCGGCGATGCCTGCGATGTCATCGGGCGTCAGGATGCCGCCGGTCGGATTATGCGGGGAATTGATGACGATGGCTTTCGTCCGTGGCGTGATCGCGGTTTCGAGCGCGTCGAGCTCGAGCCGGAAGTTCTTTCGCTCCAGAAGCGGCACCGACACCGGCACTGCGCTGACGTACGTGACGATCGACCGATACGCCGGATACGCGGGATCCGGGATGACGACTTCATCGCCCGGATTGAGCAGCGCCATCAGCGTCAGCGCGATGATCGGCTTCGCCCCCGGACTTACCACGACTTGATCCGCAGTCACGGGCACGCCGCGCGACTTCGTCACGTGCTTGGCGATCGCGTCGCGCAGCTCCATGATGCCGCTCGCGGGCGAGTAGTGCGTGCGGTTATGTTTGATCGAATCGATGCCCGCGTTCTTCACATGCTCGGGTGTGTCGAAGTCGGGTTCGCCGATCTCGAGGTGGATGATGTTGCGGCCCTGCGCTTCGAGCGCGCGGGCGCGCGCCAATACGACGAAGGCGCTCTCCGTACCCAAACGCCGCATCGAATCGGCGAGGGCGAACGTGGTGGTCGGCATCTTTGACGTCGGCTCCTAAAGCGTTTCCGGTGGGATAGTCTCAGGTTTTGGCGCACCTTCCGACGGGTCCTTGGCCACCCGTGACGGCGTGTGCAACGTCGCTCACACGTGCGGCCAAGAGCGTCGATAGGCACAATCAGGACGCGTGGCTTCGGTCGAGCTAAAGCTCGACCGCTACAAGGTCGACCGCTCCATCATCAATCGCGGATATCAGTCGCGGATGCCGGTGCCGTTCGGACCCGACGTCTTGAGATGGAAGTACGCCGTCACGATCGCCTGTGCGACCGGCGCCGCGTTCACCGCGCCGAAGCCGCCGCTCTGATCCATGAAGACGACGACCGCGATCTTCGGATGGTCATACGGCGCGAAGCAGACGAACCACGCGTGATTGCGGCCTTGCGGGTTGTCGACGGTCGGGAAGTTCTCAGCCGTTCCCGTCTTGCCGGCGTAATGGAAGCCCGGAATGTAGACGTTGTACGCGGTGCCGTAAGGGTCTTCGATCGCGCCGAGCATGCCCTCGCGGATGATCTGCAGATTCGATTCCGACACGCCGACATCGCCTTGCGGATGCGGACCGAAGCGCTTGACGATGCGGCCTTGCGGATCGCGCGCATCGGCGACGAGATACGGCGCATATAGCTCGCCGCCGTTCGCGACCGCGCCGACGACTCGGAGCATCTGCACCGGCGACGCTTCGAGATACCCTTGGCCGATCGACATATTTACCGTGTCGCCGGAGTACCAATCGTCCTTGACGACTTGTTTCTTCCACGCCGGCGTCGGCAACGTGCCGCTCGTCTCGCCCGGAATGTCGATGTTCGTCTTCTTGCCGATACCGTACGCCGCGGCGTACTTGTCGAGCCGCGAGATCCCAAGCTCGTTGCCGACCTGGAAGAAGAACACGTCGCACGAACGAGCGATCGCCGGCCGGATCGTCAACGTGCCGTGCCCGCCGCCGCGGTCGTCGTTGAAGATGAAGCCGTTGAGGTCGTACACGCCGCCGCAAAAGCGGGTCGATTCCTCGTCGAGCAGCCCGCTTTGCAGCGCGGCCGAGCTCGTGATGATCTTGAACGTCGACCCGGTCGGATACGCGCCGGATACGGCGCGGTTGAAAAGCGGCAGCAGCGGGTCGTTCAAATAGCCCGAATAACGCTTCCCGCTTATCCCCGCGGCGAAATCATCCGGATCGAAGTTCGGCTGGCTGACGAGTGCAAGCACCGCACCGGTATTCGGATCCTCGACGATCGCCGATCCGCCGACGCGATGGCCGATCTGCCCCTCGAGGGTTTTTATCTGCAGCGCCATTGCCGTTTCCGCCGCGCGCTGCAAGGGCCAGTCGAGCGTGAGGTCGAGATTGTCACCGGGGATAGCCGCGAAATCGCCGACGCTCGCGACCGCCTGCCCCGCCGAGTTGACCTTGATCTGCCTGCCGCCGGGCCTGCCGCGAAGCAGCGAATCGTACGTCATCTCGAGCCCGTCCTCGCCGATCGTGTCGCTCGGCGTGTAGCCTTTGCTCTTGAGCCGGTCGTATTGCGACTGCGAGATCTGCCCCACGTACCCGATCGCGTGACTCGCGAGCGTGCCGTACGGGTACTGCCGAACGGGCACGAGTTCGACGGACATGCCCGGCAAGTCATCGGCTCGCTCGGAAAAGCGGCCGACGGTCGCCGTGTTCAGATCGGCGGCGATCGTCACCGGTCCGAGCGGTATGGCAGCAGCGAGGTCGTCGAAGTTCTTGTAGGTGACGCCGTTCTGATGGAGCAGCCGCTGCCACAGCTGCGCTTCGGGAACCATGAGGATCGACGCCAGTTCGCGCATCTCCGCGTTCGGATCGTGGAGCTGCATCGGTACGACCTCGACGACGAACGACGGTCGGTTGCGCGCGATGACGATGCCGTTGCGGTCGTAGAGCAGACCGCGCGGCGCGGTCACCGGGATCGTCCGGAGCTGGTTGAGGTTTGCGAGATATTCGTAGTAAGCGCCATGTTGCAGCTGCGTGTCGGCGAGGCGCCACACAAGCACGATGAAGATGGCGGCGACCGCCAGGGCGAGCGCGACGATGCGCCGTTTCATCGCCGGCCGGTGCTCCGATGCGAGTACGCGCGAAGCGCGAGCAGGACGACGGTACCGACGGCCGCGTTGAGCAGGATGCTCCACACGAATTCGTGCGAGAGCGGGATGAACAATCCGCGTTCACCATCGATGAACTCGAAGAAGATGTAATTAGCGGCGTAGCGGATCGCCGTCGCGACGGCGAGCGCACTGAGGAAGACGGGCAGCGAATCCGAGAAGAAGCGGTTGGCGAGCAGTCCCGACCCGAATCCGGTCAGCGTCGCTGCGATCGTGTTCGCTCCGCCGCCGCCGAGCGCGTCTTCGAGCACGCCGAGAATGAGTCCGAGCCAACCGCCGGCGACGACGCCACAGCGAAGTCCCGTCCACACGATGAGGACGGTGACAAGGCTGAGATGCGCGCCGCGCAACGTGACGCTATGGAGCAGCGTGGACTGGAGAAGCAACGCGACGAGCCCGAGCACGAGCAGCACGGAAAAGCGCGGGGGGACCGACACCTCGGCGTCGACGGGAGCGCGGCGCGCGCGCGCCGGACCGCCGCGCAGCCGGAGAGAAGAGGAAGCGGAATCGTGCACGCTCACCTCAGCGGGAGCACGAGGACGTGCGTCAGCGAGGCGAAGTCGACGTCGGTGTCGAGGACGGCGCTCTGATAGAGCGCGCTGTCCTTGCGGTCGACCTCGCGGACGCGGCCGATCGAGATGCCGCCTGGATACACCTGGCCCTGGCCGGTGACGACCATGTCGCCGGCGATGACCTTCTTGTCTTGCCCGATGTACTTCATCTTGACGTGAAGCGACGTGCCGACGATGATCCCCCACGAGCGCGAACGCTGCAGGTACGCGGGCACCGAGCTTGTCGGATCGATGATGAGGAGGACGTGGGCTTCGTGCGAGCCCGCATCGATGACGTGCCCGACGAGACCCGCGCCGCCGACGACGACGCAATCGCGCTTGACGCCGTCGCGCCAGCCGCGGTCGATCGTGATCTCTTTACGCGACGCCTCCGGCGCATATCCGACGACGTCCGCTGCGACCGCGTTCGCGCCGTACGTCGAGCGTAAAGCGAGGAGCTTGCGCAAGTCGGCATTTTCGACCGCAGCCGCGTGGAGCGCGTCGTCATCGGCAGAGAGCTGATGGACCTTGTCGCGGAGCTGGGCGTTCTCCGAAGCGACTTTGCCGGCGTTCGAAAGGGCGAAGATCTCGCCCCCTATCGCATTGCCCGCTGCTGTGAGCGCAGCTTCGACCGGAGCGAAGACGGAACTCGTTATCTCATCGGCGATGGATTGCCGTCCGTTACGCGCGGCGTCGATCTCGAGCAGCGTCGCGACGGCGGCGAGGATGATCAGCGTGATGAATACGAAGAGCTTTCTCTCATCCCAGAACGAAGGAATCGCCACCACCTACCGATCATCGACTCGGGCGCCGGATAGAGCGCATCGAAAAGGCGCTGATCGCCGAGGATCGCGCCCGCACCCATCGCCACGCAGAGGAGCGGCGACTCGGCGATGCGCGTCGGGATCGACAAGACGACGCTCAGCGTCGCGGCGAACCCGGCGATCGCCGCACCGCCTCCGGCGAGCACGAGTCCGCGCTCCCCGATATCGCGCACCAATTCCGGGGGCGTCTGCTCGATGACAGCGCGCACCGCATCGACGATCTGACCGACAGGCTCTGCGATCGCGGCGCCGATGTCTTCCTCGCGAACTTGCAGCGTTCCCGGCCTGAGCCTGCGCAGGTCTTGTCCGGGTACGTTCGCCGGCGGACGACCGAGCGGTCTGCCGTAATATCCGTGCGAGATCTTGAGCGCTTCGGCGGTCCGTTCACCGATGAGAAAACCCCGGTTGGAGCGCAAGTACGTGACGATCGCTTCGTCGAGGCGATCGCCGCCAAGCTTGAGCGATCGACCGGTCACGAGGCCGCCGAGCGACAGCACCGCGATCTCCGTCGTGCCGCCGCCGATGTCGACGATCATGCTCGCGCCCGGTTCGAGGATCGGCAGCTCGGCGCCGACCGCCGCCGCGACCGCCTGCGGGATGAAGTAGACGCGGCCCGCACCCGCTCCCATGAGCGCCTCGCGCACGGCTTTGCGCTCGACCTCGGTCGCCGAGCCCGGCACGCCGACCATGACGCGCGGCGGGAAGAGCGGCCGGCCGCGCATCGCACGCTCCATGAGCTGGCGCACGAGCGCTTCGGTATACGCGAAGTTCGACACGACGCCGTTGCGCATCGGGCGGATGACTTGGATGTTGCGCGGCGTCCGGCCGAGCATCTGTTTGGCGCCCTCGCCGACCGTTATGACATCGCCCGTGTCGGAATTCACCGCGACGACGGTCGGCTCGACGAACCGAATACCATGTCCGCGGACGAAGACAGGCGTGTTCGCCGTGCCGAGATCGATGCCGATCTCAGGCGCGACCTTCGCATACAAGCGCTCGTACCATGAAGCCATCGCGTCAGTCGATCTCGTGGCCGAGCTCGCGCGCGGCGGCGTTGACGCGGGCGAGCGGCAGACCCATGACGGTGTAGAAATCGCCGTCGACGCGCTCGACGAGTAGCGCGCCTTTGCCTTGGATCCCATACGCGCCGGCTTTGTCGCGCGGCTCGCCGGTCGCGACGTATCGAGCGATCATCGCCTCGTCGAGCGCGGCGAACTTGACGCGTGACGACTCGACACCTGAAACGCTCTTCCCGCTCGCCCTGTCGACGAGCGTGAATCCGGTGTGGACGACGTGCCACCTGCCCGAGAGCGTGCGGAGCATGCGCTTCGCGTCTGCATCGTCGCGCGGCTTCGCGAGTCCCGTGCCGTCGACGTCGACGACCGTGTCTGCTGCGACGAGCAACGGGGGGCCGCCCGTAGCGGCTCCGGCGGCTTTGCCGAGCGCGTGACGCAGCGCGAGATCTGCGAGGCCGTCGGAAGCCATATCCTCGCGCTCTTCGTACGAGCTTCGGACGACGACGACTCGAAGACCGAGGCTTTCGAGAAGCTGGAGGCGCCGGGGCGACGCCGACGCGAGCGTCACCTCGCTCACGCGCTCACTCATACATGCGCCCGCCGACCATCACGAACCCGGCAGGGTGCCGGTTCGCGGGGTCGTGGTGCGTCCAATGGATGACCGGGCCGCTCGGGTCGACCTCGAGCACGCCCTTGACGACGACGTCGTCGCCTCTTTTCACGGGCGCTTGCGCGCCGACCGTGATGTTGTCCGCGACCAGGATGTCCTGTT
Organism: Candidatus Eremiobacteraceae bacterium; assembly: GCA_035710745.1. Classification (NCBI taxonomy): domain Bacteria; kingdom Bacillati; phylum Vulcanimicrobiota; class Vulcanimicrobiia; order Candidatus Eremiobacterales; family Candidatus Eremiobacteraceae; species Candidatus Eremiobacteraceae bacterium. Next base: position 210,655 of record DASTCX010000004.1, on the reverse strand, counting down.
CGGCCGCGCCTGAAGAGATGCGGATGTCGAAGTGCTCGTGCGCGCCGGTCTCCCCCCGCGACGTGTGCCCCACATGGGTCACGATGCCTTCGACGATGACTTCGTCGCCACTTCGGCCGCTTTGTATGTCGTCGAGCGCATTGGCATTGTCCGGGCGAACGCCCGAACCGCACGCGCCGGCGACGATCGCGACGGCGAATGCGATCGCTCGCAGCTGCAAGCGCATCACGCGTCCTCCGTGACGTCGAGGTCGAGCACGCGATCGAGCGATTCGCGCCGCGCTATGAGCCGCGCAGTTCCGCTCGCAGCGAGCACGACGGCGGGCCGGACGAAGCGGTTGTAGTTGCTCGCCATCGCGTACGTGTACGCGCCGGTGTCGGCGACGGCGAGCAGTTCGCCTTCGCGCGGATCCGGCAGCTCGACATCGGGGAAGAGCCGATCGGTCTCGCAGTGACGGCCGAAGATCGTGAACGTGCCTGTGGGCGGATCGGACGTTCTGCCGACGATCGAGACGCCGTAACGCGCGCCGTACAGTGCAGGCCGTGGATTGTCGCTCATGCCGCCGTCGACGATCACCGCATCGCGCCCGTCCGGCAGTCGCTTGCGGACGCCGATTCGATAGAGCGTCGTGCCCGCAGAAGCGACAAGCGAGCGTCCGGGTTCGACGTATAGACGCGGGCGGCAAAGCGGATAGTCGGCGAGGCGACGGTCGAGCGCGGCGAAAAGCGCATCCGCCCATGCCTCGGGCGTCGGCTCGGCGCTGCCGTCAGCGTCTCCGATCGCGAGACCGCCGCCGACGTCGACGATTTCGAACTGCACGCCGGTTTGGCGGTGCGCGATTTCGGAAAAATGGAACATGGCGTCGATCGCATCCGCGTAGGCCTGCAGATCGCGGATCTGAGAACCGAGATGGCAATGGATGCCCGACAAGCGCAATTCTTTTCGAGCCAGCGTCGCACGCACGGCGTCGATAGCCTGCGTGTCCGCGAGCGAGAAGCCGAACTTCGAAGCGGGCGCTGCGGTCTGGACGAATTCGTGCGTGCGCGCTGCGATCGAGGGATTAAGACGCAGAAGGACATCGACTCGCCGCGACGTGTCGCGCGCGAGATCGGCGAGCGCCGCGATCTCGCTCTCGTGATCGATGACGACATGACGGACACCGTGATAGACCGCGGCCGCGAGTTCGTCGCGCGTCTTGTAGCAACCATGCACGATGCAGCGGTCGGCCGGAACGCCGCCGCGAAGCGCGGTCTCGAGCTCGCCCAGCGAGCAGACGTCGACGTACAGCCCTTCCTCGTTCGCGAGGCGCGCGATCGCGGCGACGAGCAACGCTTTCCCCGCGTACGTGACGCACGCGTCCCGTCCTTCGCGCTCGAACGCCGCTCGAAAGCGCCGCATGCGTGCGCGAAGCCACACTTCATCGATCGCGAGCAGCGGCGTGCCGAATTCGGCGGCGAGCGTCGAAGCATCACAACCGCCCAACCGTTCGCCCACACGTTCGGAATTGTGGGTCGTCATACGTCCTTGTATAATGTGGGATGAGACTTCAAATGCTTGAGCGCCTCGTGCTCGTGCGAAAGGCCCCGTGAGTCCGATTCCAGACTTCTCGTCGCCGTCCGATTTCCTCAAAGCGCTGAACGCCGGCAGACATCAAGTGCGTGCCGCGGGCAACATCCGCGTGCTGTTGCTCGGCCTGGTCGGGCGCGCCGGCGCCCGCAAGCCGACGCGTCCCGTTGCGACGGGTACGTTCTCATTCCCCGCTTTGGGCACGAACTGAGCCGACGTCACCGATATAGCGAGCGATCCGCGATGTACCCGGCGACGACGTCGGGCACGAGATAGCGTATCGACCTTCCCGCTTTGACGAGCGCGCGGATCTCCGTCGATGACAGGTCCATGAGCGCGACGTCGACGATCTCGAAACGCGCGCGCAATTCCGGAGCGAGATCGCTGAGTATCGGCGCGAGTTCCGCGACGTCGACCCCCTCGCGCCGCGCGACGTAGAACTTCTCGAGCGTCTCCGCGACCTCGTCGAGCCGCCGCCATCGGCTGCGCGCGAGCGAGTCGATCCCGGCGATGAAGCAAAAGCGATCGTGCGGCCGCTTCTCGCGCAGCAGCGCGAGCGTATCCGCCGTGTACGCGGGCGCCGGCTGCTCGAGCGCCGTGCCGTCGAACTCGAAGCGCGTGTTGCGCGCGATCGCGAGCTGCGTCATCTCCTTACGGTCTTCCGCGGACGCGTGGGTCTCACGGTGCGCAGGCGAGCCGACCGGCATGAAGAGCACGGTGTCGAGCGCGGCGACGTCGGCGACGGCTTGGGCGAGGTGGAGATGGCCGATGTGGATCGGATCGAACGTGCCGCCGAGCAGACCTATGCGTTCGCCGCTCACGAGTGCGTGTACGCCCGATCGCCGACGCGTATCGTGTCGCCCGGCCTGGCGCCGAGCCGGTCGAGCTTCTTCCGAGCACCGCTGCGCGCGAGAACGCGATCGAAATACGCGCGCCCGTCGTCGGTCTCGAAGTCGGTCATCGCCGCGAGCCTTTCGATCTTCTCGCCGCTGATGCGGTAGCCATCGGGTTCTTTTTCGACGACGACGGTCGATGACGTCTTGGGTTCGGGCCGCAAGACCGGTCCGCGCGCCCGCTCTTCGGCCGCAGCTCTCGCGCGATCTTCGAGGATCGCTTCGTACGTCGCCGCCATGAGTTCGACGACGCCTTTTCGCGTCGCCGCCGAGATCCCGAACACCGGTTGATCGAGGGCGTCTTTCAGAGCGGCGAGCGTTTCGCGCGCGTCGGGCAAGTCTTGTTTCGAGACCGCGACGATTTTGCGCTTGCCCGCGAGGAGCGGGCTCCATGCCGATAGCTCGCGCTCGGTCGTCGCCAGCTGTGCGAGCGCCTCTTCGGGCATCAGCGCGCCGTCGACGAGGTGGATGAGAACGCGGCACCGCTCGACGTGCTTCAAGAAGCGATCGCCTAGCCCGACACCTTCGCTCGCGCCCTCGATGAGGCCGGGCACGTCGACAAGCACGAAGTTCGCGTCGATATCGACCCGGACGACGCCGAGTTGGGGCTCGAGCGTCGTGAACGGGTAGTCTGCGATCTTCGGCTTCGCAGATGACACCGCAGACAGCAGCGTCGACTTGCCGGCGTTCGGCGCTCCGACGATTCCGGCGTCGGCGAGCAGTTTGAGCTGGAGATCGAGCTTGCGCTCTTCTCCGGGCTCGCCTTTTTGCGCGAAGCGCGGTGTCTGGCGCGTCGAGGTCGCGAAATGCTGATTGCCGAGACCACCTCGTCCGCCGCGCGCGATGCAGACGCGCGCGCCCGCCTCGTCGAGATCTGCGACGAGCTCGTCATTCGAGAACACGAGCGTGCCGCACGGCACAGGGATGTCGATGTCGTCGCCATCCTTGCCGTGGCAGTTCGCGGACGCGCCATTCTCGCCGCGGCCCGCGTCGAAGCTGCGCTTGTGGCGGAATTCTATGAGGGTCGCGAGCTGCGGATCGGCCACGAGGTAGATCGATCCGCCGCGTCCGCCGTCGCCGCCGCTCGGGCCGCCGCGGGGGACGTACTTCTCTCGCCGGAACGCGACGACGCCGTCACCGCCATCACCGGCGTGGACTAATATGGAAGCTTCGTCGACGAACATTGGTGTCTAGCTACGAAATGTGGTATTCCGAGCGAAGCTCGGAAAAGAGATCGGCGCACGAAAAGACCCGCACGGTCATGCGGGCCTGCCGGATCTGACCTCGCTCGCGGACGTCGCCGGTCACGCCTCGACTGGCGCTGGCTCGACCGCGACGACTTGCTTGTCTTTGCCGCGTCGTGCGAACTTGACCGTGCCGCCGACCATCGCGAACAGCGTGTTGTCCTTGCCCATGCCGACGTTGGTGCCGGGGAAGAACCGCGTGCCGCGCTGGCGCAGGATGATATTGCCGGCCGCGACTGTCTCGCCGCCGAACTTCTTTAGGCCGAGCCGCTTCGAGTTCGAGTCCCGGCCGTTGCGCGACGAGCCGAGGCCCTTCTTGTGGGCGAAGCGCTGAAGATCGATTCTCATAAGGAAGGACACGATGTGAAACCCCAAGTCTGTGGGATGCGGGACGCATGTGAGTGCGCCGAGCGGTCGTAAAACGCCAACCGAGTATAGCAAAAGGCGGGACCGGGGTCAATTGACGCTGGCGCTTTGCCCACACTCGCACCGCTGTAGTTCGGCGCGAAATCGTGCGAATAGCGGGGCCGTGACCCCTTGCCTCACGGCTTACTTTGTGGTACAAAGTGAGCAGACCGAGAACTTTGTGAGGCAAAGTAAACGATGGCAGTGCGTCTCGTATGCATAACCGCGATCCTCATAGTCGCATGGATGTCGTGGGGTATCCTCGCCCAGGTCCTCGACAGTCGTACTCGACAAGCAGATTCCGAGCAGCAGACAGACCTCGGTGCCCTATGGGGTCCACAGCAGACGCAAAGCGCTCCGACCTTCACGGCCGCCGAAGGAAAGCGATTCGAGACGCTCCCGATCGACGCTACCGACATCAGCACGGACTTGGACCTCGAGCAGCGCCGAAAAGGTCTGCTTTGGCATAACACCTATCAAGTCGACTTCTCAGGTGATTACTCGGTCGTCGCTCCGGCGTCCGCTCGGAGCATAACGCTCGCGTTTCCGTTCCCTTCGCCCAATGCAATCTACGACGATGTCCGCGTCGTCGTCGATGGTCGCCTCGCAGCATTCACGACGACCACGGCGGCCGTCACGGCGGCGATCCGAGTCCGAGGCGATCAGCCCTTGACGGTGACGGTCGCCTATCGGTCGCGAGGCATCGGCAAGTGGGCTTATCAGTTCGGTGCGGGGATCGACGCGATCAAGAATTTCTCTTTGGCGATGACGACCAATTTCGATGCGATCGACTTCCCGTCGCAGTCGCTAGCCCCCACCCTCGAGACCAAAACCGCCAACGGGTGGCGCCTGAACTGGCGATATCAGGATCTGGTCTCGGGGTGGGGCATCGGCATGCAGATGCCCGAGCCCCTGCAGCCGGGTCCGGTCGCAGAACGGCTCTCGGCGTGGGCGCCGCTCTCACTCTTGTTCTACTTCTTCGTGATGATGATCTTGTGCACGACCAAGCGCATCGATCTGCATCCGATGCACTATTTCTTCCTCGCGGCGTCCTTCTTCGCGTTCCACCTGCTCTTCGCGTACACGGTCGACCGGATACCGCTCGGATGGGCATTCGCGCTCTGCGCGGCCGTTTCGATGTTCTTGACGATCACGTACCTGCGGATCGTCGTCGGCATGCGGTTCGCAGCGGTCGAAGCCGGGCTCGCCCAGTTCTTCTATCTCGTTCTGTTCTCGCTTGCGCTGTTCAACCCGGGGTACAGCGGGCTCGCGATCACGATCGGCTGCATCATCACGCTCTTCGCGACGATGCAGATGACGGCGCGGATCGACTGGAACCAGGTGTTCAGCAACGGCGGCGCCCGCCGAAGTCCAAATGCGTCGCCGGTTGCCTCAGGTCCGCAGTAGTCCACCCTGACCGACGGATCGAGCAACGTCCTACCGTCCATCCGCGTTTACGATTTGTTCAGGTAGTGCTACTATCATGGGGCCTATGAATCGAATCGCGCTTTTTGCCCTCGCGTCGGCGCTTGCCGTTTCCGGTTTGGCGTCGCCGGCACTAGCCTCAAAGCTCCCGCCGGCGCCGAAACACATCGTCATCGTCTTCGAGGAAAACCGCGATTACAACACGATCGTCAACGACAAGCGGCTCGCGGAGATGCAGGCGCTTCTCGGGCGCGGCACGCTTTTCACCGATTCCCACGCAGTCACGCACCCGAGCCTGCCGAACTACTTCGCGATCTTCACCGGGCAGACGAACACCGACGGCGATCACTGTTCCGACAAAGCCGACGCGGTGGGCGACCTGCCGGTCAACGCGGGGCTCAAAGCGCTCATGCCGACGATCGCGAGCGAGCTCATCGCTGCGCATCACACATTCGTCGGCTACTCGGAGGGACTGCCGAACGCCGGCTACGTCGGATGCTTCGGCCGCGGCGGACCGATCTTCGGCGCATACTACAAGCGCCACTCGCCGTGGGCGTTCTTCACGAAGGCGGGCCACCCAAGCCAGATCATCGCCGACACGCATGGGTATCTGCTCGACGACAGCCTTAATCAACCGTTCTCTGCATTTCCGAATCCCGATCACTATGCCGACCTCCCGACCCTGGCGATGGTGACGCCCAACGTGAGCGACGACATGCACGGCACGGGCCTCGGCGGGAGTTCGGAACGTCTCGCGATGGACGCCGACCAGTGGCTCGGCGTCAACATCCTGCCCCTCGTCGACTGGGCGGCCGACCCGAAGAACTCGACGCTCGTCATCTTGACCTGGGATGAGGGCGGGCATCACGCGCACGGCGACGCGAACCACATCCCTACGCTTTTTTTCGGCGCGATGACGAAGCAAGGCATCGATGCCGAGCACATCACGCACTACGACCTGCTCGCGACGATCGAACGATTCTACGGTTTGCCGCCGATGACGGCGAACGATAAGGCGGCGACGACGATCGCGGATTGCTGGCGTTGAAAAATCGCGAAAAACACTAGGAAAAGTGAACAAAATAGGGGCGCTGCACACCAGCGCCCCCTGCATCTTTACGGTTGACGAAATAACCTTACAGGTTACTTCTTTTTCTTTGCGGTCTTCTTCGCTGTCTTCTTCTTCGCGGCCATGATGTGAACGTCACCTCCCCACTGGTTTTCCGGGGCGCACGGGGCGTTACTGGACGCCTCTTTCTTCTTCCCGTCGTTTGCGGAGGACCGCCGGGTTTCGCGCGCTTCCGGGAGTACGGAGACTCCGAAAGGTCTACGAGCGGGAACCTTCTTTCCGTGAAGGATTCCCCCTTCTCAATTCATCGGCCGCTGTTTTTCAAACTTGAGCGCCGTCATCGGCTTGATCGATGCCGCGCATCGATAGCGACGTCGCGATGCGACGCATCGATCGCGCGCGACGACCGTTCGACGACGTCAAATGCGGCAGGAACCGCGCGCCGACAAACCTGATTACGAAGCATCATGCAGGCCCCCAGGCGCGTCGTCGTGACAGGACTCGGCGCCGTCACCCCGCTCGGCATCACCGTCGAAGAATTCTGGTCCAATGTCGCGGCTGGGCGCAGCGGCGTGGGACCGATCACGCTTTTCGACGCGAGCTCGCTGCCGACGAGATTCGCGGCCGAAGTGAAGGGCTTCGATCCGACGGCGCTCATCAACAAAAAAGACGCCCGCAAAATGGATCGCTTCACGCAGTTCGCTTTCGTCGCGGCGCAGCAGGCGCTCGTCGATTCGAAGCTCGAGATCACCGACGCGAACCGCGACGACATCGGCTGTATCATGGGCTCGGGCATCGGCGGCATCATCACGCTCGAATCCCAGCATAAAGTTCTGCTCGAACAAGGCGCCGACCGTCTGTCGCCGTTCTTCATCCCGATGATGATCGGGAACATGGCGCCGGGCATGATATCGATCGCGCTCAATATCCACGGGCCGACCATGACGACCGTGTCCGCTTGCGCGTCGTCGAACAACGCCATCGGCGACGCGTTCCGCGCCGTGCGGATGGGCGAAGCCGAAGCGATGATCTGCGGCGGGTCGGAGGCGCCGATCAGCCCGATCGCGGTCGGCGGTTTCTGCGCGATGCGCGCGCTCTCGACGCGCAACGACGATCCTGCGACGGCGAGCCGCCCGTTCGACGCCGAGCGCGACGGCTTCGTCATCTGCGAAGGCGGCGGCGCGCTCGTCCTCGAGGAGCGGACCGCGGCGATGAAGCGCGGCGCGCGGATCTACGCGGAGATGATCGGCTACGGCCAGTCGTCCGATGCCTACCATATGGTCGCGCCCGATCCGGACGCGCGCGGCGTCAAGCTCGCGATGATCCGCGGACTGCGCGACGCCGGCATCAAGCCCGACGAGGTCGGCTACATCAACGCGCACGCGACGTCGACCGGTCTCGGCGACGCGTCGGAGACCCAGGCGATCAAAGCCGTCTTCGGCGAGGGTGCGCAGAAACTGCCCGTGAGCGCGAACAAGTCGATGTTCGGTCATGCGCTTGGAGCGGCCGGTGCGCTCGAGGGCATCTGCACGGTACTCACCCTCGAACGCGGCATCATCCCGCCGACGATCAACTACCACACATTCGACCCCCAGTGCGACCTCGATTGCGTGCCGAACGTCGCGCGCAAGGCCGACGTCGACGTGGCGATCTCGAATTCGTTCGGCTTCGGCGGCCACAACGCCGTGCTCGTCTTCAAACGGCACGTTGACGCATAATCTTTCGCGGCGCCGGACGCTTCGATCGTTCGGCAAGCGCGCCGGCCTGCGCGAAGCGGCCAAAGGCGCCTGCGAACTGCTCGACATCGCGCTCACTCACGACTCGTACGCGCACGAACGCGCAAGGCCGGGAGCGGCGGCGATCTCGAACGAGCGGCTCGAATTCCTCGGCGACGCCGTGCTCGGGCACGTGGTCGCGCGCGATCTCTACGAGCGATTTCCAACCGAGCCGGAGGGCTCGCTCTCGCGCCGGCGCGCATCGCTCGTATCACGTGAAGCGCTCGCGCAAACCGCGCGCAGGCTCGACGTCGGTCCGCTGCTCTTGCTCGGAAAGGGCGAGGCGGCGGCGGGCGGCGAACGGCGGCCGAGGGTCCTCGCTGGGGTCTTCGAAGCGCTCGTCGGCGCCGTCTATCTCAGCGAGGGATTCGTCGCGGCCGAAGCTTTCGTCACGCGCGAGCATCTGGCGTACGCCCAAACGCCGGATGGGTCGGACCCGAAGACGGAGCTGCAAGAGTACGCACAGGCGCGTTTCAAACACGCGCCGGTGTACGCCGTGACCGGCGAAGCCGGACCCGCGCACGCGAAAGCGTTCACCGTCGAGGTCACGGTCGGCGGCAAGGTGATGGGAACCGGCACGGGAGCGACGAAGAAACAGGCGCAAGCGCGAGCCGCGGCGCAGGCCTTGAGTATGATCCCGAAGCGGATCCGGCGGCGACGGGGAACCGAGCTATCTACCTAAAGAGCATCGACCTCTTCGGCTTCAAGACGTTCGCCGAGCGGACGCGCCTGGTCTTCGAACCGGGCATCGCGGCGATCGTCGGCCCCAACGGCTCGGGCAAATCGAACTTCGTCGACGCCGCGCGCTGGGTGCTTGGCGAGCAGAGCGCCAAGCAGCTGCGCGGCGCCCGCATGGACGAGGTCATCTTCGCGGGGAACACGCACCGCCGGCCGCTCGGCATGGCCGAGGTGACGCTCACCTTCGACAACGCCGACGGCACGCTGCCGATGCCGTTCGCGGAGATCGCGGTCACGCGCCGCTGCTACCGGACGGGCGAGAGCGAGTACTTCCTCAACCGCACGCAGGTCAGGCTGCGCGACATCATGGACCTGCTGCTCGGCACCGGCCTCGGTCCGGATGCATCGGCGATCGTCTCGCAAGGTCAGATCGACTCGATCCTCTCGGCGAAGCCCGCCGAGCGGCGCGAGCTTTTCGAAGAGGCCGCGGGCACGAGCAAGTATCAGGCGCGCAAGCGCGAGGCGCAGCGTCGCCTCGAACAGACCGAAGCGAATGCACTGCGCGTCAACGACGTCCTCGCCGAGATCGAGCAGCAAGTGCCGGCCATCGAATCGCAGGTCCGGCGCGCGAAGCGATATCGTAAGGCGACGCAGCTGCTCCGCGACCTCGAGATCCTTTCTTACGTCCGAAAGACGGCCGCGCGCCGCGAAGAGCGCGCGAAGCTGACGGACATCCTCGCATCGGACGATGAGCGTCAAGCCGGTGAGAAGGCGCAGCGAGAACGCATCCAGACCGAACTCAACGAGACGCGCTACGAAGAGTATCAAGCGACGGTGGCGCTCGACGAGCGGACGGCGGCGTACTCCGAGACCGCCGCGCTCGTCCAATCGGCCGCGACCTCGCATGCGGCAGCGCAAGCCCGGGCCGAGGACGCGGAGCGCCGCTGTCTCGACCACGCGCGCGACGCCCGCGGCGCCGAGCTCGCGGTGCAGACCGCGACGCAGCGGATCGAAACGCTCGTCCGAGAGCTGGCCGCATCGCGCCAACGGCGCGACGACGCGCTCGCCGACGCCGAACGAGCCGCAGCTGCCGAACGTACGGGCTCCCAAGGGTGGGAGGCAGCGTATTCGGCGCTTCGCGCCGTCGAAGATCGGCGTGCCGCCGCGGCCGCCGACGCCGCGGAAAGCGACACCGCTTCGCAGGCTGCCGCCGCTCACTGCGAACGGCTCGTCGAAAACGTATCGCATCTCGACGGCGAGGCGCGGGCAGCCGACGCACATCGCGACAGCATCGCAAGCCGGACGTCGGAGCTGCGCGCGACGACCGACGAGCTCGGGCGCAGCATCGAGGCGCTGAGCAAGGGCGCCGTCGACGCCGCCGCACTGCGTGATGCGCGGGGAGTCGAGGTCGACAAAGAGCGCGCGTCGGTCGAAGCAGCGCGCGCGAAAGTCGTCGAGCTGAGCGCACGGCTCGCCGCACACAAAGAGTTCGAGGAAGCGGGCGCCGGCGTGCCGCCGGGCGTTCGCGCCGTCACCGCCGTGAGCGAGTCGACGCTGCACGGAGCCATCGGTACGATCGCCGACTTGATCGAGGTAGATGCGGCGTACGCGGCGGCGATCGACGTCGCGCTCGGCAGCAAAGCGCACGATGTTTTGACGAAGACGTCGGCCGACGCGAGGGCCGCGATCGACTATCTGAAGAGCAAGCGCGCCGGGCGCGCGACGTTCAGGCCGCTCGACCTCGCGCGACAGCGGCCGCTGCCGCTCGCGCCCGACGCATCGAAGGCGTCGGGGTTCGTCGGCAAAGCGATCGATCTCGTGCGTTGCCGCGCCGACGTCCGCGACGCGATAGACCACGCGCTCGGCGACGTCGTCATCGTGCGCACGCTCCCCGACGCGCTCGCGCTCGCGCAAAGCGCGCCCGACACCGCGGTCGTCACGCTCGACGGCGAGATCGTCCGCGGAGCCGCCATCACCGGCGGAACGGGGGATGGCGAAACAGGCCCGCTCGCGCGTCGCGTGTTGGCCGAAGAACTGCGCCGCGAGCGCGACGCCGCCGGCTCTCTCGTCGATGAAGCGGAAAAGCGGTTGGCCGCGGCGCGTGCGGCTGTGGCGCTGGCTGCCGCAGACGTCGAACGCGCAGCCGCCGCCCGCGTCGATGCCGAGCTGCAGCGCAGGGACGTGCGAAGCGCGCTCGATCACGCCGCCGAAGAGTCGGCCGAGATCGAAGCATGCCGTAACTCGCTCGCGAGCGCGATGGTCAAGGCGAAAGCCGATCTCGACGCGGCGCGAGCAGAGGCCAAGCGCTACGACGAGCGCTCTCGCGTCGCGCGAGAAGCGGCTGCGAAGCTCGAGTCGGATCGCGCCCGCGCCGCCGCCGATGCGGACAAGCTGCAATCGGCGCTCTCCGGCCTCCGCGATGCGCATCGCACGGCCGCCGCCGAAGCGGCCGCGCTCGTCGAGCGAGTCGCTCAGGCGGGCGACGACGTCGAGTCGGCTCGTGCCGATCTCGCCGCAAGCAAGATCGCACAAGAAGAGCGAGCTGCGGCGCTCGAGGGCGCGCGAGCCGAGCGCGATTCCATGCGCACCGATGCCGCAGACCTCTCGCGAAAGAAAGTCGAAGCCGAAGGTCAGCTGCAAGAAGTAGAAGCCCAGGTCCAAGCGCTGCGCGCGAAGCGCGACGAGCTCGGCGCACGGGCGAGGGCGGCCTCCGAAGCGGCCGACGCGGCACAGGCCCGCGAACGAGAACGTTCGCTCGAGGAGCAGAGGCATCGCATCCGCCTCGCGGAGATCGACGCGGAGCTGTCGCTCCTCCAAGAGACGTTCGCCCAGAATCCGGCGACCGACCAAGAGTGCACGGCCGTCGGGGAGCGGCACAAGAATTTCGAAGGCGAAGCCGATACGGAGATCCGCCGGCTGCGTGATGAAGTCGGGCGCCTCGGCAACGTCAACCTGAACGCTCTCGAAGACCAAGCCGCGCTGCTCGAGCGTCGCGAATTCCTCCGCGGCCAGCTCGCGGATCTGGAGAAGGCGCGCGAGAGCATCCTTTCGGTCATCGCCGAGATCGACGCCGAGTCGCTGCGCCAGTTCAACGAGACGTTCGACAAGGTCGCGGTCGCGTTTTCGGAGACGTTCGCGCGGCTGTTCACCGGCGGCGTCGGCAAGATCTGGCTCGCGGATTCGCTCGATCCCACCGAAGCGGGGATCGAGATCGCCGTGCAGCCGCCGGGCAAGAAGATGCAAAGCCTCAATCTGTTGTCGGGCGGCGAGCGTGCGATGACGGCGGTCGCGCTCATCTTCGCGATACTGCAAGTGCGGCCGAGCCCGTTCTACATCTTCGACGAGATCGACGCGGCGCTCGACGAGGCGAACATCGGCCGCTTCGGATCGCTGCTCCGCGAGCTCGCCGACCGCGCGCAGACGATTATCATCACGCACAACAAAGCGACGATGACGCTCGCGGACCGCATCTACGGCGTCACGATGGGCGAGCCGGGCGTCTCGAACATCCTGTCGCTCGCGCTGGAGCAGGCGAGCGCCTGACGTGCCCGTTTCCGCCGCACTGCTCTCCCTGTCGGACCGGCAGGGCCTTGACAAGCTCGCGGCCGCTCTTCGTTCGCGCGGCTTCAGGCTCGTCGCGACGAGCGGTACCGCTGCTGCGATCCGCGCCCTCGGCATCGAGTGCGATGACGTAGGCGATCTCACCGGATTTCCGCCGCTGCTCGGCGGTCGCGTCAAGACGCTCCACCCGAACGTCTTCGCCGGCATCCTCGCGTCGCGCGCAGACGAGTCGCACGTCGCGGAGCTCGAACGCTACGAGTTGCCCGCATTCTCCGTCGTCGCGGTGACGCTCTATCCGTTCGAACGCGTCGTCGCCGGCGGCGCGTCTGAGGCGGACGCGGTCGAGAACATCGACATCGGCGGCGTGACCCTGTTGCGTGCCGCGGCGAAGAACTACGCCGACGTCACCGTCCTTTCGGATCCGCGGCAGTACGACGACTTCATATCCGCGCTCGAAAGCGGCGGAGCGTCGACGGCCGCACGGCGCGCGCTTGCTGCTGCGGCTTTCGCGCGCTGCGAAGAGTACGACGCAGCGATAGCCCGATTCTTCGCTCCGTCCGACAGCGCGACGAACGAGCCCCCGGCGACGCTACGGCTATCGCTGCCGCGCGAGCTCGCGCTCCGCTACGGCGAAAATCCGTGGGCGCGAGCGGCATTCTACCTCGGCGCCGGCGCGCCGGCGCATCCCAAACAGCTGTCAGGCAAGACGCTTTCGTACAACAACCTGCTCGACGTCGACTCGTGTCTGCGGCTGCTCGCGCCGGTCGACGAACCTGGCGGATTTCCGGCGTCGGCTCGCAGCAATCGCAGGGTCCAGGCGGCGATCGTCAAGCACACCGTGCCGTGCGGCTATGCCGCGCGAGAGTCTTCGGCCGCGGCGCTCGACGCCGCGCTCGGGGCGGATCCGATATCCGCGTTCGGCGGCATCGTTGCGTGCTCGGGGCGCATAGACAAAGCGGCTGCGGAGCTGCTCCGCGCGAGATTCTTGGAGGTCGTCGCGGCACCCGGTTACGACGACGACGCACGCGCGCTCTTGGCCGCGAAGAAAAATCTGCGCCTGCTGGAGTTCGAAGCGCAGCTTCCCGCAGCGCTCCTGCGCTCGCCGAAGATACGCTCCGCGCTCGGCGGCGTGCTTTTCGAGTATCCGGATCCCGATGCGCCGCCGGACGTGTGGAAGGTCGTCACGCCGACCTCGCCCGAGCAGGCGCAATGGCGCGATCTGCTATTCGCGTTCGGTGCGGTGCGTCAGATCAAGTCGAACGCGGCGGTCGTCGTCAAGGACGAAGTGACGCTCGGCGTCTGCGGCGGTCAAACGAATCGGGTCGCGGCGGTCGAGCTCGCGTGCAAGCGAGCCGGCGACGCCGTGCGAGGCGCCGTCTTAGCGACAGACGGATTCTTTCCGTTCGCGGACGGGATCGAAGCGGCAGCCGCGGTAGGTATCGGCGCGGTCGTCGCGCCAAGCGGATCTATCCGCGACTCAGAGGTCGTCGCGGCAGCGGAACGTCTCGGCGTGCCGCTCGTGTTCGCGTCGCGGCGGTACTTCTTACACTAGAACAGATTGTGCCGCGGCATCCACACGAGCAAGACATACGCGAGACCGGCGGTCGCTGCTAGCGCCGCGAACCAAAAGCCAAGCGCGAGCATCTTAGATACTCGCGCGATGTGCTCGAGGTCTGCCTCGAACTCTCGCATCCTCCTTGATTGTGTTGTCGCGGGGAGTTTACCGCCGGACGTCCGCTTATTGGCGGTAATTATGGCATCAACGAGCATTTTTCGCCGCGTCTTCTAGGCTGCGCACTTGCGAATGTTCTAGAACGAACCGGATGTCGCCGTCGACCACTCGCTCTGCCACAGTTCCATCGACGCGTACCCAGGAGCCGGCTGCGACGCGAACATCACGCGAAAGCCGGACGTCGAATCCGACGTCGACCGCATCCGCAGCGCAGCAGCTGACGACTCGCCGCGATACGGTCGCGAGCGCATCGCGCGACGCGGGCGTCCACGTTCCGGTGACTGCGATCGTGCTGCCGAGCACCGCGCTCGGCGCAGAATCTAATCGATCGAGCGCCTCGAATAGATCGCCGCGCAAAGAAGTCGGTGCCGGACGCGTGCTGACCGTCCCCGGCGCCGGCGGCGGCGATGTCGGCAGACAAAGCGCTGCGCACACACCGCAGACGGCGAAGGCCAAGGATCGACCCCGATGCGCCGCGCCGGATAGGCCCCGAAGCGCGCACCATGCGAGCACCGATCCAGTGAGCAGCGTGGCCCACGCCGGCATCGAGGTGAGGACTTCACTCGCTCCGATCGTCGCACTTGCGACTGAAGCACCGGCGGCGAACGCTACGACCGAGCGCGCGTCGCTCACATCGCGCACAGAGCACCGACCGCGCAGCCGGCCGCGCCTGCAAGAGCTGCGAGCGCACAGCGGCGCGGGCCGAAGACACGCGCGAGCGTGACGAGTTGGCGGATGTCGATCGTCTGCGCTGCGAGGACGAATGCGATCTGCGACGGCGATCGATGGACGAGCACGCGCGCGATCACCGCGTCCGCCGTCGAGCAGGGCGACATGAGCGCACCGCCGGCGGCGGCGATCACGGGCGTCGACAACACGGCGTTATGACCGAAGACCATCAAGCCGACGGTCGCGATCGACGCGGACACCGCGAGCGCGACGAGCGCAGACGCAATGCGACCGCACGCCACTTCCGAAGCAGCATCGTGACGCGAGTGCTTCGCGTCTCGGTCTTCGGCGCGAGCGCCGCGAATGTCGAGACGCCACATCACAGCTGTCAGCGCCGCTGCGATGAAAGCGCCCGCTAGCCGCGCGAAGAGAAGATGCTCTCCGAGCGCACTGTACGTGCCCAGCAGCGCGGCGGGTCCGGCAGCGCAGCTCCACACGAGAACGAAGCCGGCGATCGCGGGCGCCTCGCGCGCGAACGCCGAGGCATAGCCGGCGCTCGCGCAGTCGCATCCGGGAGCGACCAGCGCGGCGATCACCATGATGCGTCTCCAGCGTTGCGATAACAGCTCTTGGATGGTTGCGAAAAGCGCGCCGAGCGTGACGTACGGAAGCGATGCGAGAACGATCGACGACCACCACGCGAGCGCGGTGCCGATACGTCCGACGGCGTCGCTAGCATCGACGTGAGATGCGCCCGGCAAAAGCGTGCCGGCGATGGCGGGTGCGGCCACGACGAGCGGAAAAGTAGTCGTTCGGAACGTCATTCGCGTCGCGGCCGGGCACAGCCCGGCCTTTTGAAACGGCATTGAAAAACTTTTCTGCTCCGCGCGGAACCTTCGATATCCTCCCCCCGGGCTCGAAGCGCTGGCAAGCCCTCGAGCGCCGGATCGACGATGTCTGCTCCCGCTTCGGCTACGGCGAGATCCGGACGCCGATGTTCGAGAGCACGGAGGTTTTCGTCCGCACGCTCGGCGAGACGACCGACGTCGTCGACAAAGAGATGTACACGTTCGTAGACCGCGGTGGAAGGAGCCTCACCTTGCGGCCCGAGTTGACGGCCCCCGCGGTGCGTGCGGTGCTCGAACACGATCTGCTGCGCACGCCGCCGGTGAAGCTCTACTACCGCGGCGCCTTCTTCCGCTACGAGCGTCCGCAGAAGGGCCGCTTCAGGCAAGCGCATCAGTTCGGCGTCGAGTGCTTCGGCGTCGAAGGGCCGGAGGCGGATGCGGAGGTCATCGCGCTCGCGTTGGAAATCATCCGCGCAAGCGGCATCGCCGAGGTGACGCTCGAGGTCAACTCGATGGGCTGCCCGACGTGTCGCGCCGATTACCGCAACGCGCTCGTCGCCTATCTCGATGCCCACCGCGACGCGCTGTCGGAGACGAGCCGCGACCGGCTCGCCCGCAACCCGTTGCGCATCCTCGATTCGAAAGATCCATCCGACAAGATGCTGGTCGCCGCCGGGCCGAAGATCGGCGACTACCTTTGCGATGCGTGCCGAGCGCACTTCGACGGCGTCCTCGCGCTTCTCGATGCCATGCACATCGCGTGGCGGCGAAACCCGCTCATCGTGCGAGGCTTCGACTATTACACGCGAACGGTTTTCGAGTTCAGCTCGGAGGCGCTCGGATCGCAAAACGCGATCTGCGGCGGCGGACGCTACGACGGGCTCGTCGAATCGATGGGCGGACCGCCGACGCCGGGCGTGGGATTCGGCATGGGCATGGACCGGCTGCTCATCGTCGCGCAGTCAAGCGAACGGGCGACCGACGGGCTTGCGTCGCGCAGCGGCATCGACGTCGCCTTCATCGCGCTCGACCCGGACTCGACGCTGCTGCTCGTGCCGCCGATGTACGCGCTCCGCAAGCGCGGCGTCGCCGTCGACATGGACTACACGCGACGCAAGTTGGAAAAGCAGCTGCGAGCGGCGGGCGATGCCGGCGCTCGCTTCGCGGCAATCGTCGGCGAAGATGAGCGAAAAGCAGGCGACGCGACCGTACAAGATCTTTCGACGCGCGAACGCGAACGCGTGAAGCTCGTCGATCTCGAAGCCGCGCTGTTGGGCCGGCTCGGAAAGTAAGCAGAGATGGAGCTCGACGCGAAAGTCTTGCGAGCGATCGTCGACGTCATGCAGCGATTCGGACTCGACCGCGTCCGCATCCGGCGCAACGGCGTCGATGTCGACGCGCGGATGTCCGCGCGCAGCGCACCGCTCGCCGCGCAACCGGCGCCTGCCGCGTCGAAGACGCGTGCTGCAGCGCGCGCGCCGGAAGCGCCGGCGAACGTCCGCAAAGTTCTCGCGCCGCTCGTCGGCGTGTTCTATCGCTCGCCCGCGCCGGGAGTGAAACCGTTCGTCGCGGTCGGCGACGCGGTGACCGGAGGGCAGGTCCTCTGCATCCTGGAAGCCATGAAATTGATGAACGAGATCGTCAGCGAGTTCGACGGCACGATCGCGAAGATCTGCGTCGAAGATGGTGCGCTCGTCTCGCTCGGCCAGGAACTCTTTTGGATCGAAGCCTGAACGCTCGCGACCGCTGGGTATCCGATCTTCTCGCACGGATGCGCGGCCGGCGCATAGCCGTCGTCGGCGATCTCATGCTCGACGAGTGGCTGTGGGGTCGCGTATCGCGCATCTCTCCGGAGGCTCCTGTACCGGTCGTCGAGGTCGACGACCACTCGTATACGCTCGGCGGCGCGGGAAACGTCGCGAACAATCTCGCCGCACTTGGCGCGAAGGTACGTACCATCGGCATCGTCGGTGACGATGAAGCCGGCGAGCGCGTCTTGGACATGCTTGCGCGCTTGCACGCCGATACGAGCGGCGTACAGCGGGTCGCGCGGCGTCCGACGACCCAGAAGACGCGCATCGTCGCGCACCACCAGCAGGTCGTCCGTGCCGATCGCGAGTCGACGGCACCCGTAAACGGCGCGCTTGCAGGGCGCCTGCGCAATTCGTTGCTCGAGCTCGACGGCGATGTCGACGGCATAATCATCTCGGACTACGGCAAGGGTCTCATCGGCTTGCCCGTCACCCAAGCCCTGCGCTCGTTCTCTCACCGTCCGGTCATCGCGGGCGACCCGAAGCCGCAGAACCTCGATGCGTTTGCTTCCATAGATTGCATCGCGCCGAACGCCGTCGAGGCCGCCGCCGCGGCCGGCCTGACGATCGCGTCCGATCGCGATCTCTCGCGCGCGGCCGCTGCGCTCATCAAACGGACCGGTTGCAAATACGTCCTCATCACCCGAGGTGAGCACGGCATGACGCTGTTCTCGAAGTCCGCGCGCGCGTTCACCGTGCCGGCGGTAGCGAGGCAAGTCTACGACGTAAGCGGTGCCGGCGACACCGTCATCTCGACCCTAACGCTCGCGCTCGCCGTCGGAGCGCCCATCGAACGAGCGGTCTCGCTCGCGACCCTCGCTGCCGGCGTCGTCGTGGAGAAGCTCGGCACGGCGACAGCGACGCCCGCGGAGATCGTCCGCTTCGCAGAACACGAAGGCGTCGCGAAGCCGGTGGCGTTCCCGCCGGCGCAAAAACGGCGGCCAGCCAAAGCGACGGCGCGACGTGCGCGCGGCTGATAAAGTGTTGACGCGCGAGGCGCTCGCGGAAGCCGTCGCGCAGCGGCGTGCGACGCACAGCCCTGTGGTCTTCACCAACGGCGTGTTCGACCTGCTTCATATCGGGCACGTGCGCTATCTCGAGTTCGCGCGCGGCCTCGGCAAGATGCTCGTCGTGGGCGTCAACTCCGACGAATCGGTCCGCTCGCTCGGCAAGGAAAAGGGAAGGCCGATAGTACCGGCTGCGGAGCGTGCGGAAGTCGTCGCGGCGCTCGCGAGCGTCGACTTCGTGTGCATCTTCGACGAGCAGCGGCCCGATGCGACGATACGCGCGCTTCGTCCGGACATTCACGTCAAGAGCACGCAATACAAACTTGAAGATCTGCCCGAAGCAGGTGCGGTCGCCGAAGTCGGCGCCAAGATCGTGCTCGCACCGCATCTGCCCGCGTCGTCGACGACCGATATCGTGCGACGGATCCGCGAGGGCGCATCTCCGTGAACTCACCGCGGCTCGTCGTCACGACGAACGGCCCCGGCGAGCTCATGGGGTGGGCCCGTCCGTTCTTGCGCGCCGTCTATCGGAAGGCGCCCGGCGCGCGCGTGACGGTCGTCTTCGTGCCATGCCCGTATGCCACCGGCCGCGAAGCGGAGATCACGTCGTCGATGTTCCCCTCAGCGGACGTCGTCGATCCGAAAGGTTACGGGCGCTTCCTGCTCCGCAAAGCGGTAAAAGGTATGGAACGCGGTAGCGGCGCGCTCCAATACCTTGGCGGCGACCTTTTCCACGCGACGACGATCGCGCGTCGCCTCGGCGTGAAGCCGATGACGTACAAATTCACGCGCCGCAGCTATTGCCAGTCGTTCGAGCGCTTCTTCGCGCTCGACGAGCGGAACGCCGCAGAACTTCGACGCGCCGGCGCGCCGCCCGATCGCGTGAAGATCGTGGGAAACCTCGTTCCGGATGCGGTGCTCGGCTCGTTGTCCGCGCCGCCCGACGATCGACCCGGCGATGGCGTCTGCATACTGCCCGGCAGCAGGCCGATGGAGATCAGACACGCGCTCCCGTTCTTCATCGCCGTCGCGCGCAGGATCCGCAAACGAAAGCCGGGCGTCCCCGTCACGTTCGTCCTCTCGCCGTTCAACGGCGACGACGAGCTGCGGGCGGCGCTCGAAGCTCGGCCGGATCCGCGTATGGGCGGCATGGGCGCCGCGATCGCCAGCGACGGGAGATCGGTCGAAGCTGACGGAGAGCGATTCATGCTCGATCGGTCTGGCGACTACAAAGCGCTGTCTGCGGCGCGGCTCGTCGTGACGATTCCCGGCACGAAGTGCATCGAATGCGCGGTGCTCGCGCGTCCGATGCTCGTCGCCGTACCGCTCAATCGCGCCGACCTCATCGTCATGAACGGCGTCGCCGGATATCTCCACCTCGTGCCGCTCGTCGGTCCGCCGCTGAAGACGATGATCGTGCGCGCGGCGGAACGCCGTTTCCGGTTCGTAAGCCAGCCGAACATCGACGCCGATCGCGAAATCGTGCCGGAGATGCGCGGCATCCTCAAACCCGACGACGTCGCCGCGAAGGCATCCTTGATGTACGATGACGAGGCCGGCCTCTCGACGGCACGCGAGGCGCTCGGCCACATCTACGCGCGCGACGCCGGCGCGTCGGATCGGATGGCCGCGGAGGCGCTCGCCGTCGCGTCGGATGAACGGCTCGAGGTCGCCCTCTGACATGTCCGACGCCTCGGTCGTCATCGCCACGCGAAATCGCGCGGGCCTGCTCCGCGGGTGCCTAGAACGTCTGAGGGCTCAATCCGCCGCAGGCCGTTTCGACGTCGTCGTCGTCGACAACGGATCGACGGACGAAACGCCGGCCGTCATCGCGGCCGCCGCGAACGCCGGCTTGGCGATCCACCGGATCCACGTCGCCGAACCGAATCGCGGCAAGGCTCGCAATGCGGGCATCGCGTCGGCGAGCGGTGCGGTGATCTTGTTCTGCGACGACGACACGCTGCCGCCGCGCGGCTGGGTCGAGGCACATCTGGCGGCGCGCGCCGCAGACCCGAAAAGCGTCGTATCGGGCCCGATCGTCAACGTCGAAAGCGACGCCGATCTCCCGCCGCCATCGGCGAAGAACTTCTCGCGTGCGTTTTTCTGCACGTGCAACGTCAGCGTCGCGCGCGCCGAACTCGACGCGGTCGGCGGTTTCGACGAGCGCTATGACCTGTACGGCTGGGAGGACACCGATCTCGGCGTGCGCCTCAAAGAGCGTAGCGCGCGGCGCGTCTGGTCGTGGGAGGCCCACATCTACCACGTGAAACCCGCTGCAGCGCAACCGCTCGACGCGCGCATCGCGCTCGCGACCGAGAAGGGAACGATGGCTGCGCGCTTCGTCCGTAAGTCGCCGACGCTGCCCGTGCGCCTTGCGACGGGCGCCTATGCGATCAATTTCGCGCGCGCGGCGCTTCTCGAGGCACCGCCGCTTCGCCGCTGGTACGCGCGCCTTGCAGCAGATCCGAACTCCGCTCGCTCGCCGCTCGGGCGCTTCGCGGCCGAAGCGCTCGTCGACGCGGCATATCTCGACGCGATGCGGATCGCGCTTCGCCGCGATGCCTGACGGGCACCGCTTCCTTCTCATCCGGCTCGACGGCATCGGCGACGCGCTCGTCTGCGTGCCCGCGCTCGAAGCGCTGCGCACCACGTTTCCCGGGGCGACGTTCGGCGCGGTCTGCTCGCCGCGCAACGCCGCGCTGTTCTCGCGCGAACGAGTCGCTCGCGTCCACGTCCTCGGACGAGACGATGATGCATCCGAGCGCCGACGATTGGCTGCCGAACTGCGCGAACAGGGCTACACCGACGCGCTCGTCGCGACGGAAGAGCCTATAGGATATACTCTCGGTTCGATGTCTCGCGCCCACAAACGCGCCGGCTTTTGGCATCGCCTTGAGAAGCCGTTCAAGTCGGTCTGGCAATTCGCGCACTTGACGGATGCCGTCTATCGGCCGGCGGCGTGGGTCGAGCAACCTGAGCACGAGGTGAACGCGATCCATCGACTCGCGCAGCGACTCGGCGCCGCCGCCGCGCCATCTATAGATCCGGCAGAGCTGCGGCGGTGGCTCGACGTCGAGACCGGCGCATCGACGCCCACAGCCGGAGCGCTCGCCTTACAAGTCGCGCGCAAGTGGTTCGAACGGGGATGGGATGCGCGCGCTCTCGCCCGCATGACGGTCGCCGCGCTCGATGCATCGCCGTTTCAGCGCTGCGTGCTGCTCGCCGGACCCGATGACGCGGGGTCCGTACGCGCGGTTATGGAAGCCATTCCCGCGCAAAGACGCGACGCCGGCACGATCACTGCGGCCGAGACGGCGACGCTGCGCCGGTGGTTGGGGGCGATCGGCTCGGCCGGCGCATTGCTCACGCCGGATACGGGCGCCGCTCACGCCGCAGGCATGCTCGGAGTTCCCGTGGTCGATGTCTTCGGACCGGTCCGGTTTCCGCAACTCTCGCGGCAGTGGCGTCCGTGGGCCGCGACCGCACGCTGCCTCGTGCAGCCGGAGAACGCGACGGCGACCGCAGCGCAAGAGTTCGGCGTCATCGTCGGCAGCGCGCTCGCCGATCTCGTCGCGCCTCGTGGGGTCGTGTCCTGACGCCGAACGTCGTCGCGATCTGCTCCGGCGGCGGGATCGGCGACCTTCTCGCCGCGACGCCTGCCATTCACGCATTGTCGCGCCATTTCGGCGTGCCGCTATCGGTCGTCACGACGCCGTACGCAGCGCCGATACTCCAGGACCGGCCCGACGTGCGCGACGTCATCGCGGACGACGGATCTATGAGCGCCGGCGATCTCAGCGCCGCGCTCGCATCGCGATCCTTCACTCATGCGGTCGTTTTCTGGTCGACCGCGCGCATCGCAAGCGCCCTGCGGCGAGCGCGTATCCCGATACGCGTCGGACAGGCTCGGCGTCTCTATTCGTGGTCCTACACGAAACGGGTCACGGTGAGAAGCGAAAACGGCGATGTGACGAGCCACTGGACGGACGTCCAAATGGACTACGCTCGCGCGCTGGGAGCGACGCCGGACCTCGGCGATTTCACGATCGATATCCGACCGCGCCCGGCCGATGCGGCACGCGCCGACGCGGTCCTCTCCGCCGCTTCGATCGCCGCACCGTTCGCCGTCCTGCACGCCGCCCGCGGACTCGATCTCGACCGCGTCGCGTGGCCGACCGAGCGATTCGCGGCGCTCGGCGACGCGATCGCGGGCGAATTCGATTTTTCGATCGTCCTCACGGGCAGCGCGGCTGACGAACCGACGATCTCGCGGATCTCGGCGACGATGCGCGCCCAGCACGCGCTCGTCGCAGGAAAGACCGACCTGATGGCGCTCGCCGCGTTGCTCGGACGCGCGGCTCTCGTCGTCGCGCTCGATTCCGGGCCGATGCATATCGCCGCCGCGCTCGGCACGCCGACGGTAGGCATTTTCGCGCTGCGGACGGATCTGCCGGATCGATGGGCGCCGCTCGGCCCGCGCGTCGCGATCGTGCGGCCGTCGTATCCATGCCCGCCGTGGCACCGCAAAGAGAACTGTCCTGACTTCGCGTGCTACGCGGCGCTGTCGCCGGCCGCCGTCGTCGAAGCAGCTCGCGCTATCGTTCCGAAAGCGTCGAGTGCGGCGAGCGCGGGGTCGGCACGCGCATGAGCACGCACGAGAAAACGCCCGTGTTGACGATCCAGTTATGCACGTATAATCGCAAAGCGTTGCTCGGGCGTGTGATGGACGCGCTTTTCGATCAGGACCTCGATCCGGACGACTACGAGATCGTTCTCGTCGACGACGGCTCGACCGACGGATCGTACGAATCGGTCATATCGAAGCTGCAGCCGCCGTGTTCGCTCCACGTCGTCCGGCAGCGAAACGCCGGCTTGGCGCGCGGGCGAAACACCGGCATCGCGCGCGCGCGCGGCGAGTACATCTTGTTCATGGACGACGACGTCCTTGCGACGCGCGGATTGCTCTCCGCCCACGTGCGCTTCCATCGCGAGCATCCGCGTTCGATCTGCAGGGCGGGCGTCATCAATGTCGACGATTTCGATCACCTTCCTCCAGCAAGATATTCGTGGCGCAACTATTCCGGCGCGTATTTCTGGACGACGAACGTCTCGCTGCCGCTCGCGCTCGTGAAAGAGGCGGGCGGATTCGACGAGCGCTTCCGCGAGTACGGCTGGGAAGATCTCGAACTCGGCTTTCGCCTGCGTACGATGGGCGTTCCGTCGATGCTGGCCCGCGATGCGATCGTCTACCACTTCAAGCCGCCGGTGCCGCGCGCGAACGTACCGAGCATGGTGCGACAAGCGCGCGCGCAGGGCCGCACGGCCGTGCAATTCCTGAGGAAGCATCCGCACTGGCGCGTCGCGCTCGCGACCGGTCAGGTGGCGCCAATCCGCTTTTGGAGCGGCGTCGCCCGCGCCGCGGGCTGGCCGCGTGTTCTCGAGCGTCTCTCGGGTGCCGCCGGCGACGCGCCGGCAAACGTCCCTCCGGCGGTCCAACGCTGGGCCGCGCACCGGCTCGCGCGGGCGGCGTATTTCGAAGAGATCGCGGCTTCGGACGGTTCGCGATGAAGCGCATCGTCATCATCAGGACGGATCGCGTCGGCGACCTCGTCTTGTCGACGCCGGCCATCGCCTCGCTGCGCAGGTCGTGGCCCGAAGCGAAGATCGAGGCGATCGTCACGGACTACACGGAGCCGGTTCTCCGTCATAGTCCCGACGTCGATTGCGTGCACGTCCTGCGTAAATCGGCGACGATCTCGGCCGCGCGCACCCTAGCGCATGAGATCGGCGCCGGTGCGGATCTCGTCGTCGCCTTGGCGCCGAGAACCCCGGACTACCGCCTCGCCGCATGGACGCGTGCTCCGCGACGCATCGGCTACGTCTATCGTCGCAGATATTTCTCGCGTCTTGCCGCGTGGTGGCTGTTGACGGATCATTGCATCTCGGAAGCGGACCCCGACCTCGCCGACCGGTATCCCGATATACCTGTCGCGCATGAGGTCCATCAAGTGCTCGCGCTCGTCGCGCTCGCGGGCGGCGGCGTCACGACCGATCGGCTCGTGCTGCGGCTCGGCGACGACGACCGCGCGTTCGCGCGCAACGCCGTCGCGGGAGGAGCGATCGCGCTCAATCTCGCGCCGCGTTGGTTTCAGCCGAATTTCGGTTTCGAGGCGACGGTGAAGCTCCTACGGCGCCTCGCGTCGCTGCGGAGGGACGTGCTGGTGACCTACGGAAATGACGTGCCCGATGCGGCGGCGCGGCTTCGCGGCGCCGTTTCCGCTCCCAACATCACGTGGCTCGACGGGTTGCCGCTGCTCCGATGGGCCGCGGCGCTCGAACGGTGTTCGGTCGTCGTCACCGTCGACACCGGCGCGACGCACGTGGCGAGCGCGGTCGGCGTACCGGTCGTCGCGGTCTTCGAGCGCCAGTACTTCCGGCTCAGCTCGCAGGAGTGGGCGCCTTGGCAAGTGCCGAGCGTCGCGCTCTGCAAGCAGCCTGCTGGAGCTTCGGCCGATCCGCTCATCGACGACATCACGACGGCCGCGCAGCGGCTCGCCGAGGAGAAAACGCCGGACGCGGATGCGCGACCGGCTCTCTGAAGACATCGATAATATATTATGGAACTTTCGGTCGTCGTGCCGACCTACAACCGGATCGACACGCTGCGCGTCGTTCTGCCGTCGCTGCTCGACCAGACGGTCGACCCGGAAGCGTACGAGATCATCATCGCCGATTCGCGAAGCGATGACGGAACGGATGAGTTCGTCCGCTCGACGATCGCATCGGCTGTTGGCGAACGGCTTCGCTACGTGCCCGGTCCTTACACAGGGCGCGCGGCTGCCCGCAACGCAGGCATCGCGGCGGCCCGGGCGCCGGTCGTGCTCTTCACCGATGCGGACATCATCGCGTCGCGCGATCTCATCGAACGTCACGTGCTCGGTCACGCGGCAAGCGGCGAGCGCGTGGCTGTGGTCGGTTGCGAACTGCAGGTGAAATCCCTGGAAGACTACAGACAGCAGCGTGACGACCCGGCGACGCGCAGGCCGCTCCATCCGGCGACGCGGAGCAAGCTTTCGTGGCTCTATTTCCTCACCGGCAACGCGTCGGTGCGGCGCGACGACCTGCAAGCGGTCGGCGGATTCGACGAATCGTTCACCGGATACGGTCACGAAGACCTCGAACTCGGCTACCGGCTCGAGAAGAGCGGCGTCGAGATCCGCTACGACCCAGCCGCCGTCAACTATCACTGGCATCCGGTCGGTTACAGCGAGCAGATCGGGCGCATGGAACTCGCCGGCGTCTCGACCGTGCGCTTTTATCGCAAGCACCCCGAC
The DNA here is from genome assembly GCA_035710745.1 of Candidatus Eremiobacteraceae bacterium. Lineage (NCBI taxonomy): Bacteria > Bacillati > Vulcanimicrobiota > Vulcanimicrobiia > Candidatus Eremiobacterales > Candidatus Eremiobacteraceae > Candidatus Eremiobacteraceae bacterium. The sequence continues at coordinate 184,638 of DASTCX010000004.1, read as the reverse complement.
TTCGCTGTGAAGGCGAACCTCGGGATGACGCGGATCTCGCTCGCGCTCCACTCGCTGCTCGCCGCCGCGAGGCCCGTTCGGGAAGCGATCGAACGAGCCGGCGCGTCCGTCGAGATGCCGAAGAAGAACACGTGGCCGTACGTGGCGCGGCAGATCGCATATCAATATCACTACGTCACCGGGGTGAAGCGCGCGCTGCGCGAGCCCGTAGGAGCATCGGAGCGTTGACGACTTTCGCGCGCGCCACGTGCGGCGAGCTCACCGCCGACCGCGTCGGCGGACAAGCGGACATCCGCGGCTGGGTGAACAGCACGCGCGATCACGGCGGCCTCATCTTCGTCGACGTGCGCGACCGTTTCGGCATCACGCAGACGGTGTTCGATCCTTCGTCGTCGCCCGCGGCCGCCGAGACGGCTTCGAAGCTCCGGTCCGAGGACGTGATCGCGGTCCGCGGCGTCGTCCGCCGCCGGCCCGCGGGCACTGAGAACAAAGCGCTCTCGACCGGCGAGATCGAGATCGCCGGATCCGACGTCGACGTGCTCAACCGGTCGCTCACGCCGCCGTTCCCGATCCATGGCGACGAGGATATCGACGAACATCTTCGCATGAAGTATCGCTTCCTCGATCTGCGCCGGCCGAAGCTGCAGCGCAACATCGCGCTTCGCCACCGTGCGCTCAAAGCGGTCCGCGACTACCTCGACGCGCGCGGCTTCCTCGAGATCGAGACGCCGATGCTCATCAAGCAGACGCCCGAGGGCGCACGCGACTTCCTCGTGCCGAGCCGCTTGCATCCGGGGACGTTCTATGCGCTGCCGCAATCGCCGCAGCTGTTCAAGCAGATCTTGATGGTCGCCGGCTTTCACCGGTATTTCCAGATAGCGCGCTGCTTCCGGGATGAGGCGTCGCGCGCCGATCGTCAGCCGGAGTTCACGCAGATCGACATCGAGATGACGTTCCCGACGCAAGAGGACGTCATCGAGCTCACCGAGGGCATGTTCGCGCGCATGTTCGGCGAGGCGCTCGGCATCGAGGTGGCGACGCCGTTCCCCAGGCTGACGTTCGGCGAGTCGATGGACCGATTCGGCGTCGACAAGCCGGATCTGCGCTTCGGCATGGAGCTCGCCGACTACGGACTTGCGTTCGAGAACACCGAGTTCAAGATCTTCGCGAGCGCGCTCGCCGAGGGCAAGCGCATCATCGGCATCGTCGACGAGGGCGGTGCGTCACGCTCGCGGCGCGAGTTCGACGCGCTCGTCGCGGCCGCGCAAGAACTTGGGGCGAAAGGCCTCGCGTGGATCGCATTCGGATCGGACGGCGTGAAGACATCGCTCCCGAAGACGGCGCTCACCGACTCAGCGCTGGCAGCGATCCGCCGCATCGGCGGTGCGAAAGACGGCGATGCGGTACTGCTCGTCGCCGATGCGCCGTCGACCGCGCTCGCCATCGCGGGCCAGCTTCGTCTGCACGTCGCGACGGCGAAAGGGCTTCGCGATCCAGAGCGCTTCGAATTCTGCTGGGTGCTCGATTTCCCGCTCTTCGAACGTGACGCAGAGACGGGCGCTCTCGGCCCGATGCACCATCCGTTCACGGCGCCCGCGCCCGGGTATGAGTCCCTCGCCGGCGATCCGCTCCTGCTGCGCGCGCAACACTACGACGTCGTGCTCAACGGCTCCGAGCTAGGAAGCGGATCGATCCGTATCCACGACCCCGAGATTCAGCGCAAAGTCTTCCGCCTGCTCGGCTACACCGACGAGCAAGTCGAGGCGCGCTTCGGCTTCCTGCTCGAGGCGCTCTCGTATGGCGCGCCGCCGCACGGCGGCATCGCGCCCGGTGTCGATCGGATAATCCAGATGATGGTGGGCGCCGATTCGATCCGCGAGGTGATCGCCTTCCCGAAGAACCAGCGATTCCAAGACGTCATGATCGACGCGCCGTCGACGGTCGAGCCCGAGCTCTTGCGCGAGCTGCGCATCAAAGTGGAGCCGCCCCGATGAAGAGCATCCCACTCGTCCGCGACGCCGACGTCTCCGACGATCGCGTCAAAGAGGCGTATCGCGATTTCAAAGAGTCGATGCGCGTCTCGTTCGTCGACTCGATGTTCCAGGCGTATGCCGCGACGCCGAAGTTCCTCGATTACGCGTGGCGGCGGCTGCGTCCGAGCATGCTGTCGGCGCCGTTCGTCGAGCAGGGGCGCCGTGTCGCCGACATCGCCGACGACGGCGTCGCGAGTTGGCCCGTCTCCGACCATGCCGCCGAGCTCCACGCTCGCAACTACGGCGACGCGGATCTTCGCAAGCTCCGCGACATCGTCGAGATCTTCCATGGCCTGCTGCCGAAACTCGCGATCGTATCGCAGGCGCTGCGCGTCGCGCTCGGCGGCGAACCGATCGGCGGCGGCGGTGTCTCGCAACCGCCGCAGCATGACGACCGCGATCGGCTCGTGAGGGATTTTCGCGGCTTGCAAGTGCCGATGGCGGACGATCGCGAGGCGCCGCTTCGCGTTCGCAACGCTTTCGACGAGATGCAGCGCGTGGCCGGTCTCTCGTTCGTGAGCACTGCGCATCGCGCGCTCGGCGCATACCCCGACTGGCTCGACGTCGTCTGGTCGGATGTAAAGCCGATGCTGGCCGACGTCCGGCGACGCGACCTGTGCAACAAGGTCGATGCTGCCGCGCAAGAGGCGGCGCAGCACTTGCCGTACCCGTTGAACATGCCCGAGGGCGAGTTCGACGCCATGAAGTCGGTCAACGACGCATTTTGTTCGATCTTGCCGGGCCTCATCGTCGACATCGCGGTCGCCCGCCGCGGCCTCGGCCCCGAACCCACCACCTAGCGGCATTCATACAAAAGACCAGGGAGCGGTCGAGATTTATCTCGACCGCCGCGGCCTTACCCGATGTGCAAAATGTAGTAGGCCGAGCGAAGCTCGGCTTGTTCCGAAGAAGCGAGCGTCAAAAACTTTGAAGCAGGTTTAGGCGATTTGAGGTGAGAGATGCTTGGTCGGATAATCGGAGCGTTGCTGCTCTTCGCCTGGCCGACGTATGTGGCGGTAGAAGAAGTGATAGCAGCCAGGAACGGATCGTCAGACAGCCCATGGTACTACGCTTGGATATTGCCTTACGTCGCGGCTTCGATCGCATGGATCGCGGAACCTAAGCGGTTTCCACTGGTGTCCCAACTGTTCGTCGTGCTCACCGCTCTTTTTACAATCTTCATCGTCCTCTTCCAACCGTCACCGTGATAAACTTGAAGCGGTCAGTCTTTTGTGTTAGACCGCGGCGGTCGAGATAAATCTCGACCGCTCCCCAGGATCCATTCTAGCGAATTAGCGCGTGGGCAAGTCTTGGGGTGGGGCGATGATGTAGACCGCGCCGTGGGAGCCGTGCTGCCAGACGTGCGCGAACTGGGCGCGCTTGTACACGCGGCGGATCGTCCCGGGGTCTCCGTCCGGTTCGTTGACGATAACATCTCCCGTCGGCGTGAATCCGCGCACGACGAGGAGATGACCGTCTGTGGTTCCATACGGAGTTCCATCGAGCTCACCCGTCGCGACCTTGATGCTCGCGATCACCGGGATGCCGCGCTTGACGAGCCGTTCGACATCCGCGAGCGATGAGAATCGTTCGATATAACCGGCGAGCCCATGCTCCGATGCGTATGCGACGTTGAACGGCCAATTGCCGCAGCCGTCGTAAACGGGGTCGTACGTCCCCTTCGCCGCCGTCGGCACATCGACGACCCACTGCGGTTTGTCGAGCTTGTGCGCCCAATAGCCCATGACCATCGCGACGCTCGTCGGCGAACACCACGAGCCGCCGCCGCCGCCGTATGCGCCGCCTTGCTTTCCGACGCGCTGCGTCAGCTGCGGCACGTCGATATCGGTGCCCCACGCGCCGACGTCCGCCGTCATCGCATCGCTTTGCGAAGCCTGCGCGCCGCTGTCGGTCGTCACCGCGAGCATGTGGAGCGCCGGCATCGTGCCTGCAGACGAAGGATGAAGGTCCGCCCGCAATTGGACGGCCGTCGCGGGATGCGTCAGATTCAACGTGTCGGTATCGACTTCGCCGTCGGCATCCGACTGCTTGTCGATCGAATGACGATGGCCGTCGTCGAGCGCCGAGCTCCAGTGGCCCATCTCGTACCAGCGCGTCCACCGATCGCCGACGCGGGCGCGCATCTGCACGCTGATCCACGCGTCGCCGCTCGTGCTCACGTTCCACGACGCGATCGCCGACGAGAAGCCGCCCGCGACTTCGTGGACAGCCGTCGTGAACGCCGGCTTGTCCGTGTTCGCCGCGACGATCCAGAGTGCGGCGTAGACCAATGCGATCAGATCTCCCATTCCCATGCATTCCAGAAGTCGGTGATGAAGGGTGACGGCTTGAAGTTCTTGACGTCCGAGTTCTCCGCGACGACATTGATATCCCAATAGACGACGACGTACGGCGCCTCGTCGATGAGGATCTTCGAGGCTTGATCGTAGTCGCGCTTGCGCACGGCGAAATCGTAGTGCACCTGCGCGTCGCTTAGCAGCGCATCGACCTTATGGTTGCAGTAGAAATCCGTGTTCGCGCCGTGCGGCGGCCAGTAGTCGCAGCCGATAAGGCCGAGGAAGTCGGGATCGGTTCCGTCCGTGTTGACGATCCACGCCATGTCGTACCTGTCGCCGTAAAGCGGGCCGTCGGGCGCGAAGAGCACCGACGTCGCGTAGTTCTTGATCGTCACGTCGATGCCGACGTCGTGCAACTCCGCGGCGACGATCTGCTCGGCCATCTGGTTCGGAAGATTCTCCGTCGCGGTCGACATCGAGAGCGAGAGCCGTACGCCGCCGCGCGCTCGGATGCCGCCCGGACCGGCTTTCCATCCGTCGGCGTCAAGCGAAGCACGCGCAGCAGCGGGATCGTACGCCAGCGGCTTGAGATCGCTCGCCGCCCACGACATCGGCGGGATGACCGTCGAGCCGCGCTGGCCGAGGCCGTGATAGACGTCTTGGATGATCTTGTCGAAGTCGATCGAGGTCGCGATCGCGCGACGCACTGTGACATCGGCGAGGATGGGGTTGTGCAGGTTGAAGTCGAGATGCCGGTAGTTCGCCGTCAACTGTTTGACGACGCGGATCCCGCCGATCGAATCCAACTGGCCGATGAGATTCTTCGAAACGCCGTCGAGCACGTCGATCTCGTGCGTCTTCAATTCGCTGACGTCGGTCAGCGAGTTGGGGATGATGCGGATATCGACCTCGTTCACTTTCGGTTCGCCCCGCCAGTACAGGGGATTCGGCGAGAAGATGAGATCGGAGCCGTGGACCCACTGCTTGAGGATGTACGGTCCGTCGCCGACCGGGTTCGAGTCGTACGGCAGGCGGTCGATGCGCGGATAACGCGCGAGCAGGTGCGCGGGCAGCGGCGGAAACGAGCCTTCCGAGAAGAGGAAGACCGAAGGACCGTACGGCTTTTTCAAGACCATCGTCACCTGATGCGGATTGTCCGCGATCATCGTCTTGATGCCGTCGTAACCGGCAGTCGTCACGACCGGGTTGTTGCCGTCGACGATCGCGTGCCACGTGAAGATGACATCGTCAGCCGTGACCGGTCGTCCGTCCGACCACCGCGCCTTCGGCTGGAGCTTGAACGTGATGCGCAGGCCGTCTTTGCTGATGAGCCCGTTCTGCTGCGTCGGGAACGTCGTTGCGAGCGCCGGCACGGCGTTGCCGCGCTCGTCGTAGCGGAACATCGGCTCGAAAAGCAGTGCGGTCATGTCGTCTGCGGCTGCCTGATTCGAGAAAAGGCGAAGCAGCGAGTTCGGCTCCTGATTCGCGACGATGCGGAGCACGCCGTGTTCGGTCCACGGGTTGACGCTTTGCGAAGACGTGCTCGTCGTCGTGCCGACCTTCGAACAGCCGGCGGCCGCGACGACCGCGCAAAACGCCACGATGGCGAGACCGGTGCGCGCTCTCACGCCGCCGCCTTCGCGATCGCGCGCCATAACTTGTCGGCGCCGAAACGGACGACGTCGTCGGCCGGAAGCCCGGTCTCGCGCTCGGCGTTCTCGATCGCGGCGCGCGCTTCGCTCTCATCGAGTTTGTGCGTATTGAGCGCGACGGCGACGCAGCGTGCCGGCTTGATCGGCGCGACCCACGACTCGTGCATCGCCGCGAGCGTCTTCAGATCGGGGATCGGCACGTCGAACTCCTCGATGCGGCTGCGCGCGGCATCGTGGCACAGGACGAAACAATCTGGCGCGCAGCCGTACAGCAAGCCGAGCGTGACCGGCGCGTAAGCCGGATGGAGAATGCTCCCTTGACCTTCGACGAGCGTGATATCGGTGTTCTGATCGACGGAAAGAACGAGACGCTCGGCCGCACCGGCGACAAAATCGGAGATGACGCGATCGACCGCGATGCCCTTGCCGGCGATGAGAATGCCGGTCTGGCCGGTCGCGACGAACTCGGCGCGTGCGCCCGCGGCGCGGCCGGCGCGCTCGAGTTCGAGCATGACGGTCATCTTGCCGATCGCGCAGTCGCTGCCGACGGCGAGCACGACGGTCTGCGGCACGCGATACGCTTCGCCCGAGAACAGCGGGATGCCGTCAGGAACCTCCCGGACATCCCAGAGCTTAGCGCCGCTCGCTTTCGCTCGCGCGACGAATTCCTCGTCATCGTTGAGGAACTCGTGCAAACCGCTGACGATCTCGACGCCCGCATCGATCGCGTCGAGGATCTGGACGCGAAAGGCGGGTGGCACGACGCCGCCCGCGGTGGCGACGCCGAGGAGCAGCGACGTCGGCCCCAGCGCGAGCGCCTCGCGCGCGGTAGCGACGATCGGCGACGAGCGGCCGAGGTGCGGAACGACATCGATCGCGTTCTTCCCGGCGTACGTCGAATCGATGATGGCGACGATCTCGTCGCGTCCGTACTGCATGACGCCGTGCGCAGTCTTCGCATGCCTGTCGGTGAGATAACCGTCCGTGAGGATGGCATAGCGCCGCTTGGCCTGCATCATGCGGCGGTCTACGCCGAGGCGCGGAGCGCCACCCCCAGCCCAGGAGCATCGGGTAGACGCATCTGCGCGCCGTCGAAAACGACGCCGTCATACGGATCGTCGGTGACGAGCAACGGTCCATCGAGGTCGGCGTAATCGACGAGCGGTGTCAGGTGAGCGCCGGCCGTCGCGAGGATCGACGACTCGATCATACAGCCGATCATGATCTTCATGCCGAGCGCGCGAGCGATGTGCGTCATCGCGACCGCTTCGCGCATGCCGCCGCACTTGACGAGTTTGATGACGATCCCGTCGACGCACCCGGCGAGCGGCGCGATGTCCGCCGGAATACGGCAGCTCTCGTCCGCCATGATCGGGATTCTCGACCGCTCGCGCACGAAGCGCAGCCGCTCGGGCGCGCCTGCGCGCACGGGCTGCTCGCAGAATTCGACCTCGAAGCGCGCGAGCTCGTTGAGCAATCGCACCGCCTGCTCCGGCTCCCAGCCCTCGTTCGCATCGATCCTGATACGCCCGCGATAGACCGAGCGCAGCGCCTCGAGCGTCTCGATCTCGTTGCCCGCGCCCACCTTGACCTTGAGGATCGGCATATGCGCCGCTTCCTTCGTCTTCGCGACCATCGTGTCGATGTCGGCGATACCGACCGTGAAAGACGTCTCTTTGGCGGCGCTTGGATCGAGCCCGAGGAGCCGGCAGACGGGTACTCCGAGCCGTTTGCCGGCGAGGTCGTGGAGAGCGATGTCGAGCGCGCACATCGCGCCGCGTTCCTCGCCGCCGAGCCGCCCGAGCGCGACGTCGAATTCGAAAAGATCGACGTCGCGGAAGTCGGCGGCCAGCAGCTGACGCGTCACAAGCCCAGGACTCTCCTCGTATCGGCCGGACGGCGCGCACTCGCCGAGCCCCGTCAACTCGCCGTCGTCGAGCTCGAGCAGCACCGATTCGGCGACGTCCTCCGACGATCGCGCGATCGTGAACGTGTGGCGGAGGTGCAACAGCAAGGGCGAGCAACGCAGAACCGGCGCGCCGCTTGGAAACGCTCGTGCCATGACGCTGGCTTCCACGCTCGCCGCCGCTAGCATCCTCACGCGTCCTTGTTCTGCCGCGCTTCGCAGTACAACGCCCAGATTTGCGCGAGCGCGGTAGGGACTCTCGCGACTTGTCGAACCCACACATGCCGCGGCGCTTCGTGTCGTCGCTTGGAGGATGTCATGCGATCAACCACTCGCTGTTTCGCGCTTTTCGCAGTGGCAACGGTCTTCGGAGCGCTGCTGAGCGCGACGCCGGCGAATGCCGGCTCGACCGGAAGTCTCACCGGCACGATCAAGGATGACAAAGGCGCTCCGGTCGCGGGTGCGCACGTGTCGGCGGCGGCGGCGACCGGGAGTTACAAAACCGTCACCGACGCGAAGGGGTTCTTCTCGATCGTCAACATCTCGCCGGACACATACACGGTGACGGTGACGGCGGCGGGATTCAGCTCGGCTGTTCTCGCGGGCGAGAACGTGTTCCAAGACCAGACGCTCGACATCGCGGTCGTGTTGCAGCCGGAAGCGAAAGTGCTCGGCCACATCACGACGACGGCGAAGACGAACCTCGTCCAGCCGAACCTCACGTCGGACACGTACAACGTGACGGCCGCGCAGATGAACGTCGAGCTCGGTGACACGACGCATCACACGCTGTACGACGTCCTCTGGCGCACGCCCGGCGTGACGAGCGGCCCGACAAGCAACTCGCCGATCATCCGCGGCGGCACGACGACCGAAGTCGGCTGGGAGTTCGAGGAGATCCCGATCGTCGACCGGACGGTCGGCTTCTACGTGACCGAACTGAGCACGACGGGACTTCAAAACGTCGAGGTGACGACGGGCGGACTCTCTGCGGAGCAAGGCGGCTCGAACGGCGGCATCGTCAACATGGTCGTCAAGCAGGGCACGTATCCGTCGTTCGGCGACGCGACCTTTTCGACCGGCGGCCCGGCTTACGCGCACGACCTTGAGGCGGAATATGGCGGCGCGACGCCCGACAACAAGTGGTCGTGGTTCTTCGCCGGCTCGTACACGAACGACGATCAGATTTACGGGAAGAACGGCGCCACAAACGGCCAGTTTTTCATGGAAAACCTCGAAGCGTTCGACTTCGTCAATACCAAAGACAATATCGTCAACGTCCACCATCACTGGGGCGAGAACAATCAGAACGACCTCCAATACGTCGCTGAGGAAGGCATAGGCATCTTCCGCTCGAGCTACGGTGGCGTTCAGGGTCAACAGCTGGCGCTCAACGGCGTCTTGCCTGGCTCGAACCCGAAGTGCGTCAACCTCTTCGGCGGCGACCCCTGCGCGTCGCTCGTGCTCAAGAACAATGCCGACGCGTGGTATCACTGGTACGATATCCAAAAGCTGTCGTTCAGCCACACGATCAACGACCACTCGTACTACCGGGCGCGCGTCGCGCAATCTCGTAACGGTTATTTCTTCGACGAAGAATGGGCCCAGAATCTCGGCGAGCCGTCGTTTTTCGGGCCAAATTTCACCGGACCAGGTGAATATGACGTGTTCGCTTTGTGGTGTTACGGCTGCTACTACCAAGATCGCCATACGCTGCAGACTTTCTGGAACTACGACTATGCCAACCAGCTGGGCGAGCATAACTTGCTGAAAATCGGGACCGGCTACGAATACGATCTCAATTTCCGGAAAGTATCCGATTGCAGCATTTTCTGCGGCAGCCCGGGATTCTCAGGCGAATGGCCGGATTTCTCGCGGGTAACGCTCGCCCCGACCCACGTCTACAGCGCCTACGCGAGCGATCACATCACCGGCGGCAAATGGGTGGTGGAGCCTGGGGTGCGCTGGGATCTCGAGCGTTATTCGATCTCGCCGGTGCTCGCCCAGAACGCGCAGCCAGCTTTCGGTACGAACTATCCGTTCACCGAATCGTTCGTGAGTCCACGCTTTGCCCTCACGTACCAGGCCGGCGACGCCGACGTGTTGCGCGGTTCGTACGCGCACATGGGCCAATTCATCGGCACCGCTTACGCGGAGAATTTCAGCGACTACGCGTTCTTCGGGAGTGGACCGGTCTTTCACCAATACAAGCCATCGACTGCGAAGAGCTACGATCTCTCGTGGGAGCACAGCTTTCCTAACGGTGTCTCGATGCGCCTCACGCCGTATTGGCATGTCAATAACGACTATATCGTCGAGTTTACGGATGCCAAGGGTGTGACCAGTTTTACCAACGGTGCTTCGACGAAGACGCACGGTCTCGAGCTCGCGCTGCACCGCGATGTGCCGCAGGGCCTATCCGCGTTCTTCTCGTTCACGTTCGACAACACGCTCAGCAATGTTCTTGCAGCGGCCGGTCCGTACTTCGGCGGCCGTAGTACCCAGTTTCTGGCAAACATCGAGGCGAATAACTTCTTGCCGGCGACGTACGCAGCGCCATATTCGTCCGACCTGGGTCTCGACTGGAAGCGTGGCGGCTGGGAGATCGATTCGAACACGCTGTGGTCTACCGGCTATCCGTACGGCGACGGAAACCTGTTCTACGACCTCGATCCAAACACCGGAAAGCCGGTGATCATGACCGGAAACACCTGCACGCACACCAACAACGCAGGTCTGGTCTGTCTCGACCCTCGAGAGCTGCACTCGTTCGCCCAATCGCTCCGCGGGCCGGCATGGTACAATGAGAACATATCGATCTCACACGCCTTTGGCGGCGGACGGATCGGCTTGACAATCACGAATCTCTTCAACGACGTGACGAACCCCGTGCCCAAGTCGAACTTCAATTACCTGAACAAGGATGGCAACGGAAACTGGACGCCGAGCGGCGTGTGCGCTCGCGCAGGGCTTGTGCCGTGCAACGAGAGCGGCGATGTCTTCTACGACAACTATTTGCCGGCGCCGAACGGCGTCTACTATCCGGCAGTCGGCTACTACATGGAGCAGTCGCTCACGCCACGTCAGACCACACTATGGTGGAAGATCAGCATGTAGCGGATCAGTGGTGCAAGTGCACTGAGATATGCGGCGCTTGGAAGTGCACGGGCGGCATTTTGAGCGCGGGTCCGCTCGGTACGCGGAGGGGTTGAGCGGCTCCAGCAAGCGGCGCCTTTTCGCCGCTCGTGCTTGATCCGGCCGCGCCGACGATGCCGGTCGCTGAAACCTGGGGCTGCGAGTTGCCGGCGGCCGGCGGTGGAGCGCCTCCGCCGCCGCTCGAGCCCGAGCAGCCGGCGACGACGGCGCAGATCACGACGATACCAAATAGATGATGACGCATGATGATCTCCTGACAACGCGGCGTATGTAAGTACGGATATATATGTGATGGATAGATGCGCGTTGTCAAGACTTGTCTTCGCTCAAAGCACGTGGTACTCTAGGTCCAACCCTGGGGTGTGCGCCGGCCTGTTGTCGGTGATTGAACCAACACAGTCACCAACGGGAGCCGGGCCTCCGAGCCGCCTTGTGCAAGCCCTCCTCGAGAGGGAAGCCTAAACAGCGGCAGGGCAGGCACCCACCTGCGTAAGCGGGTTCAAATCTCGGGCAGGCAGCGGCTCTTCGGGGATAGATGAAGGCCCGGCACTTAAGTGCCGGGCCTATCATGTTCGGTTCATGCATGTCGCATTCATATTATATGCTCGCGGTACGCAGCCGATCCAAACAATCCGCAACAACCTTGTCCTCATCGGCCCCCGACGTCTCCACCGTGACGAACCCGATGAACCCGCGACGACGCAGCGTGCGAGCCGCGCCTGCGTCGACTTCAGCGCCGCGCGCGATCGCGACGACGATCTCGTCGAGCAGCGCATCGCCGTCCTCCGACGGCGAGAGCACCGCGGTCAGGTCTTGCGCCAAGCGCAACCACGCGGAGTCGCACTCCTTCAACGCGCGCTTGCAATCCGGCAGGGACGACACGAGTGATCCCGGGCGCGACTCAAGCGCGAGAGTGATGTTTTTCTCTTTCGCCGCGTGCGAGATCGTCTTGAGGCCGCGGATCAGCTCGCGCCATGCGATGCCCGGTGAGCCGTTCGACGAACCGCTCGAGATCCGCAGGAGCGGCGCGCCGAGCGCGACGGCATTGCCGATCCACGTCTCGATGAGCGAGGCCTGAGCGTCGACGTCCGCATCGCCCCCGATTTCGCCGTCGAATGCGACGCCCGCGACGGTTAGGCCGCGATCGACGCACAGCTTGCGGAGCTGCGCGAGGTAGTCCCAGTCGGTCCGCGGAAAGTGCGCGCTCGCGAAGTCGACGCCGTCAAGCGCTCGTCGAGCGCACCGGTCGACCCACTCGAGCTGCGTGAGATCGCCTGATTGAATCGCGCGCGCATACGACCGAGAGCTGCAGCAGATCTTCATCGGTGGCCCGCCGCTTTCTTCGGGCCGCCGGTCAACCCTGCCCGAGCGAGAGCACCTCAGCGATGAGCCGCATCGTGTGCGTCGGCGAGACGTTCGTCGATCTGCTCGGCGAGCCGGAACTCGCGGACATCGGCGCAAGCGAGTTTTTCCAACGCGCGGCGGGCGGCGCGGTCTCGAACGTCGCGATCGGCATCGCGCGGCTCGGCGGCGACGTCGCGTTCGTCGGCGCCGTCGGACGCGACCCGTTCGGCAAGTTCCTCGTCCGCACGCTCGCTCATGAGAACGTCGGCGTCGACGGCGTACGTAGCGTCGACACCGCCACCTCGCTCATCTTCGTCGCGCGCGGACGCGACGGCGCGCGCGATTTTTATCCCGTGAGCTGTCCGGGCGCGGACGTCCGCTTATCCCCCGACGACCTCGACGGCGTCGCATTGCGCAAAGCGAGGTGCGTCCACTTCGGCGGCGTGACGCTCGCAGCCGAGCCGGGGCGAAGCGCCTGCCTTGCGGCCGCTGCGATCGGGCGCGAGCACGGACTCGTGACTTTCGATCCGAATCCACGACCTGCGATCTTCGCCAGCGTCGCGCAGATGCGAGCCGTGCTCGTTGAAGCGTGCGAAGCGGCGCACCTCGTCAAGTGTTCGGAAGAAGACCTCGATGCGCTCGGCATCGCCGGTCACGATCCGGCGACGCTCCTAACAGGAGGCGTCAGAGCCGCGGTCGTCACGCTCGGTTCGAACGGTTGCCGCTGGGCGACTGTCGGCGGCGCGACCGGAGAGGTGCGCGCCCCTCGTGTCGACGCCGTCGACACGACCGGTGCAGGCGATGCGTTTATGGCGGCGCTCGTCTGGCGCCTGTGCGAGCACCATAAGAGCGACATCGGCTCAGAGTCGATCGCGGAAGCGGCGGTGTGGGCGACGGCGGCCGGCGCGCTCGCGTGCACGCGCATCGGCGCGATCGACGGTTTGCCGCGCGCCGACGAAGTCGAAGCGATGACGGGCGCGTCGCATGGATGATGACCCGCGCACCCCGATGCTGCTTTTCGTTTGCATGGGCAACATCTGCCGCAGTCCGATGGCCGAGGCGATCGCGATCGATGAGGCCAGACGCGATCGCGTCAAGGCCCGAGTGTCTAGCGCCGGCATGTCGGCGCTCGAAGGTCACGAAGCGACCGAGCTGACGCGTGAAGCGCTCGCGAACATCGGGCTCGCGATCGACGATCACCGCGCCCGCCAATTGACGCGCGAGCTCGTCATCGATGCTGCGCTCGTCGTCACGGCGACGAACCGTCAGCGCACCGACCTCCGCCATTTCTTCCGGGCGGACCAAGCCAAGATCGTGAGCTTCGACGACGTCACCGGTCTCGGCGACTTGACCGACCCCTACGGATCGGGTCCGGACGCGTTCGCGCGAACGGCGTCCTTGTTGAAGCAAGGAATGCCGGCGATATTTTCGGCCTTACGCGAGAGAACCTGAGAGACGGTGCAAGGTCGGCCTGCGCGCCGACGGGAACCTAGCCGTTGAACATGGCCGGAAAACAATTCAAAATCGCATTGGGCGCAGACCACGCCGGTTTCGTGTACAAGACGCGGATCGGCGAACGCCTGCGGCAATTGGGGCACGAAGTCGTCGACTTCGGAACGTACTCGACCGAACCGGTCGACTACCCGCTCGTCGGCTTCAAGGTCGGCGAAGCGGTCGGGTCGGGCGAGTTCGAACGCGGCGTGCTCGTCTGCGGCTCGAGCCTTGGCATTTGCATGGCGGCCAACAAGGTGCGCGGCGTCCGCGCGGCGTCGATCGTCGAACCGTATTCCGCAAAACTGTCGCGCCAGCACAACGATTGCAACGTCGCCTGCTTCTCCGAACGCCTCACCGGCTGGGATATGGTCGAAGAGTGCCTCGATGTCTGGCTCAACACGGAGGCTGAGGGCGGCAGGCACGCGCGACGGGTGAAAGAGATCGACGATTACGGCGTCGAGACGGCGGAGAGCACGCGATGACCGCTCGAACGCTCGAACAATCCGCGCTCGCGTCGCAAGACCCCGAGATCTTCGACGCCATCCGCAACGAGGAAGAGCGCCAACGCAAGAACCTCGAGCTCATCGCGTCGGAGAACTACGTGAGCGCGGCGGTCCGCGAAGCGGCGGCGAGCGTCCTCACGAACAAGTACGCCGAAGGCTACCCGCACAAGCGCTATTATGGCGGCTGCGAGTTCGTCGACGTGGCAGAAGAGATCGCCGTCGAGCGGCTCAAGCGGCTCTTCGGTGTCGAGTACGCGAACGTCCAGCCGCACTCGGGCGCGCAAGCGAACATGGCGGTCTACTTCTCCGCCTTGTCGCCCGGCGACACGATCCTCGGCACCGCGCTCGACCATGGCGGCCATCTGACGCACGGCAGCAAGGTCAACTTCAGCGGCAAGCTGTACAACGTCGTGCCGTATCGCGTCAACGAGAAGACCGAGCGCTTCGACTACGACGAGATCCGCGCGATAGCGCGCGAGGCCAAGCCGAAGATGATCGTCGCCGGCTGGAGCGCGTACTCGCGCACCGTCGACTGGGCGGCGTTCGCGTCGATCGCCCGCGAGGTCGGTGCGCTGTTCATGGTCGACGTCGCCCACGTCGCGGGGCTCATCGTCGCCGGCCTGTACCCGTCGCCCGTCGGCCACGCCGACTACGTCACGACGACGACGCACAAGACGTTGCGCGGTCCGCGCGGCGGCGCCGTGATGAGCAACGGCGAGCTCGGCAAGGGGATCTCGAAGACGACGTTCCCCGGCATCCAGGGCGGACCGCTCATGCACATCATCGCAGCGAAAGCCGTGGCGTTCGGCGAAGCGCTGCGTCCGGACTTCAAGGCGTATGCGGCACAAGTCATCGCGAACGCGCGCGCGCTCGCGGCCGGGCTGCAGTCGCACGGTTTGCGCATCGTCACGGGCGGGACCGACAACCATCTCATGCTCGTCGACGTGTCGGTCCGCGGGCTCAACGGCAAAGAAGTCGAGGGATATCTCGACGAGATCGGCATCACCGTCAACAAGAACACGATCCCGTTCGACAAGAATCCGCCCGCGGTCTCGAGCGGCATCCGAATCGGAACGCCGGCGATCACGACTCGCGGCATGAAAGAATCCGACATGGCCGAGATCGCCGACATCATGGGCGAAGCAATGGGCGACGTCCACAAGCGATCGGCCGTCGAACGCCTGCGCGACCGCGTCTACGATCTCACCGGCCGCTTCGGCGTTCCCTGACAGATGACGATGGGCGACTCGAATATCGCCGGCATGACCGTCGTCGACCATCCGCTCGTGCACGACAAGCTCGGGCGGCTGCGTGACGCAGCGACGAAGAGCAAAGAATTCCGCGAGTTGTGCACCGAGCTCGCGATGCTCGTCGCGTATCCTGCGACGCTCGATCTCGAGACGACCGCCACGCAGGTCGCATCGCCGATCGACTGGGCATCGTCTCGCGAGCTCGTCCGCGTGCCGTTGCTCGTGCCGATCTTGCGCGCAGGACTGGGCCTCGTGCCCGGCTTCCAGGCGCTGATGCCGCAAGCGATGGTCGCGCACGTAGGCGTCTATCGCGATCCCGATACGCTCAAGGCGGTGCCCTACTATTCGAACCTGCCCGACGACCTGCGTGGGCGACGCGCCTTCGTGCTCGACCCGATGCTCGCCACCGGCGGGTCGGCGATCGCCACCGTCGATCTTCTCATCGAACGCGGCGCCGTCGTCGAAGATCTGCGCTTCATCTGTATCATCGCCGCGCCCGAGGGCGCGACCGCTTTGCACGAAGCCCATCCGCAGCTGCGATCGTTCGCGTGCGCGATCGATCGCCACCTCAACCAGCACGGCTACATCGTCCCAGGCCTCGGCGACGCCGGCGACCGGCTTTTCGGTCGCGGCGCTGGACGATCGCCACAGACGCGTACGGGGGCGCTGCGATGATGTCGCCGGCGATCCCGTCGGTCGATCGTCCGTCGTGGGACGAGTACTTCATGAACATCGCGAAAGCGGTGGCATCGCGCTCGACATGCTCGCGTCGCAGCGTCGGCGCGGTCGTCGTCAGAGACAAGCGCATTCTTGCGACCGGCTATAACGGCGCACCCGCGGGCCTGCGCCACTGCGATCACACCGGCGATGCCGACATGCGCGACGGCCACTGCGCGCGGTCGACGCACGCCGAGCAGAACGCGATCGTCCAAGCAGCGCGCCACGGCACGATGATCGACGGTGCGACCGTCTACTGCACCGCACAGCCATGTCTCACGTGCGCGAAGCTGCTCGTCAACGCGGGCGTCAAGCGCGTCGTCTACGACGGCGAATATCCTGACGAGCTGGCGGTCGCGATCCTCGACGAGGCGGGGATCGCGCTTGACCGGTTCGGTGAAACGCGCGGCACGACCCGATGACGACGGCCCTCCATCCGCCTGCCGGCCTCGTCGACATCAACATCTGGTGGCTGTGCGCCGTCACGTTCGTTCTCGCTGCCGTGGCGTGCGCGCTCGTCACGCCGCTCGTCCGCAGGATGGCGTTCGCGGTCGGCGTCTTCGATGAGCCCGATGGCGAGCGACGCGTCCACGCGCAGCCGACGCCGCGGCTCGGCGGCATCGCGATCTACGTCGGCTTCATGCTCTCGCTTTTCACCGTCCTCAACCTCGCGCTCACCCACACGTCGCAAGTCAGGCAGTATCTCAGCTACGGCGACCTCGCCCACATCATCGGATTGCTCTTCGGCGGCACGCTGATGATGGGCGTCGGGCTGTGGGATGACATCATGACGATGTCGCCGCGGCGCAAGTTCGTCGCGCAGCTCGTCGTATCGGCGATCGTCGTCGTGCTCTACGGCTTCACCATCGTCGACGTCAAGCTACCGTCGTTCGGCTACCTCGATCTCGCGTGGTTCGCCATACCCTTCTCGCTCTTCTGGTACATGGGCATGGTGAACGCGATCAACTTCCTCGACGGGCTCGACGGGCTCGTCGCCGGCGTGTCGCTCATCGCGGCGATCACCCTCGTCGTCGTCTCGCTCTGGCACAACGAGTATCTGGTCGCGGTGACCATGTGCGCGCTCGCGGGCGCGATGGCCGGCTTCCTTCCTTATAATTACCATCCGGCGCGCATCTTCATGGGGGACGGCGGCTCGCTGTTCATCGGCTTCGTGCTCGCGAGCGCGGCCGTCATGGGTACCGAGAAGAAGGCCGTCGCCATTTCGCTCATCATCCCGCTGCTCGTCCTCGCGCTGCCGATCGCGGACACCGCCGCTGCCATCTTCAGGCGCATGCGTCGCAAGGCGCCGCTGTTCTCGGCCGACCGCGGCCACGTCCACCACCAGCTGCTCGACCTCGGCCTCTCGCAGCGCCAGGCGGTTAACCTCATCTATGTCGTGTGCGGGATGCTCGGCATCATCGCGCTCGTGCTCTCGCGGCCGGGGGGCCCGCATCTCTTTTGAGCGATAAGCTTCGCGTCGCCGCGGTCTTCGGCACGCGTCCGGATGCCGTGAAGATGGCGCCGGTCGTCCATGCCCTGGCGGCGGACGACCGTTTTGAGTGCATCACGATCGCGACGGCGCAGCATCGCGAGATGCTCGACGAAGTGCTCCGCCTCTTCGAGGTCAAGCCGGTGTACGATCTCGAGGTGATGACCGAGGGTCAGACGCTGACGGATGTGACGACGCGCGTGCTCGAACGGATGTCGAGCGTGCTGCGCGACGCCAAGCCGGACGTCGTGCTCGTCCATGGCGACACGACGACGTCGACCGCCGCGGCGCTGGCAAGCTACTATAGGAAGGTCCCGGTCGGGCACGTCGAGGCGGGACTGCGGACCGACACGATCTACGAGCCGTTCCCCGAGGAGATGAACCGCCGGCTGACCGGTGTGATCGCGCGACATCATTTCGCGCCGACGCCGCTCGCGAGACAGAATCTGCTGCGCGAAGGCAAGGACCCCAAATCGATCGTCGTCACAGGGAATACGGTCATCGACGCGTTCCTTTGGGTGCACTCGCGCCTGCGGGCCGAAGACAAGTTCGAGACCGCCGTCGCCGGCAAGACGTCGCCCACGCGTCTCATCTTCGTCGAAGCGCATCGACGCGAGAACCTCGGTGCGCCGATGGAATCGATCTGCCGCGCGCTCGCCGACGTCGTGCGCCGTCACGAAGACGTGTCGATCGTATGGCCCGTCCATCCGAATCCCGAAGTCGTCGAAGTCGTCCGCCGAGTGCTCGACGGAACGCCGCGCGTGCGACTCATCCCGCCGATGGAGTACCGAAAGCTCGTCGGTGCTATCGGAAGCGCCGCGATCGTCGCTACCGACTCGGGCGGCTTGCAAGAAGAAGCGCCGTGCCTCGGCAAACCGGTGCTCGTGCTGCGGCGCGTGACCGAGCGGCCGGAAGGCGTCGCGGCGGGTACGCTCGAGCTCGTCGGAACCGATGAGTCGACGATCGTCGCCGCGCTCGACCGATTGCTCGACGATGATGCCGCATATCAGAGGATGGCGCGCGCCGCGAATCCGTACGGCGACGGCAAGGCGAGCGAGCGCATCACCGCCTCGCTGCTCGCATCGTACCGCGGTGGAATCGCGCCGACCGAGTTCGATCCGACGTTGCCGCCGACTTTGCCGTCATCCGCGAGATCCGCGAAACCGAAGCGTTGAAGGAGCAGACGCCGCTGTCGCTCGGCCAACTCGCGGGAGCGGGAACGGGCATCATCGGATCGATCGCGTCCGGACTCATCCTCGGCTATCTCGCCGCGCGCTATCTGCATTGGACTTGGGCGCTGCCGGTCGGCATCGTCATGGGCTTCGTCACAGGTGTCGTGTCGATGTACCAACGGCTCTCGAAGCTCACCTGAGCCCTCGCGAACGCGCGTTCGAGAGATGAAGGTCGCCCCGAAAGGGCGCACGAATGCGCGGGATTCGATGGAGTATATCCGCCCGTATCAGGCCGCGATAGCGACGTACAGCCTGGTGCCGGCGGCCGTCGTCGCGCTCGCGCTCGCTGCTGTTTGGCACGCGCCGCTGCCGGCCGCGTCGCTGGTCGCCGGCGTCCTCATCGGACTCGCCTCGCTTTTCCACATCGCTGGAAGCTTCGACCGCTTGTTGAAAGCCGGCAAGGGGTACGTGCCGTTTTTGTCGATCGAGGGCGTGCTTCGGGTGCTCCTCGCGGGTGCGGCGCCGTTCCTCATCGTCGGCAAGGGCCCATGGCTCGGCTACTTCACATACCTTGCTGGATTTGTCGCACCATTAGCAGTAGCGATTTTGGTGTATCGTCAACAAGTAGTGTACGCACGCCGCGACGCGACGTAAAGGGACATGATGCACGAGACGATCGGCGAACATCCGCTCTGGCATATCTCTTTTCTGCCGGCGCCGTTCAACACGGTGCACGCGGATACGGTCGTCATCACGTGGATCGGCATGGCGATCGTGCTCGTCGCCGTCGCGCTGCTCGCCGCCACGCATCCCGTCACGAAGCTCTCGAAACGCTACTCGTTCATGGAGCTCATCGTCAGCGGCATCGGAAGCCAAGTCGAGACGATCTTAGGCAAGAACGGGTTGCCGTTCGTGCCGTTCATCATCTCGCTCTTCATGTTCATCTTCGTGCTCAACGAGATCGGGCTCTTCCCGTTCGTCGGCACGTCGCCGACGGCTGACCTGAACACGACCGCGGCGCTCGCGATCTTCGTCATCGTGCTCATCCAGATCATCGGCATCGCGCGCAAAGGTCTCGGCTACTTCGGCCACCTGCTCGTCAAACCGGTTTGGCCGCTCGGGATCCTCATGCTGCCGATCATGATCATCGACGAGCTCGCGCGTCCCGTGACGCTCGCGATGCGGCTGTTCGGCAACATCTTCGCGGGCGAAGTGCTGCTCGTCGTGGTCGGCGCGGTCATCCTCGCGAACGTCTCGATCGGCTTCCTGCCGATCTCGAAGCTGGCCAATGCCGCGCCCGTCCTCATCTATGCTTTCAATATGATCATCGGACTCATCCAAGCAGTCGTGTTCACGTTATTGACGACGGCATACCTCATCACGCCGCTTTCAGACGAAGCGCACTAAGGGAGCAAACATGGAAAACGCCATTCTCGTCGCGTCCGTCATCATCGCCTTCGCGCTGATGGTCGGTTTCGCGGCGTTCGGCTCGGCGATCGGCGACGGCATCATCGGCAGCAAGGCCGTCGAGTCGATCGCGCGCCAGCCCGAAGCGCGGCCGAACATCTTTTTCTTCTACTTCCTCGGCTTCGGCATCCTGGAAGCGTTCCCGATCATCGCGATCGCGCTCGCTTTCTTCTTGCTCATCGGCGGTGGCGGTCTCGGAGTCATGGCGCTCCTTAAGCCCGTCCTCGCGAAGTAGAGGCAAGCGGACAAACCCCATGCTGCTCTCGATCGACGGCACGTTTCTCATCCAGATCCTGAACTTCGTCGCGTTCTGGATGCTGTTGAACTGGCTGTTCATCGCGCCGACGCGGCGCGCGATCGAAGCGCGCCAACGCGCCATCGCCAAGCTGCACGCCGACGCAGATGCAGCTCGCGCTCGGGCGAGAGCTCTCGAGGCAGAGGCCACGGGCTTGCTCGATGCCGCTCGCCGTCGCACGGACGAGATCATGCGTGAAGGTTCCGCGAAGGCGGCCGCATCGGCGAAAGAGATCGAGCGTTTGGCGGCTGAGGAAGCGGCGGCGACCGTCGCCCTCGCGCAAGCGAAAGTGGCGACCGAACGGGCGGACGCCGCGGCGAAGCAGGGCGTGTTCGTCCACGAGCTCGCGCGCTCGATGGCACAGCGGGCGCTCGGCGCCGAAAGCGTGGTCTGAGCGTGGATACGTCGGTCCTGCGCGACCCCGTCTTCATCGCGAAGATCGTCGACTTCGTCATCTTCGTGATCGCGCTCGTCGTCGTGTGGAACAAAGCCGTCGCCGGGCAGCTTGAAAGCCAACAAGAAAAGCAGAACCAGGAGGTCGAGAGCGCGCAGCACGCGCTCGTCGAGTCCGAAGCCGCTATCGAGAACGCGCGCGCCGCTTTGGATATGGCCGAATCGGACTCGAAGCGCATGGTCGAGTTCGGCGCGGCGCAGGCGCAGCGTCTTGTGGCGGACACGAAGGTCGAGGCCGAAGCGCACGCGACGCGCGTCTTGGCCCACGCGAACGGCGAGCTCGACCGCGAGCGTTACCGGGTCCGCCGCGAATTGCTGGAAGACACGGTGGAGCGGGCGCACGAGCACGCGCGAAAGATCGTCGCAGACGAGCTCGATCCTTCGCGACAGCGCGCCCTCGTCGAGCAGCTCCTGTCTGATCTCGAGAAGTCACGTGCTTAAAGAGACGATCGCGCGCCGGTACACCGCAGCCCTCTTCGCACTGGCGAAAGAGGCCGGATCGGCCGACGCCACCGCGCAGGAGCTCGACTCGTTTGTCGGCGCGCTCGACAAGGAGCCGTCGGCGCGCGAGTTTTACGCATCCCCGGTCGTCGACCGCGCCGAAAAGGTCGAGCTGCTGCGCCAGTCGCTCGCGAGCCGCATCAGCGAACTGACCTTCAACTTCATCGTGCTGCTCGTCCGCAAACGGCGCGAGAACCTCATCGACACGATCGCGCGTCAAATGCACGAGATGCTCGACGCGGACGCAGGCGACACGGTCGCGAGCATCGCGACTCCGAAAGCATTGCACCCGGACGAGCTCGCGGAACTCGCGCGCCGCCTGTCGCACGTCTACAAGCGGAAGATCATCCCGCAAGGCCGCGTCGATGAGAGCATGCTCGGCGGCGTCGTCGTCCAGATGGGCGACACGTACGTCGATGCGAGCGTCGCCGGAAAGCTGGAAGAGATCCGCCGCCACCTGCTGTCGGGCGTCGAAGCCGCGACGGCCACGTCGCCCAACGGAAAGACGAGCGCCTAGGCGCTAACGGAGACGAAATGATCAACGCCGACGAGATCGCCGGAATACTCAAGCAGCAGATCATGAGCGCGCGGGTCGAGGTGCGCGAGGACGAGGTCGGGACCGTAATCGAGGTCTCGGACTCGGTCGCGCGGGTCTACGGCCTGCGCGTCGTCCAGATGAACGAACTCGTCCAGTTCCCGAACGGTCTCTTCGGCATCGCATTCAACTTGGAAGAAGACAACGTCGGTGTCGTCGTCATGGGCCCGGACAACGACATCAGAGAGGGCGCGACGGTCCGCCGCACCGGCCGCATCATCTCGGTGCCGGTCGGCGACGGCGTCGTCGGCCGCGTCGTCAACCCGCTCGGCCAGCCGCTCGACGATGCAGGGCCGGTGCAGACGACGCGCACGAGACCCATCGAGACGCAAGCGCCGACGGTCGTCGAGCGCCAGCCGGTGCACGAACCGCTGCAGACCGGCATCAAGGCGATCGACGGCCTCGTGCCGATCGGCCGCGGCCAGCGCGAGCTCATCATCGGCGACCGTCAGACCGGCAAGACCGCGATAGCGATCGACGCGATCCTCAACCAGCATGGCAAGGAAGTCGTCTGCATCTACGTCGCGATCGGGCAGAAGGCGTCGACTGTCGCGCAACTGCACAAGATCCTCACCGACGCCGGCGCGATGTCGTACACGACGATCGTCGCCGCCAACTCGGGCGATCCGGCCAGCTTGCGCTATATCGCGCCGTATGCCGGCTGCGCCATGGGCCAAGAGCTCATGTACGCCGGCAAGCACGTGCTCATCATCTACGATGACCTCTCGAAGCACGCGCAAGCGTATCGCGAGATCTCGCTCGTCTTGCGCCGCCCGCCGGGCCGCGAGGCTTACCCCGGCGACATCTTCTACTTGCACTCGCGCCTGCTCGAGCGAGCGGCGAAGCTGTCGGACGGGCTCGGCGCCGGATCGATGACCGCGCTTCCCGTCATCGAGACGCAGCAGGGCGACGTGTCCGCGTACATCCCGACGAACCTCATCTCGATCACGGATGGGCAGATCTATCTCGAGACCGGATTGTTCTTCAACGGCATCCGGCCGGCCATCGACGTCGGCTTATCCGTGTCGCGCGTCGGCGGCAACGCGCAGACGAAGGCGATGAAGTCGGTCGCGGGTCAGCTCCGGCTCGAGCTGTCGCAGTATCGCGATCTCGCGGCGTTCTCGAAGCTCGCGTCCGATCTCGACAAGGCGACGCAAGCGCAGCTGTCGCGCGGCGAGAAGATCACGGAGACGCTCAAGCAGCCGCAGTTCGAGCCGCTCGACCTCGATCGCCAGGTCATCCAGATCTACGTCGCCGTCAACGACTACCTCGCCGACATCCCGACCGAGCGCATCCACGAGTTCCACACACGCTTCTACGAGTACCTAAAGACGGCGATGCCGGACGTGCCGTCGGACATCGCGACATCGAAGACGGTCTCGGATGCGGTGAAGGCGAAGCTCAACGACGCCATCGTCGACTTCAAGAAGCGGTTCGGGAAAGCCGCATAACGGATGCCGACGCTTCGCCAGCTCCGCGACCGGGTCAAGTCGCTGAAAAACACGCAGCAGATCACGCGCGCCATGAAGATGGTCGCCGGTGCGCGCATCCGCCGTGCGGAGCTTGCGATGAAGGCGGCGCGTCCTTACGCGACCGCGATCGGGGAGATGAACCGGGAGCTTGCGTCCAGCGGCGGCGGGTCGCACCCGCTGCTGTCGGACAGGGCTCCCGACAAACGCGCGATCTTGCTCATGACCGCGGACAAGGGCCTGTGCGGCGCGTTCAACTCGAACCTCGTGCGTGCGGCGCTCCAAGTCACGTCGCAGTCGCCGTCGCCATCGTCGCTCTATCTCGTCGGCATCAAAGGGCGCGTCATGCTGCGCAAGACGCAGCATCCCGTCGTCCAGGCGTGGCCGCTGCAGGGCAAGCCGTTCGTCGAACTCGCCGCGGAGATCGCGAGCGCGGTGACCGGCGACTTCCTCGCGGGCAAAATCGATCAGGTGACGCTCGTCTCGAGCCGCTTCGTGTCGACGATCGTCCAACGCGCGACGCCGATGCGATTGCTGCCGATCCAGCGCGATCCGGGCGCACCGGCGAAGTCGGCTTCGACGAACAGCTTCGAGTTCGAGCCGGATCCGGGTGCGGTGCTCGCCGCGCTTCTTCCGAAGTACGTCGAGTTCACGATCTTCCAAGCGCTGCTCGAGACGCAAGCCTCAGAGTTCGCGGCGAAGCTTCTGGCGATGAGCAACGCGACGGACAACGCCGGCAAGCTCATCGACGACCTGACGCTCGTCATGAACAAGACGCGCCAAGCCGCGATCACGAAGGAGATCCTCGAGATCGTCGGCGGCGCCGAAGCCCTCAAAGGATAAAGGAAACTAAAACACATGGCCGCCACCGGAAAAGTCGTCCAGGTCCTCGGCAACGTCGTCGACGTCGAGTTCAGCGCCGAAACGCTGCCGCGAATCTATACCGCGCTGCTGACGACGATCAACGATCGCGAGCTGACACTCGAGGTGCAGGGCGAGCTCGGCAACAACCAGGTCCGCTGCCTCGCGATGGGCGGCACGGAAGGTATGGTCCGCGGCGCCGACGTCACAGACACGGGCGCGCCGATCACCGTGCCGGTCGGCGAAGCGACGCTCGGGCGCATCTTCAACGTCCTCGGCAAGGCCATCGACTCCGACAAGCCGGTCGCGGCGAGCGCGAATCATCCCATCCACCGCGAAGCGCCCAAAGTCGACGAGCAAGATCCGACGACGGTCATGTTCGAGACGGGCATCAAGGTCGTCGATCTCATGGCGCCTTACGTCCGCGGCGGCAAGGTCGGACTCTTCGGCGGCGCCGGCGTCGGCAAGACCGTCCTTATCCAAGAGCTCATCCGCAACATCGCCGCCGAGCACGGGGGCTACTCGGTCTTCACCGGCATCGGCGAACGGACGCGTGAAGGCAACGATCTGTGGCTCGAGATGAAGCACTCCGGCGTCCTCGAGAAGACCGCGCTCGTCTTCGGCCAGATGGACGAGCCGCCGGGCGTGCGCCTGCGCGTCGGCCTTACGGGCGTGACGCTTGCGGAATACTTCCGCGACGAGCAGGGCAAAGACGTGCTGCTCTTCATCGATAACATCTTCCGGTTCATGCAGGCTGGCTCCGAAGTGTCGGCGCTCCTCGGCCGCATGCCGTCGGCTGTCGGTTACCAGCCGACGCTGGCGTCCGAGATGGGCGCGCTCGAAGAGCGGATCACGTCGACGCGAAAGGGCTCGATCACGTCCGTCCAGGCTGTATACGTACCGGCCGACGACCTCACCGATCCGGCGGTTGCTACGACCTTCGCCCACCTCGACGCGACGACCGTGCTCTCGCGCTCGATCTCCGACAAGGGCATCTATCCGGCGGTCGATCCGCTCGCGTCGACATCGCGTCTGCTCGAACCGCGCTTCGTCGGCGAAGAACACTACCAGGTCGCACGCCGCGTCCAAGAGACGCTCCAGCGCTACAAAGATCTGCAGGACATCATCGCGATCCTCGGCGTCGAGGAGCTATCGGAAGACGACAAGGTCATCGTCGGTCGTGCGCGGCGCATCCAGCGCTTCTTGAGCCAACCGTTCCACGTCGCCGAAGCCTTCACGGGCCGCCCCGGCAAGTACGTGCCGCTCAAGGAGACGATCGCGGCCTTCAAAGAGCTCGTCGAAGGCAAGCTGGACGATCTCCCCGAGCAGGCGTTCTACATGTGCGGCAATATCGACGAAGCGAAAGCGAACGCCGAGAAGATGTCGGCGGCCGTCTAGCAGATGCCAGCCACATTCGCGCTCGCCGTCATCACGCCGGCCGAGGTGAAGTTCGAAGGAACGGCCGAGATCGTCATCGCGCCCGGCGCCGCCGGCGACATCGGTGCGCTCGCAAACCATGCGCCGATGCTGACGACGCTCCGCATCGGCGTGCTCCGCGCTACGGTCGAGGGCTCCCGGCGGATCGAGTACGCGATCAACGCCGGCTTCATGCAAGTGCTTCCCGACAAAGTGCTCGTCCTCACCGACGTCGCGCTTTCGTCGAGCGAGATCGACGTCGAAAAGACCCGCGCCGAGTTGCACCGCGCCGAAGAATCGGTCGCGGCCAAGCGCGGCGGCGACGACAAAGCCGAGCGCGCAGCGGTCACGTGGGCGAACGCCAAGCTCGAAGCCGCGCACCGGCCGGTGGCCTGAGATGGACGCACTCGACGGCCTGCGCACGAGGCTCGTCATCGAAGGCGGCCGCCGGCTCGAAGGCGTTGTCGACGTACCGGGTGCGAAGAACGCCGCGCTCCCGATCATGGCCGCTGCGATCCTCGCTGAAGGCGAGGTCGTGCTTCACAGCGTTCCACGCATCACCGACGTCGATGTCATGGCTGCGCTGCTCGAGAGTCTCGGCGCGCGCGTGCGCGAACAGGCGGGTGGGACGCTGCTCATCGACACGAGCGCGGTCACCTCGCACCCCGCTCCATACGCGCTCGTCAGCAAGCTCAACGCGTCGTTCGACGTCGCGGGGCCGCTCCTCGCGCGCTTCGGCCGCGCGGAAGTGCCGCAGCCTGGCGGCTGCGTCCTCGGACCGCGCGCTATCGACTTGCATCTGCGCGGATTCGAGCTGCTCGGCGCGACCGTCGCGCTCGAACACGGATCGATCGTCGCATCGGCGGCGAAACTCACCGGCACGACCGTGGCGCTCGCCAAACCGAGCGTCGGGGCGACGAAGAACATCATGCTCGCCGCGACGCGAGCGCGCGGCACGACGACGATCGAGAACGCGGCACAAGAACCGGAGGTCGCCGATCTCGCGGGCTTCATCAACGCGATGGGAGGACGCGTCGCAGGCGCCGGGTCGCCGACCATCACGGTCGAGGGCGTCACAAAGCTCCACGGGTGCGAGTACACGATCATCCCCGACCGGCTCGTCGCCGGCACGTACCTGCTCGGCGCCGCGATCACGGCAGGCGACGTCACCGTCCGCGGCATCGATCCGTCGATGCTCGACGCGCTCACCGAAAAGCTCGCCGCATGCGGGTGCCGCGTCGCAGCCGAGGGAGTCGCCCTGCGCGTCGTCGGCGTCCCCGAATGGCGCCCGGCCGACGTAGTCACCGCTCCGTACCCCGGTTTTCCGACCGATCTGCAGCCGCCGTTCGTCGCTTACATGAGTTTGGCGAAGGGAACGGCTCTCGTTGAAGAAACCATCTTCGATGCGCGGTTCGTCTACGTGTCCGAACTCGCACGTATGGGAGCCGACGTCAAGGTATCCGGGAGGAGCGCGGTCGTCCAAGGCGTCGAGCGCCTGCAGGATGCAGTCGTCGAAGCACCGGACATCAGGGCAGGCGGCGCGCTCGTGCTCGCCGCGTTGGCAGCCGAAGGAACGTCCGAAGTCGGTGGACTCGAGTACATCGACCGCGGTTACGAGTTCTTCGAAGAGCGGCTGGCGTCGCTCGGCGCGTCGATAGCGCGTACGAGCGTCGTCTCACCGGTCACGCCGCGCATCGACATCGGCCTCACGGCGCAGTTGCCGAAGGTCGTCACTCCTTATCGGTCGGCGTGACCTCAAGGACGAATCATCTTGGAAATCGGCATCGATCTCGGCACGGCGAACGTCTTGGTCTACGTGCGCGGCAAAGGCATCGTGCTTCGCGAGCCGTCGGTCGTCGCGCGCGACACGAGGTCAGGCAAGACGCTTGCGGTCGGTGAAGAAGCGCGCATGATGCTCGGCAAGACGCCGAGCAGCATCCAGGCGATCCGTCCGCTTCGCGACGGCGTCATCGCAGACTTCGAAGTCACCGAGGCGATGCTCAACTACTTCATCAAGAAGGTGACGCGCAACAACGGCTTCTTCTCGTTCTTGCGTCCGAAGCCGGCGGTCACGATCTGCGTGCCCGCCGAGATCACGTCGGTCGAAGAGCGCGCCGTGCGCGACGCCGCGAAACTCGCGGGCGCGAAGAGCGTCGACATCATCGAGGAGCCGATGGCGGCCGCGATCGGCGCCGGCCTGCCGATCGACGGTCCGAGCGGGAACATGGTCGTCGACATAGGCGGCGGCACGACGGACGTCGCCGTCATCTCGCTCGGCGGCATCGTCGTCAGCCAATCGCTGCGCGTCGCCGGCAATAAGCTCGACGAAGCGATAGCGAGACATATCCGGCGTGTCTACAACCTCATGATCGGCGAACGGACCGCCGAGGACATCAAGGTGACGATCGGATCGGCCTACCGCCTCGATCAAGAATTGACGATGGACATCCGCGGCCGCGATCTCATCAACGGCCTGCCGAAGACGGTCGCGATCACCTCTGAGGAAGTGCGCGAGGCGATGGCTGAGCCCGTCGGATCGATCATCGACGCGGTCAAGAGCGTTCTCGAGAAGACGCCGCCCGAACTCGCCGCCGACATCATCGATCGCGGCATCATCCTGACCGGCGGCGGTGCGCTGCTTCGCGGGCTCGATTCGCTGCTCAGCGAAGTGACCGGCATCCCGGTCATCGTAGCGGAAGATCCGATGTCGTGCGTCGCCATCGGCACGGGCCAACGCGTCCGCTTCTAAGCGAAAGAATGGAGCGGTCGACCTTTACGGTCGACCGCCGCGATCTTCCGATCAATACGTCGAGGACTAAGCTGTGACGGCGCGGATGCCACGCGCGATGAGGTCACGCGCGGCGACGAGGCGTTTGCGCGTCTGCGATACGATGCGCCGCCCGCCGGCGCCGGCGCGGTTGCGCAAGACGATCGCGACGGAGAACGGCGCGAGCGCAATCGATGCGACACCGATTGCGATGAGGAGCGCGATCAGAAACGTGCGCTGTCTCATGTGGATGTGTACGCCTTTGGCGGACCGCGCCCAAGCCCCTCGCGTCTATCGGCCGAGCGAGGTGTGTTTTCGATGAGAATCGTGCGCGTCGCAGGGACGCCTGACGCCTTGCTCTTGAATGAAACGGCACGCTGCATCGCCGACGGGGGCACGATCATCTTTCCGACGGACACGGTCTACGGCATCGGCTGCGCGGCCGAAAACGATCGCGCGGTCGAGTCGATTTTCGCCGCGAAACGGCGTCCGGCCGAAAAGCCGCTCGCCGTCCACCTCGCATTGCCGGACCTCGCCGATCGCTACGCGCGAAAGATCTCGCCGGCGGCGAATGCGCTCATCGGGAAGTTCTGGCCGGGACCGTTGACGATCATCGTCGAGCGAAAAGATGGCGTGTGCGAAGCTGCCGGACGCGGCGGCGCGACGATCGCGCTTCGCTGCCCGGACGACGATGTATGTCGCGCGATCTTGACGGCGACCGGTCCGCTCGCGGCGACATCCGCTAACATCAGCCGAGCGCCCGCTTACGACGGCGGCGACGACCTCAGCGCGTTGCCCGAGGCGGCGCTTGCCATCATCGCAGGTCGGACAAAACGGCGGCGAGAAAGCACGGTGCTCGATTGCTCCGCAGATACCGTGCGCCTGGTCCGACAGGGCGCGCTCGAAGCTGCCGATGTCGCAAAAGCGATCGCCGGCATCGCCCCATTCGCGCGATGAACTCGCGCGGCCAACCGTTAATATAGGCGTACGCATGCATCTTCGTCGCCTCGCGATCCTCATATGTCTGTTAGCCGCGTGCCGCCTCGCCGCGGTTCCAGCGGCTTCTGCGACGCCGACGCCCCAGCCGAAAAGCGCTCCTAAGACCGGCGCCGCTCCTGTATCGGTCCCGACGGCACCGCCGTCGTCGACCGCGACGTGCGACAAACAGATGACGTTCGGTGAAGTGACGCTCTGCTCGAACGAGTTCAACTTCAACTTCAAGACCGGCGACGTGCAGTTCCCGTTGCCGCTCCATGGCCGCACGTCGGACGGAACGTATCAAGCGGACCGCGGCTACGGCAATCTCCACAGCCAGATCATGAACCTCATCGGCCATGTCATCGTCCATCGCGCTGCGACGCACGACAAACAAGGCAAGCCGGTCGAGGCGATGACGCTCACCGCCGATCAGACGCACATCGAGAGCAAGGCGAAGTTCTACCGCGCATCGGGTAACGTCAAGATCGTCCAGGGCAACATGACGATGACGGCGCCGCTCATCGTCGACGACGAGACGCACCGGTCGATAAGGGCATCCGGCGGCGTCAAGATCGTCCGCGGCGATCAGACGATGACCGCGCCGCAGATAACGCTCGACGAGAACACCCACGTCGCGGATCTGAGCGGCGGCGTGCATGCGGAGCAGCCGCCGAGCCGCACGTTCGATGCGGCCGAGGTCTTTTACAACACCCAGACCCAAGATTTCAAGGCCGTCGGCTCCGTCCGGATGCAATTCCCGGCCAATCAGCCCGGGCCGGCCGGCTCGCCGCGTCCATCGCCGACGCCGCGCGGCGGCGTGAAGCCGCGCGCGAGCGCTGCACCATCGGCTGGCGCGACACCATCGGCGAATTCGGCATCATCTTCGAACTCGCCGCCGAGTCCGGCTCCGCCGGCATCCGCGGCGCCGTCGCCGACCGCATCGCGCAAGCCGTAGTGACGTTCGTCACACGAACCCCGACCGAGGGACTGTAAGCCGCCTCCGTTCCGATGGTATATGTGTACGGTCGTACCGCGCTCGGCGGCGCGGCGCCTCATGCTTCGTGCGGTTCGGAGACCCATGCGTTGATCGACTTCATCGACAAGAAATTCACGGACTTGCTGCTCGAGAAGGGGCTTATCACGCCCGAGCAGCTGACGCAAGCCATCGAGCGCGCCGAGCAGAACCGCGAGCCGCTCGACAAAGTGCTCGTCGACCTTCGTGCCGCTCCCAAAGACGAGATCATGTGGGCGCGCGCCGAGGAGATCGGCAAGATCTACGTCGACCTGACGAATCGCAAGATCGATCAAGAGATCGCGGACATCGTCCCCGAGGCGGTCGCCCGCCGCCACAAGCTCATCTGCATCGGCCGGGTCGACAAGAAGGTCACCCTCGCGATGGCCGACCCGACGGACATCTTCGCGCTCGATGACGTCCGCATGCGCACCGGCTATACGCCCGAACCGGTCCTCTCATTCATCGACGACGTCGAGCACGCGCTCGACAACATATACGCGGGCGATAGCCAGTGGCAGTCGATCGTCGGCGACGCGGAAGACGAGATCAACGTCGTCAAAGATCAAGAGGAGATCCCGGACGAGGTCATCGTCGACGCTCCGGTCGTCCGCCTCGCCGATCTCATCATCACGCAAGCGATCGCGCAGAAGGCCTCGGACATCCACATCGAGCCGTTCGAACGCGAGGTCGTCGTCCGCTATCGCATCGACGGCGTGCTCCGCACCGTGATGAACCCGCCGAAAGCGATCCAGCCGGCGCTCATCTCGCGCTTCAAGATCATGGCGAACTTGAACATCGCCGAGCGGCGCATACCGCAGGACGGCCGCATCCAGATCAACATCAAGCGCGACCGCTACGACTTGCGCGTCTCGGTCCTGCCCTGCCTCTACGGCGAGTCGGTCGTCATGCGTATCCTCGACCGCAAGAGCGTCATGGTCGACCTCGACCGGCTAGGCTTCCATCCCGACCTGCTTGCGACGTGGAAGAAGCTCATCGCTTTGCCGAATGGCGTTCTGCTCGTCACCGGACCGACCGGCTCGGGTAAATCGACAACCCTCTACGCATCGCTGAACGCGATCAACGACGCCGAGACGAAGATCGTGACGATCGAAGACCCGGTCGAATACAATATCCACGGCATCAATCAGGTCCAGGTGCATCCCAAGGTGGGCCTGACGTTCGCAGCCGGCCTGCGTTCGTTCTTGCGCCAAGACCCCGACGTCATGATGGTCGGTGAGATCCGCGACCAAGAGACGGCGCTCATCGCCGTGCAGTCGGCCCTCACCGGTCACCTCGTCCTGTCGACGCTGCACACGAACGACTCGGTCGCGTCGATCACGCGCCTCATCGACATGGGCACCGAACCGTTCTTGCTCGCGTCATCGGTGCAAGGCATCATGGCGCAGCGCCTCGTGCGCACGGTCTGCAGCCAGTGCAAGCGTTCGGTGAAAGTCATCCCGGCGATCGCCGCGAAGTTCAAGGAATACAACATCCCGGTCGACAGCCTCAAGCTCCAGCGCGGCGAGGGATGCGATCTTTGCGCCGGCTCCGGATATAAGGGGCGCGCCGGCATCCACGAGCTCTTCGCGATGACCGACGAGATGCGCCGCCTCATACTCGAACGCGCGCCTTCGTCAGAGCTCAAGAAGCAGGCCCTTTCGCAGGGCCTTCGCACGCTTTATCACGACGGCCTCATCAAGGTCGCGCAGGGCATCACGACGCTCGAAGAAGTCCTCCGCGTCGCCGTCGACTAAGCCGCGTTCAGTCCAATAGGGTGAATGGAGCGGTCGACCTTCATGGTCGACCGCCGCGGCCTACCAACAGAAAGCTCGTCTCCGGTCGAGCCAAAGCTCGACCGCTACAGATCCGTAGGGTAAGTCCGTTTCGCTAGGTCTTGGTGTCGTTGTCGCCGGGGTCGTAGAACTTGCGGCCAGCGAGTTCGTCGGGAAGATGCTGCTGTTCGACGCGCGAGCCTTCGAAGTCGTGGGCATACTTATAGTTCTCGCCGTAACCGAGGCGGCGCATCAGGCCGGTCACAGAATTTCGGAGGTGTAAGGGTACGGGCAATGTCCCCGTCTGTTCGATAGCTTCTGAGGCAGCCGAGTAGGCGCGCAAGGTCGAGTTGCTCTTCGGAGCGAGCGCGAGGTAGAGGGTCGCCTCGGCGAGCGGGAACATCGCTTCCGGCATACCGATCGTATGCGCGGCGTTGTGCGCTGCGACGACGACGGACATCGCTCGGGGATCGGCGAGGCCGACGTCCTCAGAGGCTGAGATGACGAGCCGCCGTGCGACGAACATCGGATCTTCGCCGGCTTCGAGCATGCGCGCGAGCCAATAGATCGCGGCGTCCGGATCGCTGCCGCGGATCGACTTGATGAAGGCCGAGATGACGTCGTAGTGCTCGTCGCCGGCGCGGTCGTAGCGCAGCGCGCGGCGCTGCATCGCCTCTTCGACGTCGCTCCGCTCGATAACCGCCGGTGCCGCTCGCGCGCTCGCGATCTCCGTCGCGAGCTCGAGCGTGTTCAGCGCGACGCGCGCGTCGCCGTCTGCGAGCGCGATGAGGCTCGATCGCGCATCAGGGGTGAGCGTCGCCAGACCGCCAAGTCCGCGATCTTTATCGATGAGCGCGCGGTCGACGACGACTCCGAGATCGCTCTCGCTCAACGATTCGAGCACGTACGTCCTGCTCCGCGAGAGCAGCGCGCTATTCACTTCGAATGACGGGTTTTCGGTCGTCGCGCCGATGAGCGTCACATCGCCCCGCTCGACGTGCGGCAGCACCGCGTCTTGCTGCGCTTTGTTGAAGCGATGGATCTCGTCGATGAACAGGATCGTGTGGCGCCCGCCATTGCGGCGCGCGAGCGACGCGTCGGATATAGCACGCCGCAGATCCGCGACGCCGGCGGTGACCGCGGAAAGCGCGACGAATCGCGCTTTCGCCGTTCGGGCGATCAAGCGCGCGAGCGTCGTCTTACCGGTTCCCGGCGGGCCCCAGAGGATCATCGAGGGGACCTTGCCCGTCTCGATCGCGGCGCGCAAGCCCGCGCCCTCGCCGACGATGTGGCGCTGGCCGACGAACTCCTCGAGCGTCCGCGGCCGCATGCGCGCGGCGAGCGGCGCATCGGGCGGCAGGGCGTCGATGGCGTCCGGCCGTTCGACCGGCCCGAACAGCGACGGTCTATCCTCCATACGGCCGACTTCGCCGCGCGAAGATGTCATCTTGCAGCTGTCGAATCAGCGCAGCATGACGCGCATCTACCTCGATAACGCGGCGACGACCGCCGTTCGCCCGGAAGTGCTCGATGCGATGCTTCCGTTCCTCAGGCAGAGCTACGCGAATCCCTCAAGCCCGCATTCGAGCGGGCAGGCAGTTCGCCGCGCGATCGATGAGGCGCGCGAGAAGACCGCCGCGGCGATCGGCGCCAAACCGACGGAGATCGTGTTCACAGGCGGCGGCTCGGAGGCGGACAATCTCGCGATCTTCGGCATCATGGATGCGCGCGCGGAAAGAGGGCGCGGGTTCATCACCTGTGCTATCGAGCATCATGCCGTGCTCCACGCGGCGGACGCGTTGCGGCGGCGCGGCGACGACGTCACGATCCTACCAGTCGATGCCGAAGGCAAGGTCGAACCGCAAAAGCTGCGCGACGCCCTCGACGACAAGACCGTGCTCGTCAGCATCATGCATGCGAACAACGAGGTCGGCACCATCCAAGACGTGCGCGAGCTCGCATCGATCGCACACGAACGCGGTGCGCTCTTCCATACCGATGCGATCCAAACCGCAGGTCACGTGAAGATCGACGTCGCCGAGCTCGGCGTCGACGCGCTGTCCCTGTCGGCGCACAAATTCGAGGGACCGAAAGGCGTCGGTGCGCTCTACGTCAAGCGTGGCACGCGGGTGCGGCCGCGCGTCGTCGGCGGCGGGCAGGAGTTCGGCAAGCGGGCCGGCACCGAGAACGTGGCGGGCATCGTCGCGCTCGCGACGGCGCTCGGGTTCGCCGTGCGTGAGATAGATGTCGAAGCTCCGAGGATATCCGCGCTTCGCGATCGTTTCGTCGACGCGATTTGCGGGAAGATCGATGCGACGGCGCTCAACGGCTCGCGCTCGCCTCGCTTACCGAACAACGCGAGCATCCGCTTTGACGGCACCGATGCGAGCGGCGTCATGATAGCACTCGATCTCGCAGGCATCGAAGTGTCGACGGGAAGCGCGTGCACGTCGGGTTCGCTCGAGGCTTCGCACGTCTTGACCGCGATCGGATTGCCGGCCGAAAAAGCGCGCGGCACCGTGCGCTTCTCGCTCGGGCGGACGACGACCGACGGCGAGATCGATGCGGTGATCGATGCGTTGCCGGCGATCGTCGAGAAGTTGCGCGGCATCGCGACATCGACGTTCGCGCAGCCGCTGCGGGCGCGCTGAAGGAAGGCTCCCGCTTTCCCACCACAGAAGGGGCCTCGTCCCTCGGTGCGACGAGGACGAGGAGGCCAAGCAGACCGTGAGCTCTCAAGATTTCCTGTGGATCGCGATCGGCGTCGCATCGCTGGCGGCCGCAGGCGGCATCGCGTTCGCGTGCATCAGGCTCGGCCTCACGCTCCGGCGGCTCGAAACGACGCTCGACGGCGTCGACCGCCAACTCGCCGGGGCAGAGCAGCCGCTCCAGAAGACGCTGACACATGTGAGCGGCGTCGCCGAGAGCATCGAAGACATCGTGGACAAGCTCGATAAGGTCGCCAATGCGGCGACCGCCGCGGCCGGCGCGGTCGCCAAGACCGCCGACGCCGCACAAGCCGCGGTCACCCCGACGCTCGCGAACCTCGTCAGCGTCGTCGCGGGCGTGTCGCAGGGAGCGAAGACATTTTTCCGATCTCGCGGACGCAACGGTTCGCACGACGAGGGCTAGGAGGGCTACCAGTGGATAAAGGCGACCGTGATTCAGGGTTTGGATTTTTCTCGGGACTGCTGATCGGCGGCATCGTCGGCGCGGCGCTCGCGATCGTCCTCGCACCGGGAACCGGTGAAGAGACCCGCGACTACATCCGCGGCCGGGCGCACGAGGCGAAGAATCGCGCTGTCGATCTCGCGTACGACGTCCGCGACCGCGCGGCGACAGTTGCCGACGATCTCCGCGCGCAGGCCGACCAGCTGTCGCAGATGGGGCGCGAAGCGTACGACAGCATGCGGTCGAAGATGAACGACGCTGTCGACGCCGGCCGTAAAGCCGCGCAATCGAAGATCGACGATATGCGAGAGCAGTAGGCGGTGGATATCAAAGTCGACGTACGGCAGACGGATGGGGCACGCGGCGTGAGCGTCGTCGACCTCAACGGCGAGATCGACGTCTATACGTCGCCGAAGGTCAAAGAGACGATCACCGACCTCATCGACAAGGGCCACTACGCGCTCGTCATCAACCTCGAGAACGTGCGCTACATCGACTCGACGGGGCTCGGCGTCCTCATCGGCGGGCTCAAGCGCGTCCGCGAGCACAGCGGCACCGTGCATCTCGTGTGCACGAACCCGCAGATCAAGAAGATATTCGACATCACCGGCCTCGCGAAGATATTCGGCATCTTCGACTCGGAGCAGGCGGCGTGCGCCAGCCTTTGAGCCCGGAGAGCGGGGCGAACAAGACGCGCCGCGTCGAACTTCACATCCCGGCCGAGCCGGAGTGGGTCGGCGTCGCGCGTCTCACCGCGGCCGGCATCGCGAGCCGGCTCGATTTCTCGATCGAGGATCTCGAAGACCTCAAGCTCGCCGTCGCCGAGGCCTGCAATTGCTGCATCCAAAACGGCGGCGACGGCGACCTCAGCATGGCGTGCGAACTTCAAAGCGATCGCATCGCGATCGCAGTCGAGCGTCGCGGCGCGCTGGCGAAGCCCGGCGCGCGACCGCCCGCTTCGGGCGACGACGCGGAGCTAGGAGGGCTCGGCGTGTTCCTCATCCGTGCGCTCATGGACGACGTCGTATACTCGTCCGACCAGACCGGGACCAGGCTGACGCTCATCAAACGCCTCGGGAAGTGAACCTCTCGATGTCCTCACGCGTGCGGACGGACGGAGCGGAAGAGCGGTTCGACCGGGATCAGACACGGGAATGGTTCTCCCAGTACGCCGCCTCGAGCGACCCGGAGATCCGCGAAGAGCTCGTCGTCGCGCACCTCAACCTCGTGCGCTACCTCGCCGTCCGCTTCGCCAACCGCGGCGAATCGATCGACGATCTCATCCAGGTCGGCACGGTCGGCCTCATCAAGGCGATCGATCGCTTCGACAACGAGCGCGGCGTCGAGTTCACGACGTACGCGACCCCGACCATCATCGGCGAGATCAAGCGTCACTTCCGCGACAAAGGCTGGGCTGTGAAGGTGCCGCGCCGCCTCCAGGAGCTCAACCTCGCCGTCAATCGCGCGGTCGAGACGCTCGCGCTCGAGCTCGGGAGATCCGTGACCGTTTCCGACCTCGCGACTCGCCTCGAGGCGAGCGTTGAAGAGATCATCGAGAGCCAGGAACTCGGTCAGGCATACAACGTGCTTTCGCTCGACACCGAGCTCGCTGCCGAAGGCGAAGCGCGTTCGGCGACGCTGCTCGACTACGTCGGAGCGCATGACGAAGCGCTCGAGCTGTTCGAGAACAAGGCGAATCTCGAAGCGGCGATCCACGTGCTCGACCCGCGCGAGCGAGTCATCGTCTATCTGCGGTTCTACGAGAACCTCTCGCAGACCGAGATCGCGAAGCGGCTCAACGTGTCGCAGATGCACGTGTCGCGCCTGCAAGCGCGCGCGCTCGCGAAGCTCAAGCAATCCCTCAAGGTCGACGAGGGGTAGAAGGCAGAACCCCCGGGACGCCATGACTTCAGCGGAGCTGCGGCGGTCTTTCGTCGACTTTTTCGTCGGCAAAGGTCACAAGCAACTGCCCGGCGCGAGCCTCATACCGGATGCGATGTCGACGACGTTGTTCACGATCGCCGGCATGGAGCCGTTCGTGCCCGTGTTCTTGGGCGAGGAACCCGCTCCGAGCCCGCGCGTCGTCACCGTGCAGCGATGCCTGCGCGTCGCCGGCGGCAAGAACGACATCGAGAACGTCGGACGCAGCGGGCGTCACGGCACATTCCTCGAGATGCTCGGTAATTTCTCGTTCGGCGATTACTACAAGCGCGAAGCGATCGCGTTCGCGTGGGAGTACCTGACGAAGACCCTCGCGCTTCCCGTCGAGCGGCTCTACGCGACGGTGTACGTCGACGACGATGAAGCCGCGGAGATCTGGCGGCGCGACATCGGCCTGGCGCCCGAACGGATCTCGCGGCTGCGCGAAGACAACTTCTGGGATATGGGCCCGACCGGCCCCTGCGGACCTTGCTCCGAGATCTTCTACGACCTCGGGCCGCAAGTCGGGTGCGGGAAGCCGACCTGCGGGGTCGGTTGTCCGGATTGCGACCGCTACATCGAGTTCTGGAACCTCGTCTTCCAGCAGTACGACCGCGACTCGAGCGGCACGCTCCACCCGCTGCCGAAGAAGTGCATCGACACCGGCCTCGGCTTCGAGCGAACCTGCATGATCATCGCCGGCAAGACGTCGATCTTCGACACCGATCTCTATCAGGACATCATCGTGAGCCTTCCGGCGGGTGGCGCAAGCGCGGTCGCCGAGTCCGAACGTGCCGTCCATCGGCGCATCGTCGCTGATCACGCGCGCGCCGTCGTCAATCTCATCGCAGACGGCGTGACGCCGAGCAACACCGATCGCGGCTACGTCCTGCGGTTCCTCATCCGCCGGGCCGTCCGCAGCGGCAAGGTCCTAGGCTATCCGAACGCATTTCTCGCCGGCGTCGTACCCGCGGTCGTGAAATCGCTCGCGAGCGGTTATCCGGAGATCGCCGCCGCGGCGACCGAGATCGCGGCGAAGGTTCGCTTGGAAGAGACGCTTTTCGAGGCGACGATCCAACGCGGCCAGGCGATACTCGCCGAGAAGATCGAGCAGCTGAAGGGCTCGCATACCGCCGTCCCCGGCTCGGTCGTCTTCCTGTTGCACGACACGTACGGATTTCCGCCCGAGCTCACCGCCGAAATCGCAAGCGAAGCAGGCCTTCAAACCGACATGGCCGGCTATCGCGACGAGATGCGCGCGCAACGCGAACGCGCACGCCGAGACGCTATGAGCAAGCGCGCCGAA
This sequence comes from Candidatus Eremiobacteraceae bacterium, assembly GCA_035710745.1. Lineage (NCBI taxonomy): Bacteria > Bacillati > Vulcanimicrobiota > Vulcanimicrobiia > Candidatus Eremiobacterales > Candidatus Eremiobacteraceae > Candidatus Eremiobacteraceae bacterium. The sequence goes on along the minus strand of DASTCX010000004.1, from coordinate 145,639 downwards.
GTCCGCGTCGACGCCGGCGCTTCCGGCGACGTCGCCCCGTCGGTCTTCGTGGGGTACGAGACGCTCGAAGCGCAGGCGGCGGTGTTGTGGCTCGGCGACGCGCGAGGCGCCGCGGTCGATTCGCTCGACGCCGGCGTCGAAGGTCTCGTCGTCCTCGACCGCACGCCTTTCTATGCCGAGCGCGGCGGCCAGATGGGAGATCGCGGCGTGCTCGCGACGTCCGGCGCGACCTTCGACGTGCAAGACGCTCGCTACGAGGACAAATCGCATCGGCGCGTCGTGCACGTCGGCAAGGTGCGGGCCGGTTCGCTCAAGACCGGCGACCGCGTCGACGCGATCGTCGACCCGGTATGGCGTCGGGAGATCAGGCGCCACCATTCCGTGACGCATCTCTTGCAGCGCGCGCTCAAAGACGTCGCAGGCGAGGGTGTCGCGCAACGCGGCAGCGCCGTCTTCGCAGACCGGACGCGCTTCGACTTCGATTCGCCGGTCGGACAACTCGCGAAGGAACAGCGCGCTGAGGTCTCATCGCGAGTCAACGATCTCATCCGGTCGGACTATCACGTCGAAGTCGAGGAGATGCCGTTTGCGGAAGCGGTCACGCGCGGCGTCGTCTATATGAAGGGCGAGCGCTACGGCGACATCGTCCGCGTCGTCCGCTTCGGTCCGAGCGTAGAGCTGTGCGGCGGCACGCACGTCGGATCGACGGGAGAGATCGGCCACTTCATCCTCTTGTCGGAATCGGCGATCGGGGCGGGCATCCGTCGCGTCGAGGGCCTCGCCTCCGAATCGGCCGATGCATACGACGCGCGCATCCGCGATGCGGCGGAGGAAGCCGGGTCGGTCCTGACGGCGACCATCGAACAGCTGCCCGAAGCCGTCGCAAGGCTCGCGCGCGAGCGGCGCGATCTCGAGAAAAAGCTTGCCGCTCTTCAAAGCCAGATCACGGCCGGACGGGCGAGCGAGTACATCGCAGGCGCAAAAGATGCGGACGGCGTCGGCTACATCGCGCTGCGCACACTCGGCGACGAAGGCGTCGACGGTCGAGAGCTGGCGAATTCGATCCGATCGAAGTGGCCGAGCGGCGTCATCGTCATCGCATCGGCGAACGACGGCAAGGTCTCGCTCGTCGTCAGCTCGAGCGACGACGTCGCCGGCAAGGGTGCGACGGCGAAGTCGATCTTCGCAGCGCTCGCTCCCCATATCGACGGCAAAGGCGGCGGCAACGCGACGCTCGCCCAGGGCGGCGGCCGGAACGCTGATGGGATCGACGCCGCACTCGATTCGGTACCTGCCGCGATCAGCAAGGCGCTCCGTGGCTGACGGCCGTCGCCGCGGTTTCGAAGTCGCACTCGTCATCGCGGCGATCGCCGTCTCGATAGCACCCGCGTCGGGCGCTCCCGACCAGACCTCGCCGGCGCCGTTGCCGTCGGCGAGCGGTCTCGGCGTGACCCGTCCGATCGATCGCTACCGCGCCGCGCTTGCGGCGCTGCCGCCGCTCAAAGACATGGTGTTCCAATACAGCGAGAGCCGGACGGGTCCGACGCGGACGCTCGTCGAGCTTCATCGCGTCTACCGCCGCGTCGACGGCGCCGAACGCAACGAGACGATCGCCGTCAACGGCGCAACGGTCGTCCCGGCGATCGTGCACTACTCGACGAGGCCGGTCTGGCCGTACGACGTCCGTGCATTCGCCGTGAGTTCCGACGAATACGACCTCATGCCCATCGGGCCGAGGCTCGTCAACGGGAAACGAGCATACGGGATCTCCGCGGTTAGGACCACAACGGGCGACTTCTCCGTCACCGCGGTCTTTCTCGACGAGACGGCGTGGCTGCCGCTCCGAGAGACCTACTCGGTCACCGGCAGCGGTTGCACCGGCACGGGTTCGATCGACTTCGGCCGAGCGGGGGGCACGTGGCTGCCGACGTCGACCCAGGTGAGTTGCACGGTCGGCGACGGCGGCGCGACGTTCAAAGAGTCGATCGCCTTTTCCGGCTTCACGTTCCCGCCGTCCTTGCCGCCCGACATCTTCGCAAGCCAACCGCCAGAGGGCCCATGAAACAGTTGCTGCTTTCGGGCACGAGAACGCGGTTCTGGATCGTTTTTGCATTGGCGGTCGGGGCGTACTTCGTATCGTCCGGATTTGCTGCCCCTACTGCGTACAATAATTACTCACTGCTTGCCGACGCGATGATCCACGGACACGTTTGGATTGATCGCCCCAGCCCCGCGATCGACGCCGTGACGTTCCAAGGTAGCTACTTTATCGTCGAGGCTCCGCTACCAGCGATCCTGATGATCCCGCTTGCGCTCTTCTTTGGCACGATGGCCAATCAGACGCTGGCGTGTGTGATTTGCGGTGGCTTTGCTGTCGCGGCGGCGGACCTCATGTTTTCCAGAATGCAAATGCCTACAAGCATTCAAACGTGGCTCGTCGTTGCTTTGGCTTTGGGCACTGATCTGTGGTGGTGCTCGGCGTTCGGCGCCGTTTGGATGTTCGCCCACGTTGCGACGGTGATGTTCCTAATGCTGGCGCTGGGCGAGTGGTACGGGGAGCGACGCAATTGGCTCGTGGGTTTCCTGCTAGGGTGCGCGGTGCTTTGTCGGTTCCCGGTCATCCTCTCTGTGCCTGTCTTTCTCTTATGGGAGATGCGCTCGCTAAACCGGCAGTACCTCAAGAACGCCGCGTACATCCTCGCGGGTCTTGCGCCCGCCGTAGTTTTCGAAATTATCTATAACTACGCACGCTGGCATGTGCCAACCGACTTGGGCTTCATGATCTTTTACCACGAAGATCAAAATATGGGATCACCTATTGGATCACCATTTTCAATAGATCACATCCCGTTCAACCTTTACAGTTGGCTCTTTCTCGCACCGCAGTTCTACGTCCAAATGCCCTGGGTTCGGCCCACGGGGTTTGGCGTCGCCCTGACATTCACGAGCCCAGAGCTCGCGATCGCCTTTTCCGCAAAACTCAACCGGGAGACAATTCTGTTATGGAGCGCCACACTGCTGGTTGCGATTCCGGCTCTACTTTACTTCACTAACGGCTTTGAGCAGTTTGGCATGCGCCATACTCTCGACTTCACACCGTTCTTGTTCTGTTTGATCGCACGCGGGCTCCAGCAAAGACCGTCGGGGACGTCCTTTGTGCTCGTCATTGCGGCCTGTTTGGCAAACGCGTATGGCGTCTGGTATTCCTGGGCCTACCATGCATTCTCAGTCGTGCCTCAACTATGACCGATGGTGCACACGATTTAGGCGGCGGTTCGCGTAACAGTTAGTGACAGATAGCGAAACGAATCGATACTTGACACCCGGAACAGTCGGAACTAGAATGTGGACGAGCAGGGGCCTGATCGGATGTCAACTCTGCCGGTATTTGGGCGTTTACGCCCTCGTGGCATAGGACGTTTGGCGCAGTACCAAAGCCCGTCAACGCATCAGGCAGCTATCCAGTGTGAACATCCAAGTCGATGAGAGGCATTGTTTTATGAGCTCTATCAATAGCTGGAAACGAGCGCTTCAGGTAGCGGCCCTCGGTGCCGTAGTTCTGCTGAGCGCCTGTCAATCTAGTGGCTTGCCGGCGACAACTCCCCCACCACCAAGCGGTCGGACCGTGGACCACGCATTGCTTCCACCCGGTTTCGCCGCGGGCACACCATCTGCGCACGGAACGCCGCTACCGTCTTACGCCCACCTGGTCAAACATCCCGGATGGTTCTCGCCGCGCTGGGCGACTATGTATCTATACATCGCCGATCAGTCGCTCAATCAAATTGATATCTTTCCGTTGATGAAGCCAAACCAGCCTCAAGCCGGCGCGATCACCGCGGGAATCGATGGGCCTTACGGCTTGTGGTATGAGAGACAGACGCAGTCGCTGTACGTGGCTAATCAAAACAATAGCACTGTAACAATGTACTCGCACGGATCAATCACGCCAAAACGCACCTATTCTGAGGGACTTAGTCGCCCGCTTTATCCTATTGTCGATAACAATGGGGTGTTGTACGTCGGCAACGCAAACAATGGAACGGTAGTGGAATACTCGCCGGGAAGCATACACGTGCACCAAACATTGCAGACACCCGGAATTGAAGCCGACGGCCTTGCCTTGGACAAGCACGAGAACCTCTACGTCGCCTTCCGGCGAGACAACGGGGCCGGCGATGCGGGCATCGAGGAGTTTCCGCCGGGATCAACTCAGGGCAAAGTCCTAGGCATGTCGCTAGACGAACCACAGGGTGTGATCGTCACCGACGACGGCACGATAGTCGCCACCGAGAGCGGGTCAACAAACCGTATCGATGTCTTTCCAGCGGGTTCGTCCACCCCTTCGCTTGAGGTGCCGATGCCTCAGGGAAGCGTCGCGACCGAGCTTGCCATTGACTGCAGGGTCAAGCTACTTTATGTGTCGGGCTTGTATAGCGGCGCGGTCTTTAAAATCAAGTACCCGCTCCCCGGCGAGAGCCTAATCGAGCAAGACCAAGTCTCGGCCACAATACAAGGAACGACCGTGACCGACAACGATAACAATTAACATCAGCGAGGGCGAGACCAATCGCGGGCTCCGATTGAAAGGTCGGAGCTCGCGTTTCTTGTCCGGTTAGAACACGATCATCCTTACGTGCTCGGCCAGCCGAACGCGCCGAGGCTTGAGCGCATATCTTTAAGAACGCGTGAAGCGGTGATTAAGGCGTCGATCGTCGATATTGCCTCGTCCGTCCCACCGCTAGCGCGTCAAAAGGGCAAGCGACGCGGCGACGTAGAACGCGCCCACGGAATGACCGACCCGCAGACTGCGCGGCCGTCGAAGGTGCTCGTCGTCGACGACGAAGTCGCCATCCTTCAGACGCTGCGGTACAACCTCGAGAAGAACGGCTACGTCGTCTGCGTCGCAGGCGACGGACGCCAAGCGCTGAGCGTCGTCGAGATCGAAAAGCCAGATCTCATCCTTCTCGATATCATGCTGCCGTCGCTGGACGGCATCGAAGTCTGCCGCGAGATCCGCCGGCGATCGAACGTGCCGATCCTCATGCTCACAGCCAAAGGCCAAGAGATCGACAAAGTGCTCGGCCTTGAGATCGGCGCGGACGACTACATCACGAAGCCGTTCTCCATCCACGAAGTCATCGCACGCATCCGCGCACACTTGCGCCGCGCGAACGCCGCGATCCATCACGAACATCCGCCCGTCCTCTCCGGCGGCGACGTCAAGCTCGACGTCGGAAGCCAGAGCGTCACGAAGCGAGGCGCCGCGATCGATCTCGCGCCGAAAGAGTTCGGCGTGCTCCAGGTGCTGCTCGAGAACAAAGGCCGCGTCGTCACGCGGCAGGCGTTGCTCGATCGCGTCTGGGGATTCGATTTCTACGGTGACCAGCAGACCGTGAACGTCCACATCCGGTGGCTGCGCGAGAAGATCGAAGACGATCCGAACGACCCGAAGTGGATCCACACGATCCGCAGCCGGGGGTACGTCTTCCGCGACTGAAACAGTGGACTACGTCATCTTGACCATCGGCGCGTTCCTGGCGGCGGCGGGCCTCGCGGCGCTCGTGGCCGCGCGTCGCTCGCCGCTCGCGAAACAAGAGGCGGCGCCGGCCGTCGAGTCGCCGCGACCGCCGAGCGAATCGTCGCGCCGCATGGCCGCACTGCTCGAAGCGTTGCCGGCCGGCGTCATCATCGTCGCGCCGGACGGCCGCATCGCCGCGGTCAACGCGTCGGCCGCATCGATGTTCGGCATCGCGCCCGAGCGCGCGATCGGACGCGCGCTCATCGAGAGCGTCCGGTCGTACGAGCTCGACCGGCGAGTCACCGCGGCGCTCGCCGACGGGATCGAGGAATCGTCCGAGCTGACATTCATCGCGGCGACGGAAAGGCGGCTGCACGTCTCGACGCGCGCCGTCAACCGGGGCGACGGGAAACGCGAAGCGCTCGTCGTCGCAGTCGACCGTACGCGCGTGATCGAGCTCGAGACGATGCGCCGCGATTTCGTGTCGAACGTCTCGCACGAGCTTCGCAGCCCGCTCACCGCCATCAAGATCATGACCGAAACGCTGCAAGACGGCGCGGATCCGGCCGCATCGAAGGAGTTCCTCGAGAACATCGCGCGCGAGACGGATCGCATGATCGCGCTCGTCGAAGATCTGCTCGACCTCGCGCGGCTCGAGAGCGGGCGGCTCGACCTCCGTTTCGATTCGGTCGACCTTTCGGCGCTCGTGCGCGACGCGGTGCGCAGCCAATCGACCAGGGCGTCGAAGCTCGGGATCAGGCTCGACGCGGTGACGCCGTCCGACGGCACCGCGATCGCGGGCGACCGCGATATGCTGACGCAAGTCGTCGTCAACCTGCTCGACAACGCGCTGCGCAACACTCCCGCCGGTGGCGCGGTCACGGCTCGCGTCTCCTCGAATGGTTCGGGCGTCGCCGTCGACGTGGAGGACACCGGGATCGGCATCGCATCGGACGCGCTCCCCCACGTCTTCGAACGCTTCTACGTCGTCGACCGGTCGCGAGCGAAATCGAAGGGCGGCACCGGGCTCGGCCTTGCGATCGTCAAGCACATCGTGGAGGCGCACGGTGGATCCGTCGAAGCGCAAAGCGAGCTCGGCCGCGGATCGCTGTTCAGGTGCTCGTTCGGGCCTGCCGCGAGGCGCTAGGTTTACAAAGCGCGCTCGAACGCATATAATGACGAAGTATTTTTGACGGAGGTCGTACGGCTTCGTGGGTCGTGAGAATTTTCATAGGATACTGAACGAGACGCAGCAAGACGTCTTGCGCATGGGCAGTCTCGTCGAGGAGGCCATCAACCGCGCGGTCGACGCGCTCGGGCGGTCGGATATCGCATTGGCCGACGACATCCTCCGTTTCGACGACATCATCGACGACCTCAATGTCCGCATCGAGACGAACTGCCTCAACCTGCTCGCGCTCCAGCAGCCGATGGCTTCCGACCTCCGCACGATCGCCGCGATGCTCGACATCGTCATCGACCTCGAGCGCATCGGCGACCACGCATGCGACATCGCGCAGATAACGAAGTCGCTCGCCGAAGAGCCGCCGCTCAAACCGCTCATCGACATCCCTCGGATGGCAGCGAAGGCGCGCGAGATGCTTCGCGAGTCGCTCGACGCGTTCGCGAACCACGACGCCGCGATAGCGCACCTCGTGCCGCAAAAGGACGACGAAGTCGACCGCCTCTACCGCGCCGTCTTCAAAGAGCTCATCGAGTTCATGGCGCACGACCCGAAGGCGATCAGCCGCGGTAGCAATCTCATCTTGGTCGCGCTCTACCTCGAACGCATCGCCGACCACGCCACGAACATCTGCGAGCGCGTCGTCTATATGGTCGAAGGCGTCCCGAAAAAACTGAAGCGCTCCGTCGTGGAGATAAATCGAGCCGTCGCGCACTCGGACACTTTACTTAATCCTTCTTAAGTAAACCTTAATCTTGGGTTGATACGGGACCGATAGGCTTGGTCTCAGTGCCGTGGTCTCGGGCCGCGCCCGCTACCTCATGCCGTCCCAACAGGAGTGAACGTTGAAAAGCATCCACCGGGCTGCAGCCGTCGCGCTCGCATGCGCAGTGCTCGGGACCGGGTCCCTCGCGCTTGCCGACACCCAGATCGTCGGCGCCGGGTCGACCTTCGACAACCCGTTCTTCTCGCGCGCTTTCTTCCAATATAAGAGCGACCACCCGGACATCACGGTAAACTACCAGTCGATCGGGTCCGGCGGCGGCATCCAGCAGTTCACCGCCCGCACGGTCGACTTCGGAGCCAGCGACGTGCCGCTCAACCCGACCGAGATGAAGGCCGCCAAAGACGCGAATGGCGCCGTCGTCGAATTCCCGGTCACCCTCGGTGGGGTCGCGATCGCCTACAACGTGACCGGCGCACCCGCCCACCTGCACCTCTCGTCGAGCGTCCTCGCGAGCATTTTCCTCGGGAAGATCAGCGTCTGGAACGATCCGGCGATCACGTCGCTCAACCCGGGCGCGAACATCCCGAACCTGCCGATCATCGTCGTTCACCGTGCGGATTCGAGCGGAACGACGTACATCTTCACCGACTACCTGAGCCGCATCAGCTCGCAATGGAAGAGCCAGATCGGCACGTCGAAGTCCGTGAGTTGGCCCGCACCATCCTCGGTCGGCATGAAGGGCAACGAAGGCGTCGCCGGTCAGATCCAAAACACGCCGGGCTCGATCGGTTATATCGAGCTCGCGTACGCGCTCGAGAACGACATCCCTTACGCGGCGCTGCAGAACCAGGACGGCAAGTTCGTCGTTCCGACGCTCGACAGCGTCCGCGCCGCCGCGGCGCAAAAGCCGAACGTCAACTCGGACGACTTCTCGATCGTGAATCAGCCCGGCGCCGACAGCTATCCGATCTGCGGCTATTCGTGGGTCATGCTCTGGCGCAACCAGGGAGATCCCGACCGTGGCAAGCAGCTCGTCGACCTCTTCAAGTGGGTCGTGACGTCGGGACAAGCGTACGCGGTGAACGTCAAGTACGTCGCGTTACCCGACAACGTCCAAGCGCTGGCGGAAAAAGCGCTCGCGACGATCCATTCTTGACGAACTGACTCCCGGAGGCGGGGCGGCCTCGGGCGAGAAAACTGGGTCCCGCAACGCCTCGACTCTTCCGGACGAAGTCGCAGTCGCCGAGCGAGCTCGGCAGAGAAATTGATGTCGCAAGACAGCGCCGATCTCGTTTCGTTCAGGATGGCACGCCGCGTCGAGACGAGCGAGCGCGCGGGGTCGCACCTCGCCGACCGCATCTTCTCCGGACTGCTCCTCGGCTCGGCGTGGATCATCCTGATCGTCGTGTGCGGTCTGCTCGCGGTGCTCGTGAAAGCGTCGTGGCCGGCCGTGACGACGATCGGATTCAAGGCGGCGACGCTCGCATGGAGCCCGAGCGACAATCAGTACGGCGTCCTCTCCTTTGCGTTCGGCACCGTCGTCACGTCGATCATCGCGCTCGCGCTTGCCGGTCCGATGGGGATCGCCGTCGCGCTCTTCCTATCCGAGCTCGCGCCTAAACGTCTGGCCGGGCCTGTATCGATGCTCGTCGAGTTGCTCGCAGCCGTGCCGAGCGTCGTTTACGGCCTATGGGGACTTTTCGTGCTCGCGCCGGTCATGCGCACCGTCATCCAGCCGGCCCTCGGGAAGTGGCTCGGTTTCCTTCCGTTATTCCAAGGGCCGCCGCTCGGGATCGGCATGCTCACTGGCGGCGTCCTCCTTTCTATCATGATCCTGCCGACGGTCGCGGCGATCGCGCGCGACGTCTTCGCGGCGGTGCCGAACGATCAGCGTGAAGCAATGCTCGCGCTCGGCGCGACGCGCTGGGAGATGTTGACGAAGGCGGTGCTCCCCTACGCGCGTCAGGGCGTCATCGGCGCTCTCGTGCTCGCGCTCGGCCGAGCGATGGGCGAGGCGATGGCGGTCGTCATGGTCATCGGCAACACGCCCGCGGTCAGCGCCTCGCTCTTCAGGCCTGCATACACGATGGCGAGCGTGCTGGCGAACGAGTTCACCGAAGCGACCGGCCAGACGTATGTGGCGATGCTCATCGAGATCGGCCTGCTGCTGTTCGGCATGAGCATCGTCGTCAACGTCATCGCTCGAGCGCTCGTGTGGAGCGTGTCGCCGAAAGGCACGCGCGTCGTATGAACAGACTCGCCGTCCGTAACGCGTGGAGCGCGTTCATGATCTTCGTCGCGGCGGCGTGCGCCGGCATCGCCGCGCTCCTGCTCGCGATCATCGTCTTGTACGTGCTGAGCAAAGGAGCGGGAGCGCTTCGTCCGACCTTCTTCACGCAGATCCCGCGGCCCGTCGGCATCCCCGGCGGCGGCGTTGCGAACGCGATCCTCGGCTCCGTGGAGATCATCGCACTAGCATCCCTTGCGGCCGTGCCGATAGGGACCGCAGCCGGCGTCTATCTCGCGCTTTTCGGTCGCGGCCGCGTCGCCGCGAGCGTGCGCTTCCTCAGCGACGTGCTCACGGGCGTACCGTCGATCGCGATCGGCGTCTTCGCGTATGCGCTCGTCGTCCTGCCCGCGCGCCAGTTCTCCGCCGTCTCCGCATCGGTCGCGCTCGGCATCATCATGCTGCCGATCATCGTGCGCACGACGGAAGAAGCGGTACGGCTCGTGCCGCATACGATCCGCGAAGGTGCGCTCGCGCTCGGCATCCCGGCATGGAAGGCGACCCTGCTCGTCACGGTTCCGGTCGCGCGGCCGGGCATCATCACGGGCGTGCTGCTCGCGATCGCGCGTGTCGCCGGGGAATCGGCGCCGCTGCTCTTCACCGCATTCGGCAATCCGCAGTGGAGCGTCGGCCTCACGCACCCGATCGCCGCTCTCCCGCTCGTCATCTTCCAATACGCGATCTCGCCGTACAAGGATTGGCAGCAGACCGCGTGGGGCGGCGCGCTCGTCCTCATCGCGCTCGTCTTCGCGCTCAACCTCGCCGCGCGCGTCGCGTTCCGGAGCCGCCTTGCTCGATAAGACGGCGACGAAGCGATGAAGCAAGAACTGCGGACGGATCGCCTCAGCGCGTTCTACGGCAGCCACTGCGCGATCCACGACGTCACGATGACGTTCCGCCCGAAGTCGATCACCGCGCTCATCGGTCCGTCGGGATGCGGCAAGTCGACCCTGTTGCGCTGCCTGAACCGCATGCACGAAGTCATCGCGAACACATCGGTCAAAGGCCATGTGATGCTCGACGGGTCGAACGTCTACGACCCGGGCGTCGACACGACGAGTCTGCGGCGGCGGGTCGGCATGGTCTTCCAAAGGCCGAACCCGTTCCCGACGATGTCGATCGCCGACAACGTGCTCGCGGGCGTGCGGCTGGCGGGCGGCGTCTCCGATCGCGGCGCGCTCGCCGAGATAGCCGAGCGCAGCCTCCGCCGCGCCGCGTTGTGGGATGAGGTGAAAGACATCCTCCACCGCCCGGGCACCTCGCTTTCCGGCGGCCAGCAGCAACGTCTCTGCATCGCGCGCGCGCTCGCCGTCGAACCGGAAGTCCTACTCATGGACGAGCCCGCGTCGGCGCTCGATCCGATCTCGACGATGAAGATCGAGGATCTCATGCGCGAGATCAAAACCGACTTCACCATCGTCATCGTCACGCACAACATGCAGCAAGCGGCGCGCGTCTCCGACTTCACAGGCTTCATGCTCGCCGGCGAAGCCGCACCCGGCGAACTGATCGAGTTCGACGTCTCCTCGAAGATATTCACGACGCCCCAGGACAAACGCACGGAAGATTACATCACCGGCCGTTTCGGCTAGGAGATACGTCATGAAGGCAGCTCGGATAGCCGCCCTTGGGTTCCTCGTCGTTCTCGCAGCGTGCACCGGTCAGCCGAGCGGTCAGAACGGCTCGCCGGCGACCACCGGGGCATCGATGACGCTCGTCGGCGCGGGGTCGACGTTCGTGTATCCGTTCTTCTCGCGCGCTTTCGACGCATATCAAAAAGCGAATCCGGGCGTGACCATCAACTATCAATCGATCGGGTCCGGCGGCGGCATCCAACAGTTCACCGCGCACACGGTCGACTTCGGCGCGACCGACGTTCCGATGAGCGCGAAGGACCTGTCCGCCCTGGAAGGCGGTCGTAAGTCGATCGTCGAGATCCCGGTCGCGCTCGGCGGCGTCGCCATCGCGTACGACGTTCCCGGCGTCTCGTCCGGTCTCGTCCTCTCGCCGGACGTGCTCGCGTCGATCTATCTCGGCACGGTGAAGACGTGGAACGATCCCCGCATCGCTAAGCTCAACCCGTCCGCGAAGCTTCCGAGCCTGCCGATCCTCGTCGTCCATCGGGCCGACGCGAGCGGTACGACGTACATCTTCACCGACTACTTGAGCGCGGTGAGCGCCGGGTGGAAGACGAGCGTCGGGAAGTCGAAGACGATATCGTGGCCGACGGCAGCGTCGTCGGTCGGCATGAAAGGCAACGAAGGCGTCGCAGGCCAGATCAAAAACACGCCCGGCGCGATCGGCTACGTCGAGCTCGCCTACGCGCTCGAGACGCAGATGACGTATGCTTCGATCGTCAACGCAAGCGGCGCAGCGGTCGCGCCGTCGATCGCGTCGGTCCGCGCTGCCGCCACGACGAAGCCCGCGGTCGACTCTTCCGACTTCTCGATCGTCAACGCATCGGGCAAAGGCGCGTATCCGATCGCCGGCTACACGTGGGCGCTGCTCTACAAGCACTACCCGGACCCGGCGAAACAAGGCGCGCTGTGCTCGCTCTTCCACTGGATCGAGACCGACGGCCAAAAACTCGCGACGGGAATCGACTACGTCGACATTCCGACGGCGGTGAGCGAACGCGCGAATACCGCCATCGGCCCCTGCACGACATTGTAGACCGACAAGGGGCGGCGAGCGAACGGGGCAAAGCCGCCCGCGATGCCATCCGTCTCGGAGCGTCTGTTCGCCGCGTGCTGCAAACTTTGCGCCGCGATCGTCGCCCTGATGCCCATCGTCGTCATCGGCTTGCTCGTGTGGGCAGCAATAACGTTGACGTTCGAATCGAACGGACGGGTCGAATTCTCCGGCTGGATCGCGGTCGCGGCGTCGACGATCGTCGTGAGCATCGTCGCCGCATCGGTCGGCAGCGCGCTTGGGGCGGGCGCGGCGTTCGCTGCTGAAGAGCTCGCCTCGACTTCGGTGCGCCGGACGATCGAAGGCGCGATCGGCTTCTTCGGCGCTATCCCGTCGGTCGCGTTCGGCTGGCTCGCTGCGACGATCATCGTACCGGCGGCAGCGGCGCATCCGATCGGCTTCGTGACTCCCTACGCCGTGGCGGCCGCCATCCTCGCGGTGATGACGGCGCCGACCGCATGCGCGCTCGTCATGCGAGGCCTTCGACGCGTGCCCAATTCCGTCCGATTCGCGTCAGCCGCCGCCGGTGCGACGAAACTGCAGACGGCGACGCTCGTCGTCGTTCCGGCTCTTCGCCGGCGGATCGCCATCGCCGGACTGGCGGCGTTCGCTCGCTCGATCGGAGAGGCGACCGCGATGCAGGTGCTCTTCGTCGCGCTCTCACATGCGGGCGTCCGCGCGGTGCCGACTGCTGCCGCGACCGTCTTCTCGAGGCTCGCGCTCGGGCCGCCCGCCGCTGATCCATCCTATTATGTAGCGGCGCTCGTCTTGCTCTGCATCGCAGCGGCCTGCGTGCTCGCCGTCGGACGCGAAGTAGGCGGACCCCAATGGGCATGAGCGCCGCACGTGCGAGGCGAGATAGGAGCGGACGCGCATTCGCATCCCTCGTCCAAGGCATCGCGATATGGCTGAGCGGCACGCTCGCCGTCGCGCTCGCCGCCGCGTTCATCGCCGTTCTCGCCGTCGAGGGCTGGCAAGGATTGAAAGCCGCATCGGCCTCGCCCGTCGGCTTCGACCTCACGCGCTCGCTCATCGGAAGCGGGTACATCCTCGGCATCGCGCTGCCGCTCGTCATCGTGCCTGCATTTCTCGCCGCCGCCGCCGGCTACGACGTGGAACTCGGCGGGCCGACGACGCGCTGGTTGACGACATCGCTGCGCGTCGGACCGATGACGCCCGCGATCGCGATCGGCGCGGCGGCGCTTTGGTTCGGCGTCCGCGGCGGACAGATGCCGACGTTTTCGGGGCAAGGCATCGTGATCGCAGCCATCGCGCTCGCCGCGCTGAACCTCCCGATGCTGACGCGGCGGATCCTCGCAGGGGTGCGGGAGGTTCCGGACCGCTTCAGGCTTGCGGCGATCGCCGCCGGAGCCGCTCCGCACACAGCGTTCCTCAACGTCATCATGCCGCGAGCCGTACCGACGATCGCCGGAGCTTTGCTCGCCACCGCCGGCAGGATGTTCGGCGAGACGACGATCGTCGTGACAGTCCTCAACTATGCAGGGACGCCGCTGGCTCCGGTCACGCTCGATCTCTGGCGCCGCTTGACGGCGCCGGAAACAGGCCCTGGCGCCGGCGCGCCGGTCGCGACCGAGACGTTGCTTCTCGTGACGATCATCGTCGCGTTCCGTTTTGCCGCACGGTTGCTGCAGGGCCGGCGTAGAAGCGGAGCGGCGAGATGACGCCCGACCACCCCACAAGCGTCGAGACCAAGCTCGAAGTCCGCGATCTGCACGTCTGGTTCGACAAGCGCCACGCGGTACGCGGCATCAGCCTCGACGTCGCCGATCGCAAGACCGTCGCTCTCATCGGCGCGACCGGGTCGGGGCGCTCGGCTATCTTGCGCGCCCTCAACCGTCTTCACGATCTCGATCCGTCGGCACGCGTTGAAGGCAGCGTGAAGATCGACGGCGCGGAGGTTCTCGGGTCGACGACCGACGTGCCGGCGCTCCGCCGCCGGATGGGGATGATATTCGGCGAGCCCGCGACCCTGCCGCTGACGGCGTACGAGAATGTTGTCTTCGGCTTGCGCGCCAAAGGCGTGAGCGAAGAGCGCACGCTCGACGGGGCGGCCGAACGCGCGCTCCGACAAGTGATGCTCTGGGACTCGCTGCAGAAGCAGCTCCACGAGGACGCGCTCTCGCTGCCGCTCGATTGGCAGCAGCGGATCTGCATCGCGCGCGCGCTCGCAGTCGGTCCTGAGGTTCTCCTCTTCGACGATCCGGCTGCGAAACTCGACCCGGTCGCCTCGCAGCAGCTGGACGATGTCATCTTCCGGCTGCGTCGCGACTTCACGATCCTCATCGCGACGAACGACTTGCACCAAGCGGCGCGCTTGTCGGATCTTACCTTCTACATGGTGAACGGCGAGATCGCCGAATCCGGCGAGACGCTCGCCATCTTCAACCGTCCGACAGATTCGCGGACGGAAGACTTTCTCGCAGGGAGGGCTTGGTCGTGAAGACGGAGCCGGCACCGTCGCGGCTCGGGCCGATGCGCGACGACGGGATGCGTTACTACGATTCGGCGCTCGACGTCGTCGGCAACACGCCGCTCGTAAAGCTGCGCCGCGTCACCGATGGCGCAAGCTGTCTCGTGCTCGCGAAGGTCGAGTACGTCAATCCGGCAGGCTCGGTGAAAGACAGGCCCGCGCTCGAGATGGTCCGCGAGGCTGAAGAGCGGGGTCAGCTCAAACCGGGCGGCACGATCGTCGAGGCCACCTCGGGCAACACGGGCACGGGCCTTGCGATGGTGGCCGCGATCAAAGGCTACCGCTGCATCCTCGTCATGCCCGACAAAGTGAGCGAGGAGAAGATCCGCTTGCTGCGCGCCTACGGCGCCGAAGTCGTCATCACGCCGACGAAGGTCCCGGCGAGCAGCCCCGAGTCGTATTACGGCGTTTCGGCAAAACTCGCGAGCGAGATCCCCGGTGCGTTTCAGCCGAACCAGTTCGCGAATCCCACCAACCCCGCAGCGCACGAGAAGACCACAGGCCCTGAGATCTGGGAGCAGACCGCCGGCAAGATCACGCACTACGTGAGCGGCATCGGGACCGGTGGAACGATCTCCGGCGTCGCGCACTACTTGCGGAAGCGCAAGCCCGATATCATCGTCGTCGGCGCAGATCCGGAGGGTTCGATCTATTCGGGCGATACGGCGAAATCGTACAAGGTCGAAGGGATCGGCGAAGACTTCTTGCCCGCGACCGTCGATCTGAAGGCCATCGATCGGATCGAGCGCGTTTCGGACAAGGACTCGTTCTTGATGGCGCGCCGCATCTGCCGCGAGGAAGGTCTGCTCGTCGGCGGATCGTCGGGTACGGCATGCGTCGCGGCGATGCGCGTCGCGCGGGAACTACCGTCCGATGCCGTCATGGTCGTGCTGCTCCCCGACAACGGCCGTGGCTATATGTCGAAGATCTTCAACGACGAGTGGATGCGTGCCAACGGATTCCTCGGAGAAGGCGGCCACCGGGCGACCGTCGGCCAAGTGCTGCGGACGAAAGGCGCCGTGCCGACGATGATCACCGTCGCGCCGACCGACGCCGTCAAGCGGGCGGTCGAGCTCATGCGCGAGTTCCAGATATCGCAGATACCCGTCGTCGACGGCGGCGAACTCGTCGGCAGCGTCAACGAAGTGGCGGTCATGCAGCTCATCTACGACCGCTCCGACATCGTCCATGCCGAGGTCCGCGAAGTCATGGGCCAGCCGTTCCCGGTTCTCGGGGACGACGCCGAAGTCGAACAGGCGTACAAGGCGCTCTCGCTCGGCCACTCGGCCGTCGTCGTCGCAGCGGGCGGCACGCCCGTCGGCGTTCTCACGAAGATGGACATCATCACCTACCTCTCCGGAAATTAGGCTGCGCAAATGGATTTCGCGACCAAGGCTATCCACGTCGGACAAGAAGCCGAGCCCATCACCGGCGCGACGATCGTGCCGATCTTCCAGACCTCGACGTACACTCAAGCGGCGCCCGGCGTCCACAAAGGCTTCGACTACTCGCGGACGATCAACCCGACCCGCGTCGCGCTTGAAGCCTGCCTCGCGTCGCTCGAGAACGCGCGCTTCGGGTCGAGCTTCGCGAGCGGCATGGCCGCGACGTCCGCCGTCATGAATCTGTTGTCGTCGGGCGACCATGCGGTCGTCACCGACGATCTCTACGGCGGCACGTTCAGGCTCTTCGATAAGGTCTTCGCGCGCTACGGCCTGACGTTCACGTACGTCGACGCGTCCGATCCGCTCAACATCCAACGAGCCATGCAGCCGTCGACACGGATGGTCTGGCTCGAGTCGCCGACGAACCCGCTGCTCAAGCTGGCCGACATCGCGGAGATCGCGGCGATCGCCCGCGCGCACGGCGCGCTCACGGCGGTCGACAACACGTTCGCGACGCCCTATCTTCAAAATCCGCTCGACCTCGGCGCCGATATCGTCGTCCACTCGACGACGAAATATATCGGCGGCCATTCGGACGCCGTCGGCGGATTCGCCGCCTGCAACGACAAGGCGATCCACGACGTCATCAAGTTCCACCAGAACGCGGTCGGCGGAGTGCCGGGCCCGTTCGATTGCTTCCTGACGCTGCGCGGTGCCAAGACCTTGGCGATCCGGATGCGCGAGCACGAGCACAACGCGCGTGCGCTCGTCGCTTACCTCGACGGCCACGAAGACGTCGAGCGGCTGTACTATCCTGGGCTCGTGTCGCACCCCCAGCACGATCTTGCCAAGCGCCAGATGCGCGGCTTCGGCGGAATGGTCTCGTTCGTGCTGCGCGGCGGATCCCAGCGCGCCCATGCGTTCGCTTCGAAGACGAAGGTGTTCTCGCTCGCTGAAAGCCTCGGCGGCGTCGAGTCGCTCATCTGCCATCCCGCGAGCATGACGCACGGCTCGATTCCGAAAGAGGTCCGCGACGAGCGCGGCGTCACCGAAGGGTTGTTGCGGCTATCGGTCGGCATCGAATCGCAGGCGGATATAATCGGCGACGTCGAACAGGCGATCAACGCGTCGCGAACCCTCGCCGCTATCTGACGCGATCTATAGGGGAGCGGTCGAGATTTATCTCGACCGCCGCGGCCCTTCTCCGTACGTATTTGTAGTAGGCCGAGCGAAGCTCGGCTGGGAGCGGTCGAGATTTATCTCGACCGCCGCGGCCATGCCATACAGAACGCCGCCCCGCGAGGATGTCGCTCTCGCGGGCACGCGGCGAATCGGGAAATATTTACCTGTTCGCCGCTGTCTTCGATGGCTTTCGCCATCTCAGAACGCCCGCTTAGAGCGACATCCACGCGTGGCGGCTACGCGCCAACCGAGCCTCATGATACGCGCTGTATGTCTTTGAGTAGGATCGGACCTCGCGAACCGGCGAGCTTAGGCGAACGAGTTCAAATTGCGCACCGCGCTCGCGCATCAGGCGTCGAAAACGAGAGACTTTCTTCTTGCCCCATAAGCCGACGTAATGTTGGTCCGCGGTGCCATCGTAAAGAAGTGCGTGGCCGCCGAATTCCGATGCCAGCTCCGCGTAGCTAAAGAAGCGGAGGATGAACGGCTCGAGGCCGTCGCAAAAGGTCTTGCCTTCCAACGTGTATTCATAAAGCTTGTGTGAGGCCGTCAGAGCGATCGGCCGATCGCGCGCGCTTCGCGGGCGACCGCGTCGGCGATCTTCTCGAGGTTGGTGTCGTCGATGTGGCGCGCGAAGCCGGCGACCCAGACGACGGCAGCCAATCTGCCATCCTGTGCGACGACGGCTGAGGCCGCTGCACGCATGCCGTCGACGTACTCGTCGACGTCGAGCGCCGCACCGCGCCGCTCCGCTTCGTCCACAGCGCGTGAGTAAGCGCTCCGGTCGATGACCGACTGCGGTGTGAATCGAGGAAGCTCGGTATGCGCGATGAATCGAGCGCGCCGCCGCGGTTCCCAAGCTGCCAAAACCGCCTTGCCGACGGCGCCCGCGAGCAGCGGGATCGAGGATCCAACCGGCGCCGAGACCGCCATCGCCGGGCGGCCATGCACGAGATCGAGGATCGTCACGCTGTCAGTGCCGACGAGGCCGAGGAATGTGGTCTGCTCCGTCTCGGCCGCAAGCCGCTCGAGGTGGGGCCGCGCCGCCGAGCGGACGTCTTGACGCGCGACCGAGCGCATAGCCAGAGCGGTCAGTCCGCGACCGATCCGGTAGCGCTTGGCGCCGTCCGCAGCTTCGATCGCGCCGACGTCGTGGAGCGTCGTCACGAGTCCGTAGACGGTGCTCTTGCCCATGGCTAGACGGCGCGCTAGCTCGGAAACGCCGAGCGGCTCCTGCGATTCGCTCAGGATATCGAGCAGCCGGAATGCCTTGAGCACGGCGGGCACGGAAGCGTTCGCCCGAGTGCGCCGGCCGTTCTCCAGCGTGAACATGCCGCAAGCCTTGGAGGGCGCGGAAAAGGTAGCCTGCTTGCCCGGCCCGGCACGTGGAATAACCGGCTGCTCATATGCTTTGCCGGAGTCTTGCCACGCGTGATGACGGTACCGGACTGTCGTGCAGAATTGCGGCAAGGGCGCTCTCGGTGCCGTCGCCAAGGTGAGGCCGCTGGCCGGCGATCGCGCCGGCTGCCGCGTATGATGGAGGGTCTTTTTCGAGTGCGATTCGAGGCTGAGGCGAAGCGGGCGCTCGACACGGCGACCGCGCGAGGCGCGGACTATGCGGACGTCCGATTCGGGGCGGTGCACGACGAACACGTCGAGGTCCGCAACGGCGTCGTGTCCGGCTTTGCGGACAGCGAGAGCTTCGGTTTCTCCGTCAGAGTTTTGCGCGGCGGGGCATGGGGCTTCGCATCGAGCGCCGACATCAGCGATGCCGAGATCGACCGCGTCGCGGCGAAAGCCGTCGAAGTCGCCGACGCGAGCGCCAAGGTGAAGGGCCGCGGCATTTCGCTCGCGCCCGCCGGGAAGTTCGTCGACACGTACCGCACGCCGTTCGAGATAGATCCAGCGACGGTGCCGCTCGAGGATCGCGTCCGCTACCTCCTCGACGTCGAAAAGGAAGTTCGCGCAGCGAAAGGCGTGACCGTCGGCAAAGCCTCGATCGACGTGTGGCGCAACGACAAGACGTTCGCGAGCACCGAGGGCAGCCTGATCGAGCAGACGATCCTCCAATGCGGAAGCGCCGTCCACGCGCTCGCCGTCGGCAACGGCGACGCGCAAGATCGCACCTTCCCCGGCACCTGCGGCCTTTACCAGACCGGCGGCTACGAGATCGTCCGCAAAGCGAAGCTGCTCGAAAACGCCCGCCGTATCGGCGAAGAAGCGGTCGCGCTGCTCACCGCAGACCAATGTCCGACGGGCGACATGGACGTCGTGCTCTCGAGCGACCAAGTATCGCTTCAGATCCACGAGTCGATCGGCCACGCGCTCGAGCTCGACCGCGTCATGGGCTGGGAGGCGAACTTCTCCGGAACATCGTTCGCGACGCTCGACAAGCTCGGCACCTTCCGCTACGGCAACGACCTCGTCAACGTCGTCTGCGACATGACGTGTCCGCTCGCGCTCGCGACGCACGGCTACGACGATGAAGGCACGCCGGCGCGGTCGGTGGATCTCATCCGTCACGGCGTCCTCGTCGGCTACATGGCCGGCCGCGACACGGCGCACGTCGCGAACGTGCCGGTCGGCGGCGTCGTCCGCTCCGAGTACTGGGGCCGCTTGCCGATGATCCGCATCGGGAACGTCAACCTCGAGCCCGGAAACGTTCCCGAAGAGCAGCTGATCGGCGACGTCCGCAGCGGCATCTATATGGAAAGCAATCGCTCGTGGTCGATCGACGACAAGCGGCTCAACTTCCAGTTCGGCTGCGAGATCGGATACGAGATCAAGGACGGCAAGAAGACGCGCATGCTGAAGAACCCGACGTACGCGGGGATGACGCCGGCGTTCTGGGGCGCGTGCGACGCGATCGGCGACGCGAAGAGCTGGGTCGCCTGGGGCACGCCGAACTGCGGCAAAGGCGAGCCGATGCAGACGGCGCGGTCGTCGCAGGGCTCGTCGCCGGCTCGCTTCCGCGGTATCCAAGTCGGAGTCGGATATGGCGATTGACACCACGTCCGGTCCGGACGCGATCGCGAGCGTCTTGTCCGGCGTCATCGCGGCATCGAACGTCGACGAGACCGAAGTCATCTTCAGCCGCTCCGAGGCCGCGCTGACGCGTTATACGCGCAACGAGATCCACGAGAACGTCATCGAAGGCGATGCGTCGCTGAGCATCCGAGCGGTGGTGGGCAAACGCGTCGGCGTCGCATCGACGAGCCGTCTGGACGACCGCGCGATCGCCGATACGCTCGCGCGCGCGGCGTCGATCGCCCGCCTGTCGCCCGAGGATCCGATGTTCCCCGGCCTGCCCGAAGGCGGGCCGGAGCCTCGAACGCTCGCCGGCGCATACGATGCCGCGACGGCCTCGGCTTCACCGGACGATCGAGCGGCCGCCGTCGGCCGGATCGCGGCGACGATGCAGCATCATCAGCTCCACGCCGCCGGGTTCGTCGCGAGTCGCTGCGACGCCATCGCGATCGCGAACTCGAAAGGAACTCGCCGGTACTTCGAATCGACCGACGCATCGGTCAACATCAAAGCGATCGGCGACGACTCGTCAGGTTACGCCGAGGGCTTCGCGCGCTCGCTCGAACAGCTCGACTTCGACGCGCTCGCCGCGATCGCTGCGAAGAAAGTGCTCGACGGCCGCGATCCCGAACCGCTCGGCCCAGGCGCCTACACGGTCATCCTCGAGCCGCCGGCGTTTCGCGAGTTCCTCGGTTACCTTTCGTGGGCCGGCTTCGGCGCGCAATCGCTCGACGACGGTTCGTCGTTCCTCGCCGGCCGTATCGGCGACCATGTGATGGGGAAGAACGTCACCATCCGCGACGATTTCGCCCATCCGCTCAGCCCGGGCATTCCGATCGACTTCGAAGGCATGGCCCGGACGAGCGTGCCGATCATCGAGGCGGGCGTCGCAAAAGGGGTCGTCTACGACTCGTACTACGCGCACAAGCTCGGACACGCGAACACCGGGCACGCGCTGCCCGCGCCCAACTCGATCGGACCGCTGCCGCTCAACATCATCGTCGAGCCCGGGTCGTATAGCACCGCCGAGCTCGTCCGCAGCGTCGAACACGGCGTGCTCGTATCGCGCACGTGGTACATCAGGCTCGTCGATCAGAAGAAGATGCTCATAACCGGGATGACGCGCGACGGCGTGTTCCTCATCGAGCACGGCGTCATCACGCGCGGCTTGAAGAACATGCGTTTCAACGAATCGATCATCGAAGCGCTTGGGCGATGCGAGCTGGCCAGCGAGCTGGTCCGATCCGAGAACATGGTATTGCCGGCAGTCCGCATCGACGGCTTTCACTTCACGAGCGCGACGACGTTCTGATCCGCGTCGCGTCATATGGCGCGGCAAAAAATCATCCGAAATCGTTTAAGCTCTAGATATCTGGGTACGCAGATTCTTGACCGTCCCAGGTAAATCGTTGGGGAAGCAAACGATTTCTGATGCGTATTTCTGCGTTCTGCGCTACGTCATTCGTCATTCTCGCCATGGTGGCGAGCGGCTGCTCGCATGTTAGCGGCGTAGTCCCGACCTCGGTTCGTGAGCCGCAGATGAACGCGCTGCGCGGCAAGACGGTTCCGACTCACGTCCTCACGTGGCTCATCCTCGATGCGCCAGGCGGCCCGAGCCTCGATCCGACGAAAGTGGTCGCGTGGGTCGACTACACGATGACGAAGCAATCGACATCGCAGATCGCCCACGCCCTCGGCATGAAGACGATCTTGTACACCGATCCTAACCGGACCGGCCAAGGCGATCTCATGCACACGAACGACGAGGCGACATACGCGCACGACTGCAGCGGCAAACGCATCCAAGTGATCGGCAAGAACAAGCAGCTCATGAACGTCTACTCGTCGCACCTGTGGAACCTGTGGCCGAAAGCCGTCAACACGATGATCGGTTGGGACGGCGGCGGCGTCTACGACTACATCTTCGAAGACACGGCCGACTCGGTCGTGGGAGTGAAGTTGAGCGCGATGCCGTGCAACTTCGATCAGACGCGCTGGACGAACGAGACGAACGACCTCGACAGCAACCTCGGATATCCGATCATCTACAACGGACTCGCCCACGTGCCACCCGGAACCGCGAGCCCGGCGCCGGCGATCGGGCTGAATCCGACGGCGAACGGCGGGATGGGCGAGGACTGCTACGTCGGGCGGACGCCGACCGGATACCACTTCGCGCCGAATTGGTTGGCGATGGAGAACACCGAGCTGAGGATGCAGGCCCAAGGCAGGGTGTTCGTCTGTCACGGCGACGCGTACGTGCAAGCATCGTCGAACGACGCGCTGCGCACGTACTTCTACGCTTCGTTCCTGCTTTCGTACGACGTCGCGAGCTCGGTCGTGAACACGGAGTTCCTGACGCCGTCTCAAGTGACCATCATGCCCGAGACGCTGCTCGTGCCAAAGCAGCCGCTCGTGCCGACGCCGTCGAGCATAGACTCGCTCGCGCAGCCCGGCGGCGTGTACGGCAGGGAATATGCGGCCTGCTATCTTGCCGGCGCATCGATCGGTCCGTGCGCCGTCGCGGTGAATCCTAACAGCCCGAAGTCGGGTCCGGCGCTGCCGTTCCCTTGGCCCGGCAAGTACACGCACACGATGACGATGAACGGCGCGGGCGCCTACGACGGTGGAACGATAGGAACGAAGGGATCTGCGCCGCCCGCGAACATGACCGGCGGAACGGCCGTCATCGCGTTTCCTTAGGGAGTCGGAGTAGGAACCGGTTTTCGCGGCTCGCCCGTCGGCAGATAGACGGGGTGCCCGGCGCCGATCTGGAGCGCCGCCGCGACCGCGAGCGCGTCATCGTTGAGGTGCGATGATCTCGCGTCGGTGGGGCAGCTGAGGTCGGGGCTGCGCTGGCCGCGCCACCAGACGAACGTCGACGTGCCGAAGGAAGCGCTCTTCATGCACGGCGCGACTTGAAGTTTCGAAAGCGGCATGCCGAGCATCGCATCTGCGAAGAACTTCGAAGCGATCGCTTTGTCGATCGTCGCGGTGGCGCGCCGCGCGCCCCATACGAACTCGGCGTCGCCTGACCGCTGCAGTACGATCCGATAACCTTGCGCGTTCGTCGACCCGGTGTTGAGGATGACCGCCGCATCCTTCGGAACCGGAAGGTACGGCACGGGTGCGGCCGCCGAGGCCATGGATGCCGCAGCGATCAACGCCGCCGTCGCGAGAAATGCCGTCTTCATATAGGTGAGAACGCTCCTCGCCCGCGCATTCGTTGCGCGCGCAAGAGGCGTTTTTCGCGAGCGCGGGAAAACCTCGCGTCCCTGGCCGAAGTGGCGAAACTGGCAGACGCGCAAGTTTCAGGTACTTGTGTCCGAAAGGACGTGCAGGTTCGAGTCCTGTCTTCGGCAAGAAACGCGTCCCTTTCACCATGCCCCGCGCTGATTTACACGAGGAGTCCGCATGTCTTCCACCCTTGACCGGTCGGCAGTCCAGTCCGAGAAGAACGTCTGGCAGATGGCTCAGGCGCAGCTCGACGACGTCGCGAAGCTCATCGGCCTCGACGCGTCCGTCCATGCGTATCTGCGCGTTCCGAAGCGCGTGCTCAGCGTATCGGTCCCGTGCGAGATGGACGATCACACGCTGCGTGTCTTCGAGGGCTATCGCGTTCAGCACAATATGTCGCGCGGACCGGCGAAGGGCGGCATCCGGTTCCACCCGGACGTGTCGCTCGATGAAGTGAAAGCGCTCGCCATGTGGATGACGTGGAAGTGCTCGCTCGTCAACATCCCGTTCGGCGGCGCGAAGGGCGGCGTCATCTGCGATCCCAAGTCGATGTCGATGCGCGAGCTCGAGAACATGACGCGCCGCTATACGAGCGAGATCTCGATCATCATCGGACCCGAGAAAGACATCCCTGCGCCCGACGTCTATACGACGCCGCAGATCATGGCGTGGATCATGGACACGTATTCCATGCAAAAGGGTTACTCGATACCGGGTGTCGTCACGGGCAAACCGATCGCGATCGGCGGTTCGCTCGGCCGTGACAAGGCGACGGCGAGAGGATGTCTCGTCGTAGCCAACGAGGCGATGGCGGAGATCGGGCGCAACATCAACGGAGCGACCGCTTCGATCCAGGGCTTTGGCAATGCCGGCATGCACGCGGCCGAACTCTTCGCCGAAGCCGGCTACAAGATCGTCGCCGTCTCCGACAGCCGCGGCGGCGTCGCCAATCCGAAGGGGCTCGACGTCGGCAAGCTCGTCGCGTTCAAGCAAGAGACCGGCAGCGTGTCGGGTTTTTCCGGCGGCGACAAGATGTCGAACAAGGACGTTCTCGAGGTCGAGTGCGACGTGCTCGTGCCTGCGGCGCTCGAGAAAGTCATCACCGCGGAGAACGCGCCACGCATCCGCGCGAAGATCATCGCCGAAGCGGCGAACGGGCCGACGCTTCCCGAAGCCGACGACATCCTCTTCGACCGCGGCATCATGGTGCTGCCCGACATCCTCGCGAACGCCGGCGGCGTGACGGTCTCGTACTTCGAGTGGGTGCAAGACCTGCAAGAAGACTTCTGGGATGAGGACAAAGTCAACGAGCGCCTCAAACGCAAGATGACCAAAGCGTTTCGCGAGACGCTCGAGCAGTCGAAAAAGCACAAGGTCCACATGCGGCGCGCCGCCTACGTCGTCGCGGTCAGCCGCGTCGCGGAAGCGACGAAGCTGCGCGGCGTCTATCCGTAAGCGCTAAAAGCGGCGAGCGTCTCTTCGTAGACCGCGAGGTCGGTCTCGGAGAAGAGCACGAACGTGACGCGCTCGAGATCCGAGCCGCTTCGCAGATGCACGACGGCCGCGTCGATCGCTATCGGCGCGGCTTGCCATATCGGGTAGCCGTACGCACCGGTGCCAAGGGATGGAAACGAGATCGACTTCGCGCCAAGCGACCCGGCGAGTTTCAGACTCGTCTCGTACGCGGACCGCAGCAGCCGCGCATCGGACGCAGCGCCGCGATAGATCGGCGCGACCGCGTGGATGACGTGACGTGCGGGAAGCGCGCCGGCGCCGGTCGCGACCGCGCCGCCCGTCGGGCATCCGCCGATCGTTCGACACTCGGCCATGATGGACGGGCCGCCCGCTCGGTGGATCGCGCCGTCGACGCCGCCGCCGCCTAACAAAGCGCTGTTCGCCGCGTTGACGATCGCATCGGCTGCGATCTTCGTGATGTCCCCGCGAACGAGCACGAGTTCGGCGCGACCGATCCGCATATCCGGCCCATTCGACCCGAGTAGGGAAACACATCGGGCGGCGGCAAACTCTCACGCCCCCTGAAACGGAGGACCTGATCTTGGCCAGCAATCCAAGCATCGGCGTCGTCGGCGTGGGCCGGATGGGCGCGAATATCGCTCGCCGGTTGAAAGACGTCGGCTACCCGATCGCAGCGGTCTACGATATCCAGCCGGACTTGGCGCGCTCGATCGCGGCCGAGCTCGGTGCTCAGGCGTCTCCGACGCTCGCCGGCGTCACATCGGCATCGGATGTCGTCATCACGGTCGTGACCGACGACGCGGCGATGCGCCGCATCTACGCGCAAAGCGGCGATAGCCTTCTGCAAAGTGCCGGCGGCAAGTTCTTCATCAACTGCGCGACGATCACGCCGGACGTGCACGTCGAGGTCGAAAAGCTCGTCGAGGCCGCGGGCGGACGAAGCCTCGAGGCATGTATGGCGAGCTCGATCCCACAAGCTCGCGACGGTACGCTCTACCTCATGATTGGCGGTCGCAAGGATGCGTTCGAACAGGCGCGTCCGATGCTCGAGCGCATGAGCAAGTCGCTTAGCTACGTTGGCGCCAGCGGTGAAGCGGCGAAGGTGAAAGCGCTCGTCAACATGGTCATGAACATCAACACCGCAGGTCTCGCCGAAGGCCTTGGACTCGGCGATGCGCTCGGGCTCGATCTCGACATGCTGCGCGAGATATTCGCGCAGACCGGCGCGAACTCGCGCGTGCTCGAGACGGACGGCGCCGACATGCAGAACAGGGAACACGATTGCTATTTCTCGGCGGCGCACGCCGCGAAGGACTCGGGCATCGCGCTTGAGCTCGCGCGGTCGGCCGGTCTCGACCTGCCGCTCGCCGCCGCCACGAAGGGCCAGTTCGATGCGATGATCGGCCAAGGGCTCGGCGAGCTCGACAAGTCCGGCGTCGCAGAACTGACGTTCAAATCCAGGCACGCTCCGACGCTCGCGCGCGCCTGATCGCACCCCGCTGCACGCTGATCGAAAGGATCGACCACAATGGCAACCACAACCGAAAAACAAGTCGTCCCGTTCATCCCGTCGAGCGCGATGGGCCCGCTCGGCATCGCGCATCTCCCGCGACTGTGGACGAAGCTGTCGCTCGGCAACGCCGGGGTTCTCGCCGAAGGCTGGGACTATTGCGGCCAAGGCTTCGACGACATGACGATCGGCGATCTCGGACTCGATAAGCAGAAGCTGCTCGACTTCGTCAAGAACAGCAAGCCGACGTACGTGCAATTCGAAGAGTACGTCAAGACCAACGGCAACACCGACGCCGCTACCGTCAAGAAGCATAACGACGCGGTGTTCGGATACAACCACGGCGATGACACATGCAAAGGGATCCGCGGAGCGACCGGACTGAAGGGTGAGGGAGTCAAGGACGCCGTCACGCTCAACATGCTCGAAGATCTGCACGAGCTGCACACCCAGCTGAGCCGCTAGACGCTCACACTTCCAAGAAGGCCGCCACCTCCGTCGCGAACGCATCGAACGCGGTGCGATGGAGGTTGTGGCCCTCGTTCGGAAACTCCGCGACTCGCACGTTCGCGCCGCCGCGTGCCTTCAGGTGCGCGACGTCATTGCTCGACATGACCGAGTCATCGGGTCCGGCCGCGAAGACGAGCAGCGGCTTCGGATAATCGACGAGCGCATCGAGCAGGTTCCAACCGCCTTCGTCGACGCGGTTCTCCGACCCGAGGCGTGCGATCGGCTCGGCCGTCATGTGCTCGACGGCGTGGAGTTTGCCTTCGACGTCGGTCGGATGCCAGCCGGCGAGCGCCGAACGTATCGAGAGTTCACGCGCGGCTTTGGGAAGTGCGAAAAGCGCCTGCGCATCGTCGAGGTAGTCGGCGTTCCACGTTCCCGCGAGCACGCGCAACACCGGGTCGATGGCGACGACGCGCCGAGCTTCGTCGCGTTTGCCCGCGAGGATCACGACCGCTCCGCCCCACGAATGTCCGACGAGCGCGAACACATCCGGGCCGAGCGATCGCGCGACTGCGTCGAGATCCGCGACATGCGTGTCGAGCGTCATCGGGCCGCGCGTGCTCGCGGCGTCACCATGCCCGCGCTGATCGTACGCCGCTATCCGGCAACGTCCGTCGAGGCGCTCCGCTAACCTGACCCACGCTTTTCGCGAACTCGTCATGCCGTGGACGCAAAGCACTATGGGTCCGCGCTCGCCCCATACCTCGAGGATAGTGCGCGCGCCGTCGTCGAGATCGATTTCAGTCGTGGCCATAGCCGCGCCGATTCTCGCGGCGACCGTCGCTGTCCCGCGTCGCAGCGAAGGTTTGGCGGGTTGCGTCTTGGGGCAGTCCGAATGAGCCGCGATGGATTTTGCCGCCGACGTACGGTCGGGTTTGAGCGCGCCGCAAAAGCGCCTTTTGCCGAAGTACCTATACGACGACCTCGGGTCGGCGCTCTTCGACGCTATCACGGCGCTGCCGGAATACTATCTGACCAACGCCGAGGCGGAGATCCTCCGGAACCACGCCGGCGAGATCATCGACGCGGTCGGCTATCCCGTCGAACTCATCGAGCTCGGCAGCGGCAGCGCGGTGAAGACGCGTCTCCTCATCGACGCCGCGTTCGTGCGCCAGCCGACTTTGCGGTTTTGCCCCATCGACATATCGAGCGCCGCTCTCGATGCCAGCGCGAAGGCGCTGCGCCGGGAATATCCGCGCATCGTCGTCGACGGCATCAACGCCGAATATCTCAGCGGCATCGCACGCCTCTCGCGCAACGGGGCGCGTTGCCGGCTCGCGCTTTTCCTCGGGTCGAACATCGGCAATTTCGAGCCCGACGAGGCGCGCGCGACGCTCTCCGCACTGCGGTCGGTGCTCGATCCCGGCGACGGGTTTCTCCTCGGCGCCGACCTGAAAAAAGACGCCCGAACGCTCGAAGCCGCGTACGACGACCCGACCGGCGTCACCGCGGCGTTCAGCCGCAACCTGCTCGGCAGGATCAATCGCGAGCTCGGCGGCCACTTCGACCTATCGACGTTCCAGCACACCGCGCGCTACAACCCCGCGGCGTCGCGGATCGAGATCCGCTTGGTCAGCACGGTTGAACAGGATGTGGCCATCGACCGCATCGGCATGGTCGCGCACTTCGAAGCCGGCGAGCCGATCTACACCGAGTCGTCATATAAGTTCGACGACGCTTCGATCTCGTCGTTGGCAGTGGCTGCGGGTTTCGCGGTGACGGGCCGCTGGACCGACGCATCCGAACGCTTCGCGGACTATCTGCTGACGGCTCGTACCTGAAAAAGTCGAGGTGGCCTAGGGCGGCTTCGCGAAAACGTCCGGACTCTTGAGGGGGGACGTTTCATATGCGGAACCATGGCCTTCGACTTCTTGCGACCGCGGGTGCGTTGAGCATCGCGGCGCTTTCGCTTTTCTGCAGCGCATCCGCGTCGACGACGCAGGGCGTCGTGTACAATTTCAGCGGCGGCACCGACGGGGGCAACGCGGCGACGACGGTCGCGTTCGATCCGCAAGGGCGCGCGTACGTCACCACGGTTCAAGGCGGGTTCGACGGTTGCGGCACCATCGACCGCCTGATCCCGAAGCAGGGCTTGTGGACCGAGGAGCTCGTGTGGACGTTCACGTGCGGCGCCGACGGGAAGAATCCGCACGGCGGCGTGACGTTTGATTCCGCCGGAAACTTCTTCGGCACGACCGTCGCGGGTGGCGCGGGCGGCATATGCGTGGGCGACGGCTGCGGCGTCATCTTCAAGAAGGGCGCGCACAACGCGTTCAAGGTGATCTACAACTTCACCGGCAACAAGGACGGCTTCGGTCCGGGCAATCCCGTCGCCATTGATTCGCACGACAATCTCTACGGCGACGCCCCGGACGGCGGTGCGCACGGCATAGGGGTCGTCTACCAGCTGTCGTTCCACCGGACGCAGTGGCAGTTCAAGGTGCTGCACGCATTCACCGGCGGCAACGACGGCGGGATCGGATCGCTCGGCCCGCTGCTCATCGACTCCGCCGGCGACATCTTCGGCGTCGCCGAGATCGGCGGTATGCACCAAGCTGGCACCGCTTTCAAGCTCGTGCCGGGGCCGAACAATACGTTCAGCTTCAGCGTCATCTACCAGTTCAAAGGCACGCCCGATGCCGGATCTCCGTACGGCGGCCTCATCGCCGATGCGCAAGGCGATCTTTTCGGCACGACATACTTCGGCGGAACGTCGGGTAACGGCGCGGTCTACGAATTGATGCCGAGATCGACCGGGAGGTACGCGGAGCGCGTCCTCTACAGCTTCACCGGCGGCAGCGACGGCGGCAATCCGACGTCGACGCTGGTGTTCGACGCTGCCGGCGACCTCTTCGGCACGACCGACGCGGGCGGCGGCTCGTGCGGCTGCGGCGTCATCTTCAAGCTCGACCACATGACCGGCATGGAGAGTGTCGTCCACACGTTCGGCTCGACGCGCAACGACGGTCAATCGCCGCTGTACGGGCTGACGCCCGACGCGAACGGCAACCTCTTCACTTCGACGGTCGGCGGCGGCACGTTCGGACAAGGCGTCATCTTCGGTGTGACGCCCTCGGTGCGGACGATGAAGGACGTCATCCGGGCGCACTAGCGTGAAGGCGAACAATGCGCTCGTCCTTCTTCGCTTGTTCCTCGGGGTCACTTTCGCGATAGCGGTCTACCCCAAACTCGCGGCGGGCGCGCAGTATCCGGTGATGCTGCGCGCTTTCCTCGAACGCTTCGCACTCGCGAATGCGCATCCGTTCTACGCCGCGTTCCTCTCGGGGACGGTCCTGCCGCACATCGCCACGTTCGGCGTCCTCATCCAGATCGCCGAGACGTTCGTCGCGCTCGCGCTCATCAGCGGTACGGCGACGCGGCTCGCGGCCGTGGTGGCGATGTTCCTCGTGACGAACTACATGTTCGCCAAGGGTCTGTGGTGGTGGTACCCGTCGAGCAACGACGCCGCGGACTTTATGATCGCATTAGCGCTCATCATCGGCAGCGCCGGGCGGACGTTCGGCGTCGATGCCCTTCTCGCGGAGCGCTTCCCAAAGGTACCTTGGTAGAGTGGGTCGGCGATACGACGGAGGGCCTGGTGAACGCGCGGACGACGTTTCTCGGGAAGCTGCTCGGTATCTATCTCATCATCGTTGCGATCGCGATGGCTGCGAACAAGGTTGCGACGATACAGACGGTGGAGGCGCTCGTCCGCAACGAGCCGCTCGTCTTCGTCTTGGGCCTCATTCTCGTGGCGGCCGGGCTTGCGATGATCCTCAGCCTTGGCTGGTCTTCGGGAGGTGCGCTCCTGATCGTCCTCCGACTCATAAGCTGGCTGACGCTCGCAAAGGGTCTGGTTTTTTCTCGCCGCGCCGGGCTTCGTGCTCTGGGGTTCGCCGTACGAGCAGTATTTCTATGTGCATGGCGATCGCGTTCGCCCTCGGCGCTTACCTGACGTTCGCGAGCTTCAAGGCGCGTCCTTAACGCGGCACCACGTACCGGCGCTCGAGCGCGCGAAGCAAGCCGTCAGCCGCAAGCGCTAGGACCATCGCGGCGATCGCGCCGGTCACGGCTTTCGCGTCGTTGCCTTGATCGATGCCGGCGAAGATGAGCGTTCCGAGGCCGCCGGCGCCGACCCAAGCCGCGACGCTTGCGATGCCGACGATCGATACCGTCGCGACGCGCAGGCCCGCGATGAAGACGGGAGTCGCAAGCGGACGTTCGATCCGCCAGAACAGCTGCCACGCCCCCATGCCGAGACCACGCGCCGCCTCGACGACGCCGCGATCGACGCCCGCGATGCCGGCGGCGACGTTCCGGACGAGTATCATCTGCGCGTACGCCGCGAGCGCCGTGACGGCGGTCCAAAAACCGAGGCCCTCGACCAGGACGAGCACGCCGAGCAGCGCCATGCTCGGGATCGTGTAGATCGCTCCGAGGACGCCGAGGACGGGCGCGCCGACGGCGGGCGACCGCGCGGCGAGAACGCCGAGGGGGATCGCGATCGCAAGCGCGATGACCAGCGACACGAAGGATATGAGCGCGTGCTGGCCGATCGCGAGCCAGACGTCTGGTTGATGTCCGAGGAAATACGTCATCTGCCGCGACCTCCGGCGATGCGCCGCAGCGCCGCGAGCATGTCGTCGACGCCGATGACGCCGACTCGAGCGCCGTCGCGCTCGACGGCGACGTTCGCGTCGCCGCTCTGGGCCAACGCAGAAAGCGCGTCGCGAAGCGTCGCCTCGGATGCGACGGCGGCCTGAGGCTGCGCGCTCGTCGACCCGGACGAGGCGCCGTCGAGAGCGTCGGCCACCGTGACGACCGAGAGCAGCCGAAGCGCATCGTGCGAGCCGACGAGATCTGCGACGAACGGCGTCGCCGGCCGAGCGAGAATAGCGAGCGGCGACCCCGATTGTTCGACGCGGCCATCGCGCATGACGGCGATCGTATCGGCGAGACGCAGCGCCTCATCGACGTCGTGCGTCACGAACAGCACGGTTTTGCCCAAACGTCGATGCAGCGCCGCGAGTTCGTCCTGCAGATGCGTGCGCTCGATCGCGTCGACCGCGCCGAACGGTTCGTCCATCAGGAGGATTGCCGGGTCGCCGGCAAGCGCTCGCGCGAGCCCGACGCGTTGCTGCTGTCCGCCCGACAGCTCGCGGGGAAAGCGGTCCCGATATTCCGCCGGCGGCAGGTGGACGAGGTCGAGAAGTTCGTCGACGCGCGCGGCGATGCGCATGCGATCCCACCCGAGGAGCTCGGGGACGACCGCGATGTTCTCGCGCACACGCATATGCGGGAAGAGGCCGACCGCTTGGATCGCATAGCCGATGCGACGCCGCAGGAGCACCGGCGGCATAGACATGACGTCGACGCCCTCGACATACACATGACCGCTCGTCGGTTCGAGCAGCCGGTTAGCCGTCTTCAGCAGCGTCGTCTTGCCGCTCCCCGACTGACCGAGCAGCACGCAAAACGAGCCCGCGGCCACGTCGAGCGTGACGCCGTCGACGCCGCGCCGTCCGCCGTACGCGTGGACGACTGCGTCGAAGCGAAGCGCCGGCGACTTCGCGGGCTCGCCGGTCACGCGGTAAGTCCGGCCGAGCGGAGGAAGGCGCGCGCGACGTCGGCGGGTTCTTGGTGATCGCCGTCGACGCGCCAATTCAAGTCGCGCATCGCAGCGTCCGTGATGTGCGGCGCGAGCGCGTCGAGCGCCGGCTCGATCGAAGGGAAGCGCGAGAGCGCGTCGTCGCGCACGACCGGTGCGACCTGGTACGGAGGCCAGAAGCGCTTGTCGTCTTCGAGCACGACGAGATGATCGGCGCCGATCTGACCGTCGGTACCGAAGGCGACCGCCACATCGACGTCGCCGTCGAGCAGCGCCTTGTACTTGAGCCCGATCGCGATGTAGCGGATGCTGGCGAACGCAAAGCCGCCGTACGCTTTCTTGAGTCCGGCAAGCCCGTCCGGGCGATCCGTAAATTCCGGAACCGAGGCGAGCCTGAGCTTCGGCGCTTGACGCGATAAGTCTGAGAGGGTGCGCAATCCATACTTCGCCGCGACCGCAGGCGTCGTCGCGAGCGCCTGGCTGTCGTTCATCGGCGCCGGCTTCAACCACGACAGATGGAAGCGCCGCTCGTATTCGCGCTTCACGGTTTCGAAGGTGCGGTCGCGATCCGAAATCGGCGGCAGCTTCAAGACGACGAGCAATGCGGTGCCGGTGTACTCGGGATAGAGATCGATATCGCCTCGCTCGAGCGCAGCCATCGCGACCTCGACGCTGCCGAGATCCAAGCGGCGATCGACGCGCAGCCCGGCGTGCTCGAGCGACTGCGCGTACAGCTCGCCGAGGATGAGCTCTTCGGTGAAGTTCTTCGAGCCGATCTTGATCGCCGCGCCCGCCGGGCGTGCGCAGGCAGCCGGCGCGAGCGCCAAGCCGGCGATTGCGGTGAGCGCGCTTCGCCGGCCGATCCGAAGTGGCGTCATGTGATCACGAGTCCTTTCGATCGCCGGCTCATGCGGCACGCGCAAGGCGTGCGATGCCGCCGAGCACGATCTCTGCGACGAGCGCCATAAGTGCGACGAGGGCGGCGCCCGTCAATAACATCGTGCTGTCGTCGAGCTGCAAGCCGTTGTTTATGAGATCGCCGAGCCCCCCGCCGCCGATGAACGTTGCGAGCGTCGCCGACGCGATGACCTCGACGGCGGCGGTGCGGACGCCGGTCATCGCGACTGGAAAGGCGAGCGGCGACTCGACTCGGCGGACGATCGTCGCTGCGCTCATGCCCATCGCCTTCGCCGCTTCGGTGATGGACGGGTCGACGTCGCGGAATCCGACATATGTGTTGATGATGATCGGCGGCAGTGCGAGCAGCGTCAGCGCGACGAGCGCAGGACGAAAGCCGAGGCCGAGGATCGGAAGCATGAGCGTGAGGACGGCGAGGCTCGGCACGACTCGAGCCGCGCCGGCGAAGGTCACCACCGCCGACGCGGCGCGCCGGTCATGCGCGCACCACAGGCCGAGCGGCACGCCGGCGAGCACCGCGATCGCGAGCGCCGCGCCGCTCAGGCCCGCATGCGTTTGGATGGCCGCGATGATGTCCGCACGGTGGGCCGAGATGAACGTCGCGAACGAGACGGGCGGCATGAGGCGACCGCTTCATGGAGCGCCCGGACTCACCCTCGTCCGACCGAACTTCGCAGCGCCTCGATGACCTGCCGATCGTCGACCTCTCGGAAGTCGCGATAGTATCGCCCGACGGCGAAGTCGCGTTCGCGCGCGGTGACGACGACGGCGACGTCGTCGCACCGTCGACGGATGAACTCGATGGATTCCGCCGGCGCGACGGGTGCGGCACATACGACACGAGCGGCGAGCGAACGGCGGGCGTGGGCGACGGCGCACTTCATCGTCGCGGATGTCGCTATCCCGTCGTCGACGATCACGACGTTTCGCCCCTCGATCGGCACCGGAGATGCGTCGCCGCGCACGCGCAGTTCGAGATCGCGCGCCCGCTTCGTCTGCTCGTCGAAGAGCGGCGCGACCGGACCGCTATAATATTCTTCCGCGTACGGCGCGACGACCGACTCGCCGGACGCAGACACGGCGCCGAGCGCGAGCTCGGGCTGTCGCGGGTGACCGACTTTCCGGATGACGACGACGTCGAGATCGGCGTCGAGCGCGATCGCGACAGCGTGCGCGACGATGACGCCGCCGCGCGCGATGCCGAGGATGAGGGGATCGCGCTCGGACGTGAGCAGCACTGCAAGTGAACGGCCGGCTTCGCGGCGGTCAGCGAACAAGAGGCGGCCTGCCTCTCCAGGCGGAGACTTAGGCGGGTTCGGATTCCGACGAGAACGGCCGCACGCCGAACTGGCGCCCGTACTTCTGATCGTTGATGTACGTGGCGATGCGGTTCTGGTCGTCTTGCGACAACGCGATGAAGCGCAATCCGTAGCGGCACTGGAAGCCGTGCGCGTCGGGTCGGGCGTAGACGACCCGACCATGGACGTCGAATTTATAGCCGATGCCGAGGTTCATCGCCAGATCGATCTGGTCGCCGCCGCGCATGCGGGTGTGGCTGCGGATGCAAGCCCCGCCGGTCGACAGATCCTCGAGGATAGCGGGCTGATCGCCGTCGCCGAGGGCACGGAGCCGCGCGGGAACGCTCACCATGAGACGCGGAGACGAGCGCGGGCTGCGCACGGCACGTGCCGGTGCCCCGCGGAACACGTTCAAGATCGAATCGAAGATCGACATGCGCGGCTCGGGTCTTCCCTCTCTGTCGGTCAGGGGTCGGTCGGTTTTCGCTGTCCGAGGTCGACCGGGTGCGGGCGAACGGCTGATTGTTGATGGGACCTTATGCCCATCGTGATTTCCATCATACTTTGCGGTGGTCGCAGTGTCAAGCAAAGCCGGGAGCGCTGTCCCCGTCCACAGTCTTTGCTGCCGATATATCTATGGATGAAGCACCGCACATCATGCAGCGCGCGCGATCCGCGTTGAGCGCGTCCGCGAGCCGCCAACGGCAAAGCCAACGCCACGGAATAACGATCTCGGCGGTCGCACGCGCCGCGAGCGCTGCTTCATCCGCCGGAGCACCCATCGCGCGCTTGCAGTCGCTGCTCGAAGAAGCGCTATCCGCCACAGGTGCGCGCCGCGGTTGCATCTTCGTCCACGACCGCGTCACGGGCAGCTACGGCATCGTCGCGCACTGCGGCCTACGCGAGGACACGGCATCCGGGTGGAAGCTCTCGCCGCCGACGATAAGCGATGCGTCCTTCTTCGCGCCCGAGCGCTTGCTCGCGGATCAATTCGCGCAGTCCGAGCGTATCGCCAGCGCCGTCGCATCACCCATCACGGCCCGCGGCACGATCGCGGGCGCGCTATGTTTGTTCGACCGCCCGCTCAACGGTTTTGACGTCGACGACGAAGACTTCGTCGTGGCGCTTGCCGCGGTAGCTGCCGGCGTGGTCGCCGAGCTGTCGGAGCGCCGGGAGATCGAGTCGGTCGCGGCCCGCTACGACGAGCAACTGACGGCGGTCAACGAACTTAGCGCCGCACTCGTCGGCGGCACCGATCTTGCGACCGTGCTGCCGGCTGCGGTCCAGACGCTGCTTGAAACGCTCGGCGCTGACGGTGGGCTCGTTTTCGAGCGCTCGACTACGGGCGGCGAGGCGGCCCTCGTCTGTTCGGTCGGCATGACGTCGACCGACGCCGCATCGCTCGCGCAGCGAGCGAACGATCCTCGCGCCGACAGCATCCTGCGGCGCACGATATCGTCCGGCGGCGCCATTTTCGCCGATGACCTGACGACGGACGGGCTGCCCGAATCATCGCGCCGGATCGCGCAGCGTCTTGGCATCAGACAGATCGCGTCGCTGCCGTTGCGCGACGGCGGAAGCGTCATCGGCGTCCTTCAGATATTCAACCGCTTCTCGCGACCGTTCTCGCCGACCGAACGCGAGACGCTTCGCCTGGCCCAAGGCCAATTCGCGATCGCGCTCGGTCGAGCGCGGCTCGTCGATGAGATCTGCGATCAGAAGAACACGCTCGAGCGGGTGCTCGCCGGGACCGCCGACGGCGTCTACGTCATCGATGCGAAAGGCAGGTTCTTGCTTTGGAATGCCGCGGCCGCGCGGATGACGGGCGTCGGACCCGAGGAAGCGCTTGCGATCGGCTACGAGGCGATCGGCGGCGCCGACCGTCAGGGCCGTTCGCTCGCCGACCTCGACCGGCGTGCTTTCGAGTCCGCAGTCGCCGATCCGACGAAGCGCCATAACTCGTTCTCGTATGAGGTCTACTTCGACGCGACGTCGCGCTGGGTCGGCGTTTCGGCATCGCCCTTGCGCGACCACGCGGGTTCGATCGGCGCGATGGTCCACGCGTTCCGCGACGTGACTGCCGCGCGCGAAGTCGAGCAGATGAAGTCCGAGTTCATCAGCACGGTGAGCCACGAACTGCGGACGCCGCTGACGTCGATCAAGGGTGCGACGGCTTTGCTCTTTGATCAGATCGGCAACGATGCCGGCACGACCGGCGAGCTGCTCGAGATGGTGCGCAACAACTCGGAGCGCCTGCTGCGTCTCATCAACGACCTGCTCGACTCGACGAAACTCGAAGCCGGCAAGCTCGCGATCCGGCGCCGCGCCATCGAGGCCAAGCCGCTCCTCGAACGGGCGGTCGCGAGCATGGCAGGATATGCGGAGGAATACGGCGTGATCGTGCGCGCGGACGTCGCGCCCGGTCTCGCTCCGATCGTCGCCGACCCCGATCGCGTCGAACAGATCGTGACGAATCTCGTCTCGAACGCCGTGAAGTTCTCTCATCGCGGCGACGAGGTCGTCGTGCGCGCGTGCGCCGACGGCGATTTCTTGAAAGTCGATGTCGCCGACAGCGGCGTGGGCATCGCTGAAGATGACCTGCCGCGGCTGTTCGAACGCTTCACCCAGCTCGAGCATGGACGACGCACCGGTCCGGGAACCGGTCTCGGCCTTGCGATCTCGAAGGGTCTTGTCGAGGCGCACGGCGGATCGATATCCGTGTCGAGCAGGCTCGGCGAAGGCTCGACGTTCACGTTCGCGCTGCCGTTCGCCAAACGCGCCGAAGACAAATGAGAAGCGGTCGAGACTCGTCTCGACCGCGCATTCATCTTAGGGAGCGGTCGAGATTTATCTCGACCGGCGCGACCTACGCGCGTCTGAAAGCGCCGCCTTCTCTGCTGCCGACGACGACGCGGCCGTCTAATACGAACGCGCTGCCGCGCATCGTGCGCGCCATCCGTTTGTATTGCGCGGCTCGTGCCGCTAGCCCGCCCCCGCCGCTGCCCTGAGCAGCGGTCGCGGTGACGCCCGCGGCGGCGAGCTCGATCTCCGGCGGCGCCGAGCGGACGTCGGCCCCGAGCAGCGACACTTCGCGCTGGATGTAGAGGGCGGCGGCGCGCCGCTCGAATCGCTCGATGATCGCGATGCCCATCGCCTCGACCGTTCGCTCGCTCCCGACGACGACGAAATTGACGCCTCCGAGGTGGCCGACGAGGCCTTGCGGACCTTCGATCTCTTTCGTCACGGTGACGAGGCATTCGGCGAGCGCCTTGATGACCTCGTCGCCGCGCCCGTAGCCGTGGCGCTCGTTGTACGCCCGGAAATGGTTGATGTCGACGTGGAGCAGCGCGTACGGCGCCCCGGAGTTCGCGCGGCGCTCGATCTCTTGCTGGACGAGGGTTCTGCCCGGCAGGCCCGTCAGCGGGTTCGAGTAGCGGTTGACCGATGCTTGGAACTCGGTCATCGTGTGGAGCAGATCGCGTACGGAGACGACGCCCGAATAGACGCCGTTCTCCAAGACGATGACTTCGTCGTAGATCTCCGTCCGGCGGCGATGGACGACCTTGCGGGCGACCTCGTCGATCGAATCCTTCGAGTCGACCGAGAGATACGCGTCGTCCATGACGAGCCGCACCGGCCGCTTCGCGTATATCGAGTAGCCGAATTGCCGCGACAGCCGTTCGTACAGTTTCGTACGGCTGACGAGTCCGACGGGCGCGCCGTACTCGGTGAGCACGACGCTGTCGAGGTCGGGGTTGCGCTCGAATATCTCGAGCACCTCACCGGTGTACGCCGTCGGCATGAGCGCGGGCGCGCGACGCGTGATCGTGTTGACCGCCATGCGCGTCGGCGCGGCGACGACGCGGCTCGCCGACGCTCTCTCGCGGATGAACGCCGCGACTTCCGCCTTCGGCTCGACGAAAGCGGGCGCCGGCCTCGCGAGCACGTGGCCTTGACCGTAGTCGACGCCGATCTCGATGAGCGTCGCGAGCTCTTCGACCGTCTCGACTCCTTCCGCGAGGACGCGCGCATCGATCCGCCGGGCGAACATGATGATCGCGGCGACGAGCGCGTTCTTCGCGCGGTCGCGGTCGATGTCGCGGACGAGCGCCATATCGAGCTTGATGTAGTGCGGCCGGATCTCGGTGACCGCGTGCAAGCTGTTGTGTCCGGCGCCGGCGTCGTCGATCGCGATCTTGAAGCCTTGCCGGCTATAGTGGAGCAGCGTCCGCTTGAAGAAATCGAAGTCCGCGATCGCTTCCTTTTCGGTGATCTCGAGGACGATGCGCTCGCTCGGGAGGTGATGCTGCTCGAGGACGTCATGCGTGAGACCGCCGTGGCGCTCTTCGAGGACGTTCGGACTGATGTTCAAGAACAGCGAGCAGCCCGGCGGCAAACTCGAGGCGCCGCTCAGCGCGCGGAACCGGCAGAGTCGCTCGAGCACCGGGCCGACGCCGCGACGACGCGCGGCTTCGAAGAGCGCGTTCGCGGTCTCGAGGCGCGTACCGATCGGGCCGCGCGACAGTGCTTCGTATCCGATGACGCTCCCGTCACCGAGCGAGACGATCGGTTGATACTCGGTGCGGATGCGGCCTTCGCGCAGGAGCGAATCGAAATCGTCGTCGGAGAGCTCGCCATCGGCAGCGGCATCGGCTCCTGGGAACCGCGGCGGCCGCAAGACATGCGGCAGCACGTCCTCCGGACGCTGCGTAAGACCGCTGCTTTCACCGGTGACGTAGCCGAGCAGACGGCGCAGCCGCGCGCGCACCCGATCTGCTAGCGATTCTTTCACTCGGTCGTTCACCCGTCGATGAAAAAGCCGCACCGTCTAGCGGGCGGCGGGGCATCGTACGCGCGGCCAAAGCGCGCGGATAAGATGGCCCTTATTCGTGGTGCTTCTATGGAAGACATCGGCAAACGGGAGACCTCGCATGAGGCGGACATGGCCGCCGCATCGCGGAACAGGTCGGCGATTTCGGGCGCATATGAGGCGATTCCTGACGTCCGAAACGGCCATCTGAGGTTCGTATCCATGAGGGAAACGTTCGAAAGGCTGCTCGAGCCGCTCGTCCGTGAGGACGGCAGGCTGCGACCCGCGAGCTGGGACGAGGCGCTCGATCGCGCCGCTCGAGGCTTCCGCGAGGTCGTGGCGGCGCACGGACCGGATTCGTTCGGTCTATTCAGCTGCTCGAAGGCGACGAACGAGCTCAACTTCCTCACCGAGAAATTCGCCCGCGCTGTCGTCGGCTGCAATAACGTCGACAGCTGCAACCGGACGTGACACGCTCCTAGCGTCGTCGGTCTGGCGGCGGTGTTCGGTGCCGGCGGCGGCACCAGCTCGTACGAGGAAGTCGAGGAAGCCGACTTCATCTTCTTGTGGGGCAGCAACGCGCGCGAGACGCACCCCATCTTCTTCCATCACGTCCTGAAGGCGGTGCGGCGCGGTGCGAAGCTCGTCGTCGTCGATCCTCGCCGGACGTTCAGCGCGCAGTGGGCAGACACGTGGCTCGGCCTCAACGTCGGCACGGACATCGCGCTCTCCAACGCGATGGCGAACGAGATCCTCGCTCGCGGTCTCGAGCATCGCGAGTTCATCGCCAATGCGACCTCGGGCTTCGACGCATACCGTGGGAGCGTCGCCGCCACGACGCCCGATGAGGCGGAAAAGATCACCGGTGTTCCGGCCGATGCTATCCGACGAGTCGCCGTCGAGTACGCGACCGCGAAGCGGGCGATGATCTGCTGGACGCTTGGCATCACCGAACATCACAACGCGGTCGACAACGTCTTCGCGCTCATCAATCTCGGCTTGCTCACCGGTCACGTCGGCCGTTACGGTTCCGGCTTGAATCCCTTGCGCGGTCAGAACAACGTGCAGGGCGGCGGCGACATGGGCGCGATCCCGGATCGACTGCCGGGTTTTCAAGCCGTCGGCGACGATGCGGCGCGCGGCAAGTTCGAAGCGGCGTGGGGCGTCAAGATCCCGCCGACACGAGGCAAGCGGCTCAACGAGATGTTCGATGCCGTCGAGCACGGCGAGATGCACGCGCTCTACATCGTCGGCGAGAACCCGCTCGTGTCGGAGGCGGATCGACACCGAACCGAAGACTTGCTGAAGCGGCTCGACTGCCTCGTCGTCCAAGACGTCACGCTGACGCATACGGCCAAGCTCGCGCACGTCGTGCTGCCGGCCGCCGCGGGATGGTGTGAGAGCGAAGGCACGGTGACGAACAGCGAGCGCCGAGTGCAGCGCGTGCGCAAGATCGTCGATCCACCGGGTCAGGCGCGTGACGATATCGACATCGTGTGGTCGATAGCTACGCGGATGGGAGCGAAGTGGCCGAAACCGAGCGCGCAATCGCTCTGGGATGAGCTGCGTTCGCTGAGCTCGATGCACGCGGGCATGTCGTATCCGCGGCTCGAGGCGCTCAAGGGCATCCGTTGGCCGTGCTACGACGACCAGCACCCCGGCGAACAATTCCTCCACGCGCGTTTGTGGGAGAAGCCCGCTCGCGGCACGCTTGCTCCGTTCAACGTCGTCATCCAAGACCCGCCGGTCGATGCCATCACAGCGGAGTTCCCGATCATGCTGACGACCGGACGGCGCCTCGACTCGTTCAACTCGGGCGTGCAGAGCGGCGAGTTCGAATCGCCGCTGCGGACGCGCGGCGACTGGATCGACGTCTCGCCGGAGGACGCTGCAATGCTCGGCGTCGCGGAAGGCGAAGAGGTGACGGTGACGTCACGCCGCGGCTCGGTCCGTGCGAATTTGCATATCGACCCGTCACTGCGGTTTGGGCTTGCGTTCTTCGCGTTCCACTACGATTTGCCGGTCAATTTCTTGACCATCGATGCGACCGATCCGAAATCCGGCACGGCGGAGTTCAAGGCGTCTGCGGTCCGTATAGAAAAAGTCGGCGCCGCAGTGCACGCCGGAGACTGAAGTTTGGACATCCATCTCACTGAGGCACGGGCGAGTGCGGAAGAGAAGGCGGCGATCGACGCCGTCTTGGGCGCGCCCACCGGCAGATGGGATGGCGGCGATCGATCGCGTGCAAGCGACGATCACCTCGCTGAGGGCGCCGGCCACGTGGCGCGCGAGCGCAGGCATCTGCTCTTGCCGGCGCTGCACGCGGCCAACGACCGCATCGGCTGGATCAGCGAAGGTGCGCTGAACTACATCTGCGAGCGGTTGACGATTCCGCCGGCGGAAGCGTACGGCGTCGCGAGTTTCTACCACATGTTCTCGCTCAAGCCGCGCCCGAAGAACGTCGTGTTCGTGTGCGATGACATCGCCTGCATGTGCGCGTACGCGGACCAGTTGTGCGACGAACTTACGCAGCAGGTAGGGCCCGAAGGCGAACCAGCCCGAGCGGGTACGCAAGTCTGGCTACGCAGCCCATGCCTCGGATTGTGCGATAGCGCGCCGGCAGCGCTCTATAAGCATAGCGGTGAACGACAGATCGAAGAGCCCCTTCCATTCGCCGCCCCCTCGCTTGTGCGGCGGGCGCTGGATGAGGCGTCGCTGGGGGGACATGGAAGTATTTACCTGACGGACGACGACGCCCGGCTACTTACCCACGACGGGCACTCGGTAAGACCAGAAATGATCGAGCAAGTGCGCGAACGTCTTGGTAAAGTTCCGGCGCACATGTTGCGGCACATGAGGCGTCAGGATCACGCTGCTCTTCGTCGGGCTCTAGCGCTCCCGCCGAGCAATATCATCGAGGAAGTCAAGAAGTCCAAGCTCATGGGGCGCGGCGGTGCGGCCTTCCCGACCGGACGAAAGTGGGAAGCAGTCGCAAATGAGCCAGAACGGCCCCATTACTTGGTCTGCAATGCCGACGAGTCGGAGCCAGGTACCTTCAAAGACCTGCGACTCATGGAGTGGCGCCACGAGAGCCTCATCGAGGCCATGACGATCGCTGGTTACGCTGGAGGCTGCACCAAGGGGTACATCTACGTGCGTTGGGAGTACCCGAACGCAAAGCGGCAGCTTTGGTTTGCGATCCACCGAGCGCGTCAAGCAGGCGCGCTCGGTGAAAACATCTTTGGAAGCGGATTTAACTTCGACATCGAGATAAGGCGCGGTGCCGGCGCGTACATATGCGGCGAGGAAACGGCGCTCTTCAATTCTATCGAAGGCTATCGTGGTGAGCCGCGCAACAAGCCGCCGTTTCCCGTCCAGCAAGGTTTATTCGGAAAACCGACGATAGTCAACAACGTCGAGACGCTGATTAACATACCGGATATCATCCTAGAGGGCGGCGAAGCGTACGCGAAGATCGGTACCAACGAATCGACTGGCACGAAGTTGTTCTGCCTTTCAGGGTGCGTTGCGAAACCCGATGTCTACGAGGTTCCGTTCGGCACGACGTTGCGTGCGCTTATCGATAAGGCTGGTGGCGTGCGCGGCGGACGCACGCTGCAGGCGGTCCTTCTCGGCGGCGCAGCCGGCACATTCTTGACGCCCGATGAGATCGATGTGCCGCTTTCGTTCGAAGGCGTGCGTGCGATCAAGGCGACACTCGGCTCTGGGGTCGTCATGCTTTTCGACGACCGCATCGATCTCCGCAAGATCGTCGCGCGCATCGCGCGCTTCTTCCGCGAGGAATCGTGCGGGCAGTGCGTGCCGTGCCGCGTCGGAACGGTGCGGCAAGAGGAACTGCTCGAACGCCTCGCAAGCGGTGCATCGAACGGCAAGACGCACGCCGAGCGTGCGCTGCTCGGCGAAATCGGGCAAGCTATGCGCGACGCTTCGATCTGCGGACTCGGCCAAACGGCCTCGAGCGCCGTCGAGTCGGCGATCGTGAAGTTCGATCTCTTCGGGACCAAAGCCGGATGAGCGTTCAAGTCGAGATCGATGGTAAGCCGGTCACCGTCGCAGACGGCGCGACGCTGCTCGACGCGTGCAGGCAGGCATCGATCGACACGCCGACGCTCTGCTATCTGGAAAACCTGACGCCTGTCAACGCCTGCCGGGTATGCGTCGTCGAACTCGAAGGCGCGCGCACCCTTGTGCCTGCGTGTTCGCGCAAATGCGAGAACGGGATGAAGGTGAAGACGGACAGCGACCGCGTCCGCTTGAGCCGCAAGATGGTGCTCGAGTTCCTAGCGTCGTCCGTCGACGTTTCGCTCGCGACCGACTTGCAGACGCGGATGAAGCGCTACGACGCCGATCCTTCGCGCTACGGCGAGCGGGCGCAGACGACGCATCAACCGGTGAAGATCGACAACGATCTCTACGTCCGCGACTACTCGAAGTGCGTGCTCTGCTACAAGTGCGTCGAAGCGTGCGGCACAGACGCGCAGAACACGTTTGCGATCGCGGTCGCAGGCCGTGGCTTCGAAGCACACATCTCGACGGAGTCCGACGTGCCGCTCCCCGACTCCGCGTGCGTCTACTGCGGCAACTGCATCGGCGTCTGCCCGACCGGCGCGCTCATGTTCAAGACCGAGTACGACATGCGCGAAGCGGGCACGTGGGACGAATCGAAGCAGACGCAAGGCGATACGATTTGCGCGTACTGCGGCGTCGGTTGCACGCTTACCGTCCACGCACAAGACAATCAAATCGTCAAGGTGTCGTCGCCGCTCGATCACGATGTGACGCGCGGTCACCTTTGCATCAAGGGCCGCTTCGGTTGGCAGTTCGTGGGCAAGAAGGGAAGACCGAAAGACGAACGGTCGAGCTAAAGCTCGACCGCT
Organism: Candidatus Eremiobacteraceae bacterium; assembly: GCA_035710745.1. Classification (NCBI taxonomy): domain Bacteria; kingdom Bacillati; phylum Vulcanimicrobiota; class Vulcanimicrobiia; order Candidatus Eremiobacterales; family Candidatus Eremiobacteraceae; species Candidatus Eremiobacteraceae bacterium. The sequence goes on along the minus strand of DASTCX010000004.1, from coordinate 100,880 downwards.
ACATCTTACGATGGTCGAGCAAACGCTCGACCCACCTTATTTGTTGAAATAGTCAGCGTTGATCTTCGTGTATTCCGTCCACTGCTCGGGCACTTCGGTCTCGTTGTAGATCGCGTTTACCGGGCAGGCGGCGACGCAGGCGCCGCAGTCGATGCACGTCGCCGGGTCGATGTACAGCATCTTATCTTCGTCCGTGCCCTTGATGCAGTCGACCGGGCACACGTCGACGCACGACTTGTCCTTGACGGTGATGCACGGCTCGCAGATGACGTAGGTCAAGGTCGCATTCTCCCGGGTTCGTTGTCGCTGATCTCTTGATAAGCCCGCCCTTCTTCTCCCGGCGCACCTTTTGGCCCTACCGCGGACGCGGTCAAGCGAAGACGGCGAGAGAGTAAAGCCGCACCGAAAATATCCTGCATGAAATGCGCGAGCATGCACGGCACGAGCGACCCGCTTGCCAAATAAAGCATGGAATAGAGCAGCCCGGTGATCGCCGTTCCTACCATGCCGATCCGTCCCTGGTACGCGTGCCCGAGCCCGAAAGCGAGCGACGACAAGACGACACCGGCGACGACGCTGTGCGTCAACGCGGCGATCTGCGTCAGCGCATAGCCGCGATAGAGGAACTCCTCGCAGATCGCGGCGGTCGCGGCGACCCCGACGAACCAGCACCAGTCGACTGCGTCATTCGGGATGACGGGGCGGATGGCGCGTGCGTACGAGTCCGATATGTCGCCGCGTCCGGCGCCGCTCGTCGATAGCAGCACCGCGACGATGAGCGGCCCGACAGCATACCAGATGAAGTTCACCGGCGGACGCGCGCCGATATCTGCCGGCGATAGGCCATGGAGCTGAAGCGCGTAGTAAGCGAGCCCGGTCATCGTCCAAAGGACGAGCATCGTTCGCGCGTACCGCGCGCGTTTGCGCGCCGGCGTGTCCTCGACCGATCGTAGACGGGCAGCGACGAGCGCGCCCATCGCTGGAACGGCGATGACGAGCAGCACGAGCACCGCGAACAGCGCGACGCTTTCAGACGGCAGCCAACGAGGGAACCACGAAGCGGCGTTCACTCTGCCTCATTCCAGCGCAGGTTCGCCGCTCCATGCCGAGCTTCGCTCGGCCTACTACATCGGTGAACCGCGAGGCCGCGGCGGTCGAGCTAAAGCTCGACCGCTACAACATTTTCGCGCGGCGTGCGACATCGGGCCAACGACGTGGCGCGCATCTACTACATCTGTCGCGCCGATGTGATGGAGCCAATAGTGACGGTCGAAGGTCGGCACGTCTTTGTCGGCGGAGCATAGATATCATGAAGCGCCGGCCTCTTTCGTTGCTCTCGATAGGGCACCTCGTCGTCGATGTGACGGCCGGCGCCGTCCCTGCCGCGCTGCCGTTCTTGCAGCACGAGTTCGGGCTGTCGTATCTCATGGTCGCGTTCGTCGCGACGACGTACCAGGTGACGTCGTCGATCGCGCAGCCGATTTTCGGCACGTACTCCGACGCCGGCGCGCGGCGCTATCTCATCCCGCTCGGCGTTCTCCTTTCCGCTTGCGGTTTTGCCGCGCTCGGCAACGCGCCGTCGTACGCGCTCATGCTCGTCGCGATCGCGGTGACGGGCATCGGATCCGCCATCTTCCATCCTGAGGCGACCAAGTCGGCGCGCTTCGTCTCCGGTCCGATGCGCGCGACCGGCATGTCGTTCTTCACGATCGGCGGCAACATCGGCGTCGCGCTCGGTCCGCTCGTTTTCACACTGCTCGTCGATTGGGGCGGCTTGCACGCGACCGCGGCCTACGCGATCGCGGGGATCATCGCAGCGCTTGGTGTGGCCATCATCGGGCCATCGATCTCGCGCGCGGAAACGGCCCAAGCGGCCGGCCCGCGGCCGACGTCGGCGGATTCCGACAAACGCGCGATGGCGATGCTCGTCGTCGTGGTCGCGACGCGCTCGATCATCTACAGCGGCATCCTCGTCTTCGTTCCTCTCTACGCTGTGAACGTGCTTCATCACGCGCCGTCACAGAACGGACCGCTGCTCTTCGCGATCCTCGCCGCAGGCGCCATCGCGACAATCGCTGGCGCTGCGATCGGCGATCGCGTCGGCAACAAGCAGACGATGACGATCTCCTTCGCGTTCGTGCCGCCGCTGCTCGCGCTATACCTCGTTTCGCCCGGCCCGATCGGCATCGTCGCGCTCGTCCTCGTCGGTGCGTTCCTCATCGGTACGACGACGATCACCGTCGTCATGGCGCACGAGTTCATGCCGCACCGGATCGCGCTCGCGTCGGCGCTCGTCATCGGCTTCACGTCGGGGATCGGCGGCGTCGCGATCGCCGGTCTCGGACACGTCGCCGATGTCGCGGGGCTCCCAGTCGTTCTTTGGTCGCTCGTCGGCGTCTCGGTCGTCGGCACCGCGTTGACCATGCTCATGCCCGCGAGCTCGCGCCATCGTGCGCCGGAGGACGCCGTCGTGGGCGCACGGAACCTCGCCGCTTCCGTAGTCGAGCACCGTTAGATCAGGAGCAGTCTCCCGCATGTCGGTATCCCGCATCGCCCTCTGGGCGGCGCTTTGCGTCGCGCTCTTACCTGGGTGTCAACTGAAGTCGGCGGCTTCGCCTCCGAACGACTACATCACCGCAGACCCGACGACGTTCGTCATCAAAAACGTGCAGCGTTACAATGATCCGAACGGCAACACGACTGACTCGCTCATCGTCGTCATCCAAGCGACGTACACGAATCCGGAAACGCAGCCCGAGACGATATCACCTGACAAGTTCGCGCTGCTCGACCCGAACCTGATGGCGACGTATCAAGGCTTGTCGGGCGGCGGCATCTCGATCCCGACCATGGCGACCGTCCAACTCGCCGGGGGCAAACCGATGGATATCACGATCGGGTTCCGCGTGCCGGCGGCGATGAGCGCGGCGCGCCTCGTCTACAAGCCCTGAGCGGCAGCTCGCTCATGCCCGAACGACAGCGCGAACCCGAACTTCTGCTCCTCGACGTCTACGCGCTCGTCTACCGCGCGTATTTCGCGTTGCCGCCGCTGACGACATCGGCGGGCGTGCCGGTCAACGCGGTCTATGGTTTCGATCGCATGCTCAACCGCGTCCTCGGCATGGAGCGGCCGACGCACATCGCCGCGTGCTTCGATGCGGGCATACCGCAAGAGCGCTTCGACGCGATGCCGTCGTACAAGGCGCAGCGGCCGGACATGCCCGACGACTTGCGGCCGCAATTCGAGAGCGTGCGAGCGGCGCTCGACGCGTACGGCATCCGCGCGCTCCAGGTCGACGGCGAAGAAGCCGACGATTGCATCGCGACGCTCGCGACACGCGCATCGCGCGACGGCATCTTCACCTCGATCATCACGGGCGACCTCGATCTGCTCCAACTCGTCGACGACTGGGTCACGGTCGTCGTCACCCGGCGCGGCATGACCGACATGACGCGCTACGATACCCAAGCGGTGCGCGAGCGTTTTGGGCTCGATCCTAGCCAGCTTCCAGACTATCGCGGGCTCAAGGGCGATCCATCTGACAATCTTCCCGGCGTACCCGGCATCGGCGAGAAGACGGCGGCCAAGCTCATCGCTCAGTTCGGCACGCTCGACGCGTTGCTCGAACATACCGCCGAAGTGACCCCGAAGCGCATCGCCGGATTGCTCGACCAATACGCCGACCAAGCTCGTCGCTGTCGCGCCGTGTCGACGGCAAAACGCGACCTGCCGATCGACGTCGGTTGGGACGAACTCAAGTACGAGCCGCCGCCGCGCGAACGGCTCGCGAAGTTCTACGAGGCCTTCGAGTTCCGGACGCTCGCCTCTCGTACGCCGAACGGCGAGGCGAGAGGCGCCGATATTGCGGCAGGCACCTCGCCGGCGGTCGCGCCGCTCGGCGTCGAGATCCCGACGCGCTATCGAACGCTTGAAGACGCGCGCGCCGCGGAGGCAATCGACGAACTGCGCAAACAGGCGGCCGTTGGGATCGCGCTCGTCGCCGGTAACGATGGCGCCGCCGCCGGACTAGCGTTTTGCGCATCGCCCGGCGACGCGTTCGTCGTGCCGGAGAGTTCCGCGCTGCGACATGCGGCGACCGTTTCCGCGATGAAGTCGCTGCTCGACGCGAAGGCGCCGCGAAAAAGCGTTCACGATTCGAAGAGTTTTTACGCATGGGCGGACGCCAATGATCACCGCCTCTCCGACATCGGTTTCGACACGATGCTCGGAGCTGGTCTCGTCAACCCGACGCTCGGGGAACCCTCGCTAGCGGAAGCGGCGACGATGAGCGGCGCTGTCGTGGCGCTCGTCGACAAACCGAAGGCGCCCGCGGCTATGGATCTGTTCGCAGCGCCCGCGTCGCTGGACCCGGCGTTCGCGTCGGCCGCCGACGCCGTGTTCCGCGCGGCGCCCGTCCTCGAGCGCATGATCGAAGACGCCGGTGAGAGCTCGCTGCTGCGCGACGTCGAACTGCCGCTCGCTCGCATCCTAGCGCGGATGGAGTCACGCGGCTTCGCGCTCGACCTCAAAGAGCTCGACCGTATCCGCGCCGAGCTCGACGGCATGATCGCTAAAGCGAGCGTTGAGATCTTCGAGATGGCCGGCGAAGAGTTCAACCTCAATTCTCCCAAGGCCGTCGGCGCGATATTGTTCGAGAAGATGTCGCTGCCTGGCGGCATCAAGAAGAAGACCGGCTACGCGACCGGCATCGAGGTCCTAGGACCGCTCGCGGCTGAACACACCATCGCGGCGAAGATCCTCGAGTATCGCGAAGTCGCCAAGCTCAAGTCGACGTACGTCGACGCGCTGCCCGCCCTCGTGAACCCCAAGACGGGCTGCCTCCACACGACGTTCCATCAGCTCGGCGCTGCGACCGGGCGGCTATCGTCGACGAACCCGAACCTGCAGAACATCCCGGTGCGCACGGCGGCGGGCAAAGCGATCAGGCGCGCGTTCGTTCCGAGACGAACCGACATGGCGCTCGTCGCCGCCGACTACTCGCAGATCGAGCTGCGCTTGTTCGCGCACTTGTCGCAAGACGAGAATCTGCTCGCGGCGTTCGCCGAGGGCCACGACGCGCACGCGTATACGGCGCGTCGCATCTTCGGCATTCCCGACGACGCGCCGCTCGATCCCGAGTTGCGCCGCCGCGCAAAGGCGATTAATTTTGGCGTCCTGTACGGGATGGGCAGCTTCGGACTCGCGCAGAGCGCCGGCATCACGCGTGCCGAAGCGCGCGAGTTCATCGCGCAATACTTCGCGCGTTTCCCGCGCATCAAGGGGTACATCGACGCGGGCCTCGCGCAAGCGCGGACCGACGGTTTCGTCACGACGATCCTCGGACGGCGCCGTTATCTCCCCGACCTGCGATCGAGCAATCACGCCGTCCGCGCCGCTGCGGAACGGATGGCGATCAATGCACCGCTGCAAGGGAGCGCGGCCGACCTCGTCAAGCTCGCGATGGTCCGCGTCGCGCACGGCATCGAAGAAGCGAAGGTCGAAGCGAACATGCTCGTCCAGGTCCACGACGAGCTGATCTTCGAGACGCCGACGAAAGAGATCTCGCGGCTGCGTGCCGTCGTCGAGGACGCGATGGAGAACGCCATGTCGCTGCGAGTGCCGCTCGCCGTCCATTTCTCGAGCGGTCCGACCTGGGCGGATCTCGAGTGACTCGCCGAGCTTCGCTCGGCATACCACAAAACGCCGAGCTTCGCTCGGCCTACTACATTCGGATCAAAGTCAGGATGCCGAGTGAATGCCTGAGCTGCCCGAAGTAGAGACGATCGCGCGCGGCCTGGACCCGCTCGTCCGCCGGCGCGCCATCGCGAAAGCCGAGATCCTATGGGATCGGACGGTCGACACGCGAAGCATTCCGCTCGAATCGCTGCGCGGGGATTCGATCGAATCGGTCGGGCGCATCGGCAAGTTCGTGGCGATCCGCTTGCGCAGCGGACGCACGCTCACGGTCCACTTGCGGATGACCGGACGCCTCACCGTCGCCAAGGCGGACGCGCACGTCCCGTACGAACGCCTCGCGCTCGTTTTCGAAGATGGCGACAAGCTCTCGTTCGCGGATGCGCGAAAGTTCGGACGCATCCGTCTGCTCGACGACGTGAGCAGCGACGTCCTCGGCGTCGGCATCGACGCGCTCTCGGAGTCGCTCGATGTCGCGGCGTTCGCGAGCATCGTCCGAAAGCGCAAGACGCCCGTCAAGACGCTGCTCCTCGATCAGCAGCGGATCGCCGGCGTCGGCAACATCTACGCGAACGAAGCGCTCTTCAAGGCGCGCATCCGACCGAGACGACCCGCCGGGCGGCTCACCGAGCGCGAGCGGAAAGCGCTGCTCGCGGCACTGCGCCGCGTGTTGCTCCGCGCGATCGAGTCGCGCGGCTCGAGCGTCGACGACTACGTCGATGCGGAGGGTTTACCGGGCGATTTTCAGAAAAAGCTCAACGTCTACGGGCGTGCCGGCCTACCGTGCCGGCGTTGTCGGACGCCGATCAAGCGCATCGTGCTCGGCCAGCGTGGGACGTTCTACTGTCCCGCTTGCCAGCGATAATCGACGACTCGCACCACATCTCGCCTCGGTGACGACGGACCTCTGAGGGCGGAGCCTTTCGGGTTTCCGCGAATCTAGGTGTCCGCGCCCGACCGGCGGGCATGCCCGAATCTAAAAGAAACCAAGGTGATCTTTCCTCTATGGCTGATACGCACGTGCTCGAACCATCGCAAGCGGAAGACGAATTCGCCCTCGAACAGCGCCTCTATGAGGAGAGCCTTCGAACGCTCGACGAAGGTCAGGTCCTCACCGGCCTGATCGTCGCGAAGACGAACGACGAACTGCTCGTCGACATCGGCGGCAAGTCCGAAGGCATCGTCACATCCCGCGAGCTCTCGCCCGGGATGTCGGTCGCAGACCTCAAGGTCGGCGATACGCTCGAAGTGCTCGTCCACCGCATCGACGGCGACGGCGACGGCACGCTCTACCTTTCCGAAAAACGCGCGCGCGCGCTCAAGACGTGGACGAAAGTCCTCGAAGCGCACGAGCAGAACGAAGTCGTCACGGCGACAGTCACGCAAGTCGTCAAAGGCGGCGTGCTCGTCGACCTCGGCATGCGCGGTTTCGTGCCGGCATCGCAGATCCGCCGTCATCCCGTGGGCAACCTCGACGAGCTCGTCGGCAAACAGTTGCGTCTCAAGGTCATCGACCTCGACCACAAGCGCAAGCGCGTCGTCCTCTCGCAGCGCGTCGTGCTCGAAGAAGAGCTCAACCAGAAGAAGCAAGAGCTGCTCGCGACGCTCCAAGCGGGGCAGATCCGCGAAGGCACGATCGTGCGGCTCGCGGATTTCGGCGCGTTCGTCGATCTCGGCGGCATCGACGGTCTCATCCACAACAGCGAGCTGTCGTGGTCGCGCATCAAGCACCCGAGCGAAGTCGTCAACATCGGCGACAAGGTCCAGGTCGAAGTGATGAAGTTCGACCCCGAAGCGAAGAAGGTAAGCCTCTCGCTCAAGCACTCGCTCGAAGATCCGTGGAAGAACGTGCCCGACCAACTCGTCGAAGGCACGGTCGTCCCCGCGACGCTCATCAAGGTGACGCAGAACTACTTGCTCGTCGAGATCCTGCCCGGCGTCACGGGCATGGTGCCGAAGTCGGAGTTCGACGGCCGCACGCCGCCCGCGACGGGCGAAACCGTCCAGGTCCGCCTCCTCTCGATCAACGTGCCGTCGCGGCGCATCACCGCAAGCGTCACAAAGGCGTCGTCGAACGACGGCGGCAACCCCGAGGTCGCGGAATTCCTCGCGAGCCAGCAGGCGCAAGAGTCGTCGATCGGCGACTCGCTCGAGGCGAACACCACCGAACCGTCGGATGCGGCGGGCGCGCCGGAGCCGCCCGACGCGTCGACCTCCGCCTCGTAAGAGGAGTCGTGGTCAAGCGGTCTGAGGGGCGGCATCACATGCCGCCCTTTTCAGCAGCGTGATCGTCGGCCTTACCGGCGGCATCGGCGCCGGCAAATCGTCCGTGGCGAAGCTGTTGGAAAAGCGCGGCGCGACGATCATCGACACCGACGTCATCGCGCGAGAGGTGGTCGAACCGCCAAGCCCCGTTCTCGATGAGATCGCGCGCGAATTCGGCGCGTCGGTTATCGGCCGCGGCGGCGCGCTCGACCGCGAAGCGCTCGCGCGTATCGTCTTCAACGACGAATCCCGCAGGCAGCGCCTCAACGAGATCACGCACCCCGAGATACTCAAGCGCGTGCTCGCGCGCATCGGCAGCTATCCGCCGTCGGCGGTCGTCGTCGTCGTGGTGCCGCTGCTGTTCGAATCTGGCTTCGATCGCAATTGCAACGCCGTCATCGCGGTGACGGCCCCCGAGCCGGCGCGCATCGCGCGCGTCATGCGACGCGACCACATGGCCGAGGCCGAGGTCCGCGCACGGATGCGCGTACAGTTGCCCGAATCAGGGTACGATGGCAAAGCGACGTGGATCATCCGCAACGACGGCGATGAGATCGCGCTCGACGCCGAAGTAGAAAAGGTCTGGGCGGAGCTTGCGAAGGCATCCGGTCGGGCCGGCTGAACGTATACACGTACGGAGGCGCATGGAAATGGATAGGCGTTCTTTCGTATCGATAGCGGCCCTCGGCGCGACGGGTCTGGCACTCGGCATCCGGGCAAAGATCGCGCGCTCCGCGGACGCTTCGACCGTGCACTACGAAGTCGAGCATACCGATGCCGAGTGGCGCAAGCTCCTGACGCCCGCGCAGTACGCGGTGCTGCGGCAGTCGGGGACGGAATACGCATTCTCGAGCCCGCTCGACGAGGAGAAGCGCCCCGGCACGTACGCGTGCGCGGGTTGTGCGCTCGACTTGTTCTCATCGAAGACGAAATTCGACAGCGGCACGGGGTGGCCGAGCTTCTACGCACCACTCAAGAACGCAGTCCTGACGAGCCGCGACGACTCTCTCGGGATGGATCGGACGGAAGTGCATTGCCGGCGGTGCGGCAGCCATCTCGGCCACGTCTTCGATGACGGGCCGCCGCCGACGGGCCTGCGTTACTGCATGAACGGCGTTGCTTTGACGTTCAAACCGTCGTAGCGACGGCCGTCTTCGAGCAGACGCGTCACCGTCACGAACGTATACCCCTCGGAGCGCAGACGATCGATGATGATCGGAAGCGCTTCGATCGTCCTATACTGCCCGTTGTGCATGAGGATGATGCCGCCCGGCGTCGCCTGGTCGAGCGTGCGCTTGACGACGAGCGCAGGCGAGATGTCCTTCGTATCCTCCGGGCTGTCGCTCCAAAAGATCGTGTCGTAGCCCATCGCATGCGCGAGCGCGACGACCCGATGATCGAAGCGGCCATGCGGCGGGCGGAATAGCTTCAGGGGCGCGCCCACGAACGGCTCGAGCAGAGTCGCGTCCTCGGAGATCTGGGCGGCGATCTGCGGGCCCGACAGCTTCGTCAGCTTGTAGTGATTGAACGTGTGGTCGCCGACCTCATCGTCGTCGGCGACGATCCGCTTGACGAGCTCGGGGAACTCCTGCGACGAGCGGCCGACGAGGAAGAACGTCGCGACTGCGTGCGAGCGCTCGAGCTCGTGGAGGAGCAGATCCGTATAGAACGGATACGGTCCATCATCGAAGGTAAGCGCGATCTCTTTGCGCCGCATCGGAACGCGCCAGACCTCGCCGAGCGGTCCGACCCCGTCGACAGGCGACGTCCGGGAAGTTCCATCGATGCTCGTCACCGGATGCTGTGGCAGCGAGACCGGGCGTTTCGGCGCCGCGTTCGCGATCTGCGGCGCGACGGCGATACTCGCGATGATCGCGACGACGGTCGCGCGACGGATCATCGCGGCACCTCGGGCGCCACCCAGACGCGACCGAACGCGCCGAGGAAACCGAGGTCGGTCATCTGATTTCCGTCGTCGATCTTCTCGTAGACGCTGCGATCGGCGGAGACCGAGAACACCGTGTTCTCGACGGTCGTCGCTTCGGATTGCGGTACTGGCACGGTCGCCCAGATGTCGACATGCTGGACTTCCGGGAAGCGGTCGAAGGTCGTGCGGATAAGCGTGACGGCCTCGGACGCGAGCTCGTCGAGGCTCAGGTCTTCGGGCTCGTGCGGGATGCGGCCGGATATGCGGATCGCCGCCGACTCGTACCCGCCCGCGTCGAACGCGTACACCTTAAGGACGTTGTGCGTCGACAGCGCTTCGTAGGTCGCGAAGAATAGACTGTTTTCGACCGATGGATCGACGCCTTCGATCCACGGCTTGCGCTCCGTCGAAGGCCCGACGGCCGCCGGCTTCAGCGGCAGATGCGCGGCGCTCGTCTCGGACGCGAACGCGCAAGACGTCGCGACAACAAAAGCCGCGAAGCCGGCGATGACGCCCACCCAGATCGATCTCACGTTATGATAACGATTCCTTACTCGCGATAGTCGCGAGCCGCCGGTACGCTCCTAGGACTCATTATAGCGCGAGCCGCCCGCCGGTCAAGGCCGGACGAGCCGGCGAAAAGCCTACAAATCGCGTCCGCGCCGCAAGACACGGCCGCCCTTTGCTCCCGTCGAACGCCCATCGCGTACGACCGCGACGCCATTGACGAAAACGTGCGGCAAGCCTACGGGATACCGGTACGGATCCTCATACGTCGACATATCGGCGATAGCCGCCGGGTCGAAAGCGGCGATATCGGCGTGCCAGCCCTCCTTGAGCTCGCCGCGATCGCGAAGGCCGAGGCGCGTCGCAGGCAGTCTCGTGGCTCGCCGCACCGCCTCTTCGAGCGCGAGCAGCCGCGTATCGCGCACGTAGCGTTTGAAGATGCGCGGGAACGTACCGAACGCGCGGGGGTGCGGCTTGCCGCGCGCGGTTATGCCGCCCACAGAGCGCACGGATGCATCGCTTCCGATCGACGTGTGCGCGTACGACAGCACCGTCCGGACGTCGTCCTCGCACATCGTGAAGAAGATCGCCGCGACTTGCAGCCGCTCTTGCACGAGCAGATCGAGCGCGACGGCGACCGGCCGCCGCTGTTGCGATTGGGCGATCTGCTCGACGGTCATACCCTCGAACCTCCGATTCTTCTCCGTCGCGACCGCCGCGATCATGACGTCCTTCCACCGGTCCGCATATTCGAGCTCGACACGCGCCGCGACGAGCGAGGCATAGCCTTTGTCAGCCAGCCGCGTTGCAACCGCATCGGCCGAGCCGACGTTGACGTCCTTCGGCAAGATGACGTCGAGCCCGGTGCTCGAGGCTTTGTACGGGTACTGATCGAGCACGACGTCGTTGCCGGACGCCCGCGATCGCTCGACGAGCGCAAGGCTGTCATGCACTTTGCCCCAGTTCGCCTTGCCGGACGCTTTGTGGTGCGACAACTGCACGCCGACGCCGGCGCGCGCGCCGATCTCGAGCGCCTCTTCCACCGCCTCGATGAGGTCGCGACCTTCGCTTCGGATGTGCGATGCGTATAGCGGGCTGCCTGCGGCGCGAGCCGCCGATGCGAGCGCCGTCAGCTCGGCGATGTCGGCGAAGCGACCCGGCGGATAGATGAGCCCCGACGAGATGCCGATCGCGCCTTGCTCGCACGCGTCGCGCACGAGATCGCATTCGCGGCGCAGCGCCTCCTTGTCGAGCGGCGTGTCGTCGAGGCCGCCGACGGCCGCGCGAGTCTCGCCGCATCCCACGAGCGTGCAGAAGTTCATCACGGGTTCAGCAGAATCGAGCGCATCGAGAAACGCGCCGATCGTCGACGTCTCTAGATCGAATCCGTACGCCTCTTTGAAACGCTGCTTGCGACTATTGAATTCGTCTTGGGACAGCGGTCCGGGAGATGAGCCGCAATTGCCACCGACTTCGGTCGTGACCCCTTGTCGGATCTTCGCGTCGGCGAGCGGATCAACGAGGAGAATCTCATCGGAATGGCCGTGCATATCTACGAAGCCTGGCGCGATCGCGAGGCCCGTGCAATCGAGGCGTTCCGCAGCGTCGGCCGTAGAACAATCGCCGATGCGCGCGATCTTGCCGTCCTTGAGCGCGATATCTGTATGGTACCCGGGCGTCCCGGTACCATCGACGATGAGACCACCGCGAAGAATGACGTCAAACACAATATGGGACCGATTTCAGCTGCCGGTTTAGCGTCTGCCCTCTCGGGTACACGTACATTGATATCACGCGCGGGCGGTTCCTCGCCCCGCTCGATATCATTACCCTTGTTGCCGTAAGAATAGGTGATTCATGATCCGGACGAAGGAAATAGCCAAGGATCGGCTGGGCGGCGAGATGTCCGTGCGTGAAGCCGGCAAACGTGGCGGCGACGCCGTACGGGCGAAGTACGGTGCGTCGTTCTACGAAGAGATAGGCCGCAAAGGCGGGGAAGTCACCAAAGAGCGCCACGGCGCAGAGTTCTACGAGAACATCGGACAAAAGGGCGGCAATGCGGTCAAGGACAAATACGGACCCGGTTTTTACGAAGAGATCGGGCACAAGGGCGGGCAGAAAGTAAAGCGCCTCATCGAAGAGGCGAAGCGCTCGGAACGTTGACCCTTCCGCCTCCTTCTCTTCCGGATGGAGGCTCATGACGGCTCGACCTGACGGCACCGCTCTCGCGCCCGCTCGCGCGACGGACCCGCAGGATATGATGGGGGCCATCCTCGGCCTCCCGGAGCAGTGCTCGGCGGCTACGATCATCGGATCCACTGCGGATCTGGCGGCCGCCGAGCGCAAGCGATTCGACTCGCTCGTCATCGCGGGCCTCGGCGGCTCGGCGATCGGCGGCGATCTGCTCCGTGCGTGTTATCAGTCCGTGCTGCGCTGCCCGGTCGAAGTCGCTCGCGACTATCATCTGCCGGCGTACGTCGGACCCGATACGCTCGTATTCGCGGCGAGCAATTCCGGAAATACCGAGGAGACGCTCTCGGCGTACGATCAAGCGCGCCGAGCCGGCGCCACGATCGTCGCGTTCACGACCGGCGGCGAGCTCGGAAAGCGCGCGTCGCGCGACGGCGTTTCTCTCGTCACGTTTCCAGGCGGCTTGCAGCCGCGAGCATCGCTCGGCTACGGGTTCATCCCGCTCGTCGTCGCCTCGGCGCGGCTCGGCCTGTTGCCGTCGCCGCTCGTCGATGACATCGACGAGGCGGTCGCGACGATGCGCGGCGTCCGCGATCGGTGCAATCCCGACGCTCCGGGCGATGAGAACGTCGCGCGATCACTCGCGTCGAGTTGGCGCGGCAAGCTGCCCGTCATCTACGGCTCTCAAGGCGAGCGCGGTGTCGCCGCATATCGCTGGAAGACGCAGATAAACGAAAACGCGAAGGCGTATGCGATCTCGAACGTCTTTCCGGAGCTCAACCATAACGAGACCGTCGGTTGGAGCGGCGCGCACGGACAAGGCAATCCGGAGAAGGTGTTGCGCCTTTGCATTCTTCGCGACGACCGCGAACCCGCGCACATAAAGCGGCGTGTAGAGCTCACCAAGAAGATCATCGCCGAGCACGTCGACGGGATCGACGAGGTCTGGGCCACCGGCGAGAGCGCGCTCGCGCGGATGATGTCGCTCATCTACGTCGGAGATTTCGCGTCCTGTTACCTCGCGTATGCGTACGGCGAAGATCCGACACCCGTCAAAGTCATCGATTGGCTCAAGTCCGAACTCGCCAAACCCTACTTCGCATCCTGATAGTTTGGGAGCGGTCGAGATTTATCTCGACCGCCGCGGCCTTTCCAAAATAGCGCCGCGAGATGTCGCGCTCGCGGGGACGCGGCGGAAGTCGGGAAATACTTGCCTTCCGCCGCTCGATTCCGGCGGCTTTCGCCGCCTCCAACGCCCCGCTTAGCGCGACACCCTCGCACCGCTCGGAACGCAAAGTTTGTGTGCGTCGTCGGATGGCCCCAATTGCGGGGCGTCTGAGGCGCCGAGGAGGCGCCGAAGCCGAGCGGCGTTAGGTCAGTTTGCCCCGATTCAAGCCGCGTCCCCGCAAGGGGCCATCCGGCGACGAGCGGATATTCCTTAAGGGCTCGGTGATGGTACGTTTATTGGAGTGGCGATCGGGAGCGGGGCCGCGGAGACGAGCGGGGCCGGCGAGGGAATCTTGAAGTAATCGATCGTCGTGTCGCCGAGCTGCGAAGCGCCGCTTTGCAGATTGACCGTCATGTGGGTCGTGTGCATCGTCGTACCCCGATAGAGGAATGATGTCGGTCCCGGACACGTCAGCATCTGACTCGCCTGATTCCAATACGCGTCGTCGGTTTGGAGATCGTCCGGCAAAGCCTGATCCGACGACCAGACGTGGACGCCGCCCGTCGCGGAATAGTTCTGATTGCGCGAGTCGACCGTGACGAGCCCGGCCTTCAGGCGATACGCAGGGCGGCCTTCACGGAAAAACGTCGCGTTGCGGACGTCATGGTACGTCGTCGTGAAGCCGTCCGGTGAGACCTCGCTATTCGACGCCTCGAAGTACCAGCCGCTCTTGCCGTTTTGTCCTTCGCTGACGATGCCGCGCATGGTGATGAGATTCGCGCCCGGTCCGCTCGGAGCTTCGGGCGTGAGCAAGCCGGCGACGAGCAGGTAGACGAGATACGCGACCACCGCGCCGCCGAGGACCCAGCCCCAAGTGCCTGGCCGGCGCAGAGCCGCGCGAAGCGTTCCGATCACGATCGCCCACGCCTCGAACGCCAGCCGTGCGCGACGCGGCGGCGCGGATAAAGCCCCCACGCAAGCGTGGCTCCCGCGAGCACCAACAACCACCAGATGCCCCAGCGCAAGTAGGGCGCGTCGACTGGCGCGCCGATCTCACCCGCGAGAACGCCCGACGCGCCAAGACCGAGGCTTTCGACGACGCGGCCCTTCGGATCGATGATCTCGGAGATACCCGTGTCACCGCCGCGCACGAGCCAGCGGCCGGTCTCTACGGCGTCGACGATCGACATCTCGGCGTGCTGATACGGTCCGGATGTGTCTCCGAACCACGCGTCGTCCGTGACGACGATCAGCGCGCCGGCGCCGGCGTTCGCGATCTCGCGCGCGTAGGGCGCGAAAGCGGACTCGTAACATACGAGCGGTCCGATGCGCACGCCGGCCGCGTCGAACAGCTCCGGCCCGGTGCCCGACGAGAAGTGCGATGCTTCGGCGAATAGCGGCACGCCGCGCAGCGCGTGTTCGAACGGCAGATACTCGGCGAACGGCACGAGGATGTGCTTGTCGTATTTCTTCACGAATACGCCGGATGGCGATATTTCGAGGACCGAGTTGTAGAGCGTATCCGCTTGCGGCCGATCGATCGCGCCCGCGATGAGCCACACGTCGTTCGCGGTGGCGAGCCGCTCGAGGAACGCGAGCAGCGGCGGGTTTTGAAGCGGGTTCGACGTGATCGCGGTTTCGGGCCAGACGACGACGCGGGCGCCCTGCGCGGCGGCGCGATGCGTCAAGTCGGAATAGACCGCCATCGTGTGTTCGAAAACCGCCGGCGACCATTTCTCTCGCTGCGAAATGCCGCCTTGCGCGACGGCGACGCGAACCGAAGGCGGATCGACGGCGATGCGACTGCGCGCGAGATCCGCCGCGCCGACAATCGCCACGATCGCTGCGATCGCGACGATGCCGGCGGTACGTCCGTTTCGAGAACCTGCGACGATTCCGAGCAGCGCCGAGTTGCACAGCGCGATGATCGCGCTCATCGCGTAGACGCCCCCAAAAGCCGCGACGGGCAGAAGCCACTGCGCATGGGCGCCGACGAGCCCGAGCTCGCCGAAGGGAACGCCCGACGCGCCGCGCGTCCGCACCGATTCGACGAGCAGCCAAGCAGATGGAAGCGCGAAAACGGCCGTCGCACCGATCTCGCCTTGGCAGACGAGCGACGTGAGCGCACCGACACCTGCGAACGACAGGCCTTCGAGCGCGGCGAGCAAGACGCCGGCGAGCAGCTTCCACTCTCCGATGTAATCGCCGAGCGAGTTCGTCATCCACAAACACATGACGAAGAAGAAGATCGTTCCGCTCAGCCAACCGTCGAGGAACGCGCGCTTCCAGGACGACTTCGACCACGACCAGAAGAGTGGTGCCAACGAGACGAGCGCGAGCGCGCTCACGTCGAGTTTCGGGTAAGCCATCGACAGGGCGAGCGGCGGCACGATGGCGACCCCAAGGCGGAGGAGCATGCCGGCTCTCGCCGGCGCTGGGCTCCCCGCGAACAGCTCACGGGTCACAGAAGACATGCGCGTATCGTTCCGGTCGATAGGATTGGGGCTCGGCGCCGCGGTCGCGGCGGTCGTCCTTTCCTTCACCGCGTGCGGGCGCGGTCCCGTCGAGCCTATCGGGTTGCCGACGGTACCGACGATCACGCTCGAGCTCTTCGTCCAGGGCGCGATCGTGCCGAGCGAAGGCGACTACATCTTCGTCCTCAACGCGAACACCGGCGTAGCCCCGAATTTCGTCAACATCAACGTCAAAGCGGGCGAACAACCCGGCGAGCCGACCATCCTCGAAGCCTACGGGTTGCAGCCCCCTCCGTTCACCCATTGGGATCAAGCACTCGTATACGGCGATGCTCCGAGCGGGCTGCCGAACTGCGTCCTCGCTCCGGTCGGCACGTTCTTCTACTGCTACAAAGCGGTGAGCCAGAACGGCGGTCAGATAACGATCAGGTTCATCCCCATCGTCATGACGCCAGGCACGTTCACGTTCAACCCGTCCGGCAACGGCGGTTCGGGCGTCGGCAATGCGATCATCTTGCGGCTCCCGCTTTCGTGCTTGTCGATTTTCGCCGGCTCCAACACGCAGTCGTGCGACACGGTCACTTCGAACGTCACGCAGATCTACGTCAACCTCATCACGCTCGACTCGTCCGGCGTAGCACAAGACCAGCTCGCGTGCCTCTCGGGTCAGCTTTTCCCAGTCGACGTCACCGTCTCGAACACACAGGTGTTCACGAAGTCGACCACCTGCACCGGGCCGCCCGACGGAAATCAAGACCTCAACATCACCGGCGGCTTGGTCCAGGTGCAGATTCCCGGATCGAAACCCTCTCCGAGTCCAAGCCCGAGCCCAAGTCCGAGCGCGTGAAGGTGGCGTACACACGTCGCTACTGAGAGCCGAAGCTCTGCGGCAGCAGTGATCCGCCTTGGTTGGTGAAACCAAAGGTGACGCCTTCGCCAGGGAACGCGAGTAGGCTTAGGCTCAGGTCGACCTCGTGCAGCGGCTGCAGATACGACACGCGCACGAGATAACAGTTGTTGACGTTATGGGTCAGATAGTAGTTCTGGCCCTGCAGCCCGTGCAGCTTGAAGTCGTAGTTCGCGAGCATCTGGAAGTAGTCGTCCTTGCCGACCGGCGTCTGCAGCTGGATGCTCATCGGTGAGAAGCCCGTACCATGCGGATCGAAGCTCGTGCCGAGCGTCAGCGATGCGAACGGACCGGGCGTCGTCGTCAGCTGATATGCGATCGAGCCTTGGAAGTGCTGGAGCACGTCGTACGTCGACGACGCGGTGAAGCGGTAGTAACTGCCGTTGTACACATCGAGCGCTTCGGTGTACGTGTTCGACGATACGTCGCCGTCGAATGATTCGAGCGGCGTGAAGCCGCGGATGCTGTTCACGGCGTAGCCGAACGTCGTATCCGCGTGCGTGCCGTAGAGCGTATGGACCGAGAAGTCGTCGCCGAAGAGTCCACGCAGGTCGCCCGTGCCGTACGCGTCCTGACGAACCGTCGCCGAGGCGGTGAGATCCGTGTTCCCGCCGATCCGGAACAGTGCGTCCCCGAGTTGGACACCCGCTTCGAGACGCGATGTCTCGACGTGCTGCGTCGTGAAGCCGAATGTCTCGAACGGGTCGTCGTAGACGCCGCCGATGAGCGTGATATCGACCGGGATGCGCTGGTCGATCTCGAACGGGTGCGCGTTCAGCGTCAGTTCGGGCAGCTTCTGGAAGGCGGGGAGGTCGGTGCGGATGCCGCCGAGGTTCGCGTACTGATAGCCGTGGCTCGTCTCGATCGTGAGATCGCCGTCGAGCGCACGTCCGCCGAAGTGCGTGTCGGTGTTGAAACCGACCGAGTGCGAGAACGACGAGCCGAGTATGTGCGTGTTGTTCACCGAGATGTTGAACTGCTGGCTGAGGAATTCCGAGAACTGGATCGTGTGGCTGAAGAGCAGTCCGAGCGACGAGTTGCCGCCGCTGTTCTGGAACGTGAGGCCGTAGTTCGTCTGCGTCCGTGCTCCAAGATGCGCGAGCGAGACGTTCGCTTCGGTCTGCGGCGGGATGTTGCCGGTGACGAACGACTGACCCGAATATCCGAAATTGACCGTCGCGTTGAGGTGAGCTCCTAGCGGCTCTTGCGCCGACAGGCTGCTCT
The DNA here is from genome assembly GCA_035710745.1 of Candidatus Eremiobacteraceae bacterium. Classification (NCBI taxonomy): domain Bacteria; kingdom Bacillati; phylum Vulcanimicrobiota; class Vulcanimicrobiia; order Candidatus Eremiobacterales; family Candidatus Eremiobacteraceae; species Candidatus Eremiobacteraceae bacterium. Next base: position 82,523 of record DASTCX010000004.1, on the reverse strand, counting down.
GGAACGTGCTCTTCTGTCCGGTGAGCAGCTGCTGCTGCGTGTTGCTCCGCAAGTCATACAGCGTGATCGTCGCCTGACCGCGGCCGTCTTGCCGGTAGAGATAGAGGTCGGCTCCGAGCCCGATGCCGACCTTTTGGTAATAGTCGACATGGTACGTGCCGTAGTAGTACGGGCTGCGGTAGAAATTGATGAACGTCTTGACGAACCAGCCGAAGGTCGAATTGTAGCCGACGCGCGGTGCGAGCGCTTCCGGATGCTGCGCCGACGCCTTCGAGAGCGGGATGACGAGGATGCCGAGCGCGGCGACGAGATACTTGCCGAGGTAGAGGTGCGAGTTGTGCGCGATGATGCGGTCGCCGGGCCGCACCTCGATCTCGTTGCCGGTGATGTGATACGCGACGTGGCTCAAGTCGCACGTCGTTATCCAGCCGTCCTCGAGGATCGTGTGGCCGTCGCGATACGACGTCGCCTTCTTGGCCTTGTAGTAGACGTAGCCTTGTATCGGCTCGCCTTGCGCGTAGAGCGACGAGCTCTGGCCGACGACGTCGGTCATCGAGACGTGGCCGTCGACGGTGTCGTAGTCGAGGGTTTGCGCCGTCGCCGTGTCGCCGTTCGCATCGACGAAGTGGACGTGTCCGGTCGCACTGATCACTTTGGTCGAGGCGTGGTAGACGGCTTGATCGGCGATGATGTCGACGTCTGCGTACTTGATGTCGACGTGCCCGAGAGCGGTGATATCGCCGGTCGGTCCGCCGTTGCCGAACATCTGATCCGCGGTGACCTTCGCCGAGCCTTGCGGCAGCGGCAACGTCGTCGAGGTCGGACCAGGCGACGGCGCGACCTCGCCCGACGGAAGCGGCGACGGGATCGGCAACGGTGAGTGGTAGATGGTGGGGATGTCGTCGGCCGGAGTCGCGTACGGATTCGCGTAGAAGGGCAGCGCGCTCGCGCCGGGCGACGGCATGGGATCCGCTACCGCGGGCGTGCGGCCCGCTTGCGCGACGAGAAAAATCCCCACGAGCCACGCCGCGGCGACGATTCCGCCGACTCGGGCGGCTCGGTCAGACGAGCGACCGAAGGTCAACCTTCAGCGCTCTTCTCGAATCAGGAGCGCGAGACCGATGACGCCGAACAGGATGTTCGGGGTCCATGCTGCGAGCCACGTCGACATGATGCCGTTCTTCCCCATCGCATTAGTGGCAGCCATGAACAAATAGTAGACGACCATCGCTGCGATCGTCATGAGAGCCCCGACGGCCCGGCCGTGCCGGCCGAAGCGCGCCGCGAGCGGCAACGCCATGATGACCGCGATGAAGCTCGCGGCCGGCATCGCGAATTTTTCCGCGAGCACCATCTCGTCCTGACGCGCGTCTTCGCCGCTCGATTTTTCCGCGTCGACCTGCTGCTTCAGCTGTTTCGAGTTCATCTCGAAAGCCGTCAGTTGACCGCCGTACAGCGCTTGCGTATCGCCGATCGGGATATCCATCTCCTTGAAACGTTGCTGCGCGTTGACGAGCCCATCCTTGCCCGTGTGGCTCTCGACGCCATCGTACAGCACGATCTTGTTCCCGGCCTGCCGCGCCGTCTGCGCCGTCCATCGGATCGGGAAGTACCCGGCCTGCATGACGAATATCTGAACGTCGTGCATGAGGCCGGTGGCCGAGTCGACGGAACCGACGAAGAGCGTGTACTGCTGCGAGCCGTTCGTCGTCTTGATTATCTGATTCGGCGCGATGATCGGCTGGCTCGAATGGTAGGCGATCTGGCGGAAGACGACGTCTGCTTGGCGCTCGGACGGCGGAGCGAGGTTCTCGTTGACGAGGAACGCGAGCCCGAACATGATCGCACCGACGACGTAGCCGGGCAATGCGATGCGGTGGAGCGGCACGCCGCTCGTACGCAACGCGGTGAGCTCGTGATCGCCGGCGAGCCGACCGAAGCCGAGCATGACGCCGCACAGCGTCGAGAACGGAAGGACGAGGTACATGAGCGCCGGCAGCTGGAGAACCAGCCAGCGCATCGTCATGTCGACCGGGATGCCCTTGCCGAATATGAAGTCGGCCGCGAGGTAGAGCATGTTGACGGTCATGAACAGCGTGATCGCGATGAAGCCGAATGCGAACGGGCCGAGCATCTCCTTGACGATGTATTTGTCGAGGATCTGGAGGCCGAACGAGAATCCGCGCCGGCGTACCTGCGGCTCCGGTTCCCAATGTCCGCCCGATAGCCAATCGAGCCGATCGGCCGCGCCATGGCCGATGTCGGCCGGCTCGGTCACCGGGCGCAGGCTTGTCGCGAACGCCGGACGGCCGGGGCGGGCGCTATCCATGAGCTTACGGATGCGACGACGAGGCGCGATAGAGCGACGTCACGTCGCGCACGTACGCCTGCGTTTCTGCGAACGGCGGAATGCCGTGATATTTCGCGACCGCGCCGGAGCCGGCGTTGTACGCGGCGAGCGCGAGGCGGACGTTCCCGCGATACTGACGGAGCAGGTCGGCGAGGAGCGCCGTGCCGCCTGCGACGTTCTGCGCGGGATCGAACGGATCGCTAACGCCGTACGCGTCGGCCGTGCCGGGCATGAGCTGCATCAGTCCCATCGCGCCCGCGGACGAGATCGCCGACGGATCTTCGCCGGATTCTTGATGGATGACCGCGCGGACGAGCTGCGGATTGACGCCGTGCTCGGCGGACTGTTGCGCGATGATCGAGTTGAGAACGGATGGCGCGATCGAGTGCGGTCCGTCGCCGAACGGAAGAAAACCGCCGCCGCTGCAGCCAGCCGCGGCCGTCGCGAAGATGATGACGAGGCTGACGACGGTGGTCCGGCCCGAAGATCTCGTGGACGCCATCCGGGTGGCAACTCCTGTCCCAATGTGCGGTCGATTCGGCGGCGTCGACCGCCCCGAAACGTATAGCAATAGTATCGGCTAACCGTCGCCCCGAAAAGGGACTTTCGGTGAGAGCAAGGTCCCGGCCCCCCGCACGGGCTGCCGCACGGCTGGTAGCCGAAGCCGAAAAGACCGCATATAAACGGCCGAGAGATGTGACCTGGAGCGCGCCCCAGCGATCAGGGGCGGATCAGACTACACTCGCGCGCGCCTGCCGGCGACAGTCCGGTAGCAATCCGGGCAATAAACCGGCTTGTCCGGGCGCGGCGAGAACGGCACTTGTGTCGCGGCGCCGCACTGCGTGCATACGGCGTCGTACATCGCCCGCTCGCCGGTCTGGGAACCGCGATCGCGCTTGCGGGCCTGACGGCACGCGGCGCATCGGGTCGGCTCGTGCTCGAAGCCCTTTTGCGCGTAGAAGTCCTGTTCACCGGCGGTGAAGATGAACTCCGCACCGCAGTCCCGGCAAATCAGGGTTCGGTCTTGATAAGCCACTAGATATTCCTCGAATTCCGCCATTTGGAAACGCAAGAATTGGCCGCGGCCAATGACGGATGGCCGCAAGCGGTAGGATGACTCTAGCATGCCGCCTCCTGAAAAGCAACCACACCGGGCGCGAGGCCGCGCCCTCTCGTCGCCGAAACGAAGCGCACTATGAACGCATCGATCGCCCGTCGGCTCGCGCCGGCATTCGTCCTCGCGCTCGCCCTTGCCGTGCCCAAGCCGGCCTGGGCAGCCTCGCCCGGCATCGGCACGCTCGCGCCGGACTTCAAATTGCAAAGCACGAGCGGCCACACGATGTCGCTCTCCGATCTGCGGGGTCACGTCGTCGTGCTGAACTTCTTCGCGACGTGGTGTCCGCCGTGTCGCGCAGAGACGCCCGATCTCGTCGCCGCCGCGAAGAAATATTCGGGCAGCGACGTCGTGTTCTTCGGCGTCGACGACCGCGAGCAGATGCCGCTCGTGCAAGTGTGGGCGAAGGGCAAGGGCGTCCGCTTCCCGCTCGTCATGGATTCGACAGGTTCCGTCGAAGAGATGTACGACGTGCGTGCGATCCCGACGACGTATATCTTGGACCGCAACGGCGTCATCCGCTACCGGCAGCTCGACCAGTTGGAATCGTCGACGCTGACCGGCGCGCTCGACGCGGTCGTCGCTGATAGGCCGGTGCCCGAGACGAAGATCGCGCAGTCCTTCGACGACACCGCGGCGTCGTCGCTGGCGACGGTGCGAGCTGCGCTCGCCGCCGGCAACCCGGCCGATGCGATCGATGCCGGCAAGAAGGGCTCGGACAAGCTCACGTCTATCCAGAGCGGCGACGGCTCTTCTTCCATAGATTACTTCAAAGCCACGCAGGAGCTCGACGCGCTCTACACGGCGCTCGGCGATGCGTACGACGCGCGGGCGAAGACCGAAACGGGCGCCCCCGCAAATGCGGATCTAGCGCAAGAAGCGCTCCAGCGCGGACAGGTCGCCGAAGATCGGGAGCAATTCGCGCAAGCGTACGCCGCATACGGTCAGGCCGTTACCCTCGATCCGTCGACCGCGAGCGACGCGTACAACGGGCTGTATCTCGCCGCGGTCGAGATGAAGGATCACGATAAGGCTGTGGCCGCGGGCAAGGCGCTTGCCGCTGCGGTGCCCGACGATCCGGAAAGCTGGATGACGCTGACCTCAGCCGACCTCGGGGCGAAAGACTATCCGGACGCGCTCGACGCCTCATCGCACGCGCTGGCGCTTGCGAGCGCGGCGTACGCGAAGAAGCCGACCGATGACAGCGCGAAGCACGAACTCGCACGCGCTTGGCTCAAGTTCGGGCGCGCGGAGATCGCCGCGGGTAACAACGCGGCGGGCCAGGCGATGATGCTTGACTCTGCGGCGGCCCAGCCTAACTCGATGGTCGCCGAAGAGGCGAACGAGCAGTATGCGGCGCTCGAGCCGGCGGACATCGCGATGACTATTTCCGGCGCCTCCGCCGCGCACGCGCTGAAGGCTTCGCCCGCGAAGCTCTGGGTGCTCGTGAAAAATCCGTCGTCAGTGGCGCGGTCCGTCAACCTCGCCGCGACCGGACTTCCGGACCACTGGCTGCTCTCGTTCTGCTACGCAAAAGTGTGTCAGCCGTTCAAGAGCACGATCAACCTCGCCGCCAACGGATCGATGCGCGTCGAACTGCAAGTCGTGCCGCTGGCCGATAGCGGCGGCCCGTGGTCGATGCACGTGAAGGCGGACGGCGGTTCGACCGCGTCGGTCACAATCGCGTCGAAGACCGCGAACGCGATCGCAACGGTCTCAGCCAAGCCCAGCACCTAGCCACATAACAGAGGGAGCGGTCGAGATTCATCTCGACCGCCGCGGCCTCGAAGTACGATTCCAAAAAGGGAGACGACCGGCTAACGCGGGTCGTCTCTCTGTAAGATCGCGGCGGTCGAGCTAAAGCTCGGCCGCTACACTCATTAAGTTTTGACAATCCGCCGATTATTGGAGTATAGTGGGTGAAAGTGGCTCAAAGTGGGGTCTGGTGCACCTTCGATGACCGCTCTCCCGAAGTTTACGGGACAGTTCGAACACTCCCTCGACGACAAGGGCAGGTTGACCATTCCCGCCCGGTTGCGGGGGCGTTTGGGCGACCACTTCGTGCTGACGATCGCGCCCCCGGAGTTGTGCCTCGCGCTCTATCCCGAGCCCACTTGGTCGGAGTTCTGCACTAAGCTCGAATCGGCGACGCGCAAGGATGCGCGTTACCGGAGCTTCGTCCGCCATCTCTTCGCGAACACCGAGGAGGTGTCGCTTGATGCTCAAGGCCGTGTCGTCGTGCCTCAACCGTTGCGCGACTATGCGGAGATCGACAAGGACGTCGTGCTCGTCGGCACGTTGACGCGTGTCGAAGTGTGGTCGGCGCCCGCTTGGCGGAAGGCCGGCGGCGCGCCCGACGGCATGGCGGATCTGATGACGGAGCTTGGACTTTACTAGCCATGCTCCGGTCATGCTGGAGGAGAGCGTCGATCTCGTCCTCTCCGAGCGCGCGCTCGGCAGCGGAGCGACGATCGTCGATGCGACCTTCGGCGCGGGCGGCCACACGAAAGAGATATTGTCGCGGCAGCCTTCCGGCCGCGTCATCGCGCTCGATGCCGATCCGGCGGCGGTCGTGCGCGCGGTCGAACTATCGAGCCGGTACCCGGGCCGCCTGACAGCGGTCCACTCGAACTTCGCCGATCTCGACGAGGCGCTCGAAGAGCTCGGTGTGGACGGAGTTGACGGCATCCTGTACGATCTCGGGCTCTCGTCGATCCAGCTCGCAGACGCCGAGCGCGGTTTCTCGTTCGCCGGCGACGAGCCGCTCGATATGCGCTTGGATCCGACGACCGGCGACCCGTCGGCGGCCGATCTGCTCAACACACTGTCCGAGCGGGAGCTCGCCGACCTCATCCATGCAAACGGCGACGAACGTTTCGCGCGCCGCATAGCGCGCCAGATCGTCACGCGCCGCGCGCGATCGCCGCTGCGCAAGACGTCGGATCTCGTCGCTGCCATTCTCGCGGCGCTGCCTCGCAACGCATCGCGCGGCAAGATCCATCCGGCGACGCGCACCTTTCAGGCTCTGCGGATGGCGGTCAATCACGATGTCGAGCGGCTTGAGCGGAGCCTCGCCGCGGCTGCGCGCCGTCTGCGTCCGGGCGCACGAGCCGTCGTCATCAGCTACCATTCCGGAGAAGACCGGTCGGTGAAGCGCACCTTCCGCCGCTGGGAACACGACGGTCTCGCGACCGTGATAACGCGCAAGCCGATGACGCCGACGGTCGAGGAGACGAAAGCGAATCCGCGCAGCAGGAGCGCGAAGCTGCGCGCCGCGGAGCGGCTTTCCGCGCAGACAGAACCGCCGCACGAGATCACGGAGGATCGAGGATGGCGCTAGCAGCTCGCGTCTATCAGCACGACGATCTCCCCGATCGGCCGTCGACCAAACCTCGCCCGCGCGTCATCCGAAAGACGCGGCTCGTCAAGGTCCGTCTCGACCGGACGGTGCGGCTCGGCCTTCTCGTCGCGCTGCCGATCGCGCTCATCGTCACGTACGTCTGGCTGACCGCGCAGCTGACGGCTCAAACCTACAGGCTGCACGACGACCAAGCATTGCGCAACGCGCTCGTCCAGCGCGACAACGAGCTCCGCCAGCAAGTCGCGCAGCTCGAATCGCTGCCGCGCCTCGAATCCGCCGCCGCGAAGCTCCACATGCACGTGCCGCAGAGCGTCGCGATCGTCGCGCCCTCACACGCTGCCACGACGAAGACCGCGACCTCGATCGCAGCCACGATCGACGGGCTACGCAAGTGGCTCCACATCTAAAGGATAAAGAACGCGTCAGGCTGCGGATCCGCTCCGCGGTCGTCTTTTGGACGTGCGCGGCGATCGCCGCGCTCTTGCTCTGCCGCCTCTACGGCGTCCAAGTCCGCGACGGCGCCGCTCTCGCGGCCGGCGCGGGCGACGAACACCAGTCGACCATCGCCGTCGACGGCAAACGCGGCGACATCGTCGATCGTTTCGGCGTACCTTTCGCGACGGATCTTCCATCGTCGGCGATCTACGCCCAGCCTACCGACGTGGAGAATCCGAAGAAGGCGGCTGCAGAGCTTGCGCCCGTGCTGCACGAGCAGCCGGCGGGAATCGAGTCGGCGTTGACATCGAAGGAATCGTTCGTCTATCTGAAGCGTGACGTTCCGAAGGACGTCGCCGCCGCCGTCGATCACCTCGATCTTCGCGGCGTCGCGACGAGCGACGAACCTCTCGGTCTGCGCGTCGATCCGCAGGGAAGGATCGGGTCGACGGTCGTCGGTTTCACCGGCGTCGACAATCAAGGCCTTGCCGGCATCGAGTACGCGTTCAACGACGTGCTGCGCGGCAAGCCCGGCCGGATCGTCGAGAGCACGGACAACGCCGGCCGGCCGATCCCGTTCGGCGGCCGCGTCGTCCAGCCGGCCGTCGTCGGCGACACGGTCGTCCTCACGGTCGACCGCATGCTCGAGTTCGAAGCCGAGGCCGTCATCAGATCCGTCGTCGAGAAATACGATGCTCAGGACGGGTGCGCGATCGTGCTCCGGGCGCAGACCGGCGAGATCCTCGCGCTCGCGAACTATCCGAACTACGATCCCAACGATTTCAGCGCATCGCCAGCGACGTCGTGGTCCGACCGCGCCATCGCCGACCCATACGAGCCGGGCTCGACGTTCAAGCTCATCACCGCGACCGCCGCGCTCGACTCGGGCAAGGTGTCGCTGACCGACACGTTCCCGGCGCTCGACGCGATCGAAGTCGGCGACCGAATCATCCACAACGCCGACGACGGGTTGATGGCATCCGGGCACAGCGAAGAGACGCTCGACGACATCATCGCGTACTCGCACAACGTCGGCGCCGCCGAAGTCGCGATGCGCGTCGGCAAACAGACGATGTACGACTACATCCGGCGCTTCGGTCTCGACGAGCCGACCGGCGTCGATCTTCCCGGCGAGAGCGGCGGACTCGTCGGCACGCCGGACACGTGGTACGGCTCGCGTCTCGCGACGATCGGCTTCGGACAAGGCGTGTCGATCACGGCGCTCCAGCTCGCGCGCGCATACGGCGCGATCGCGAACGGCGGAGAGCTCATGCGTCCGCTCATCGTGCGATCGCTCGTCGCGCCGAACGGCAAGGTCATCAAGACGTATGCGCCGCAACAACAGGGTCGCGTCATGAACGTCCAGACGGCGGCGGAGCTCTTGAAGATGCTGCGTGACGTCTTCGCGCACGGCACCGCGAGCGCGATCACTATGCCGGGCTATGCGCTCGCCGGGAAAACCGGCACCGCGCAGATGGTCGTCGACGGCTCGTACGTCCTCGGCGCCTACACCGCGTCGTTCGTCGGAATCGTTCCCGCCGATCGGCCGCAGTACGTCATCCTCGTCAAAGTGGACAGGCCCGTCGGCGCCTACTACGGCAGCATCGTCGCGGCGCCCGCATTCCGCGACCTCGCGAGCCGCGTGCTTTGGCGCGAAGGAATCCTTCCCAAACGCCCGAGCGTCTCGATCGACGATCCCGACGCGCGCGCCGTCTCGCCCGCCGCGGGTGCTCCCGCCGCGCGAGGGATTGCCCGCGGGCACTAGTTAAATGACCCCGAACATGCCGAAATCGCTGGCGGAACTCATCGCCGGCGCCGGCCAAAGCTCCCTATCCGGCAACCCCGACGTCACCATCGCTTCGATCGCCGTCGATTCGCGCCGCGTGGAGCCCGGCGCGCTCTTCGTCTGTCTTCGCGGCGCACGCGATGACGGTCACGCGCACGTCGCCGAAGCGGTCTCGCGAGGCGCCGTCGCGGTGCTCGCCGAGCGACCGATCGCGGTGCCCGCAGGCATCGCGCTCGCGCGCGTGCCAGATGCCCTTGCTTCGCTTTCGCCGATCGCGGCGACGCTGTACGATCGTCCTTCGGAGAAGCTCACCATCGTCGGCGTCACCGGCACGAACGGCAAGACGACGACGACGCACTTCGTGGAATCGATCGTGGCAGCGGCGGGGCGGCCATTCGGCCTCGTGGGGACGCTCGGCGCTCGCCTTCGCGGCGTTTTCGATACCCAACTCGAGAACACGACGCCGTTCGCGCATGAAGTGCAGCGGCTGCTTGCCGAGTTCCGCGACGCGGGCGCCGAAGGCGCGGTGCTCGAGGTGTCGAGCCATTCGCTGAAGCTCCATCGCGTCGATGACGTCGCGTTCGATGTGGCGACGTTCACGAACCTCACCCAAGACCACCTAGACTTCCATCCGACGTTCGACGACTACCGCGCGACGAAGCGCCGTCTTTTCGAGATGACAAGCAAGAGCGGCGGAGTCGCCGTCCTCAATGCCGACGATCCGGCGTTCGAACTGCTCGGCGCGCCGGTAGCGCGGCGCATCACGTTCGGCGTAAGCAATAGATCGGCGACGCTTCACGCCTCCGACATCGAGCTCGACACACGCGGTTCACGCTTCACGGTCGGCGCGGTGCGGCCGGCGCGTTTTGAGATCCGGCTGCCTGGACCGTTCAACATCTCGAATGCGCTCGCCGCGATCGCGACTGCGGTCGCGCTCGACGTCGACGTCGAAGCGATCGCGCAAGGGCTCTACGAACTCGAAGCGGTGCCTGGGCGCATGACGCGCGTCGAGGCCGGTCCGATCGGCGTCTTCGTCGACTACGCGCACACGCCCGACGGGCTCGCGAACGTGTTGCGCGCCGCGCGCGCGATCGCGACCGGGCGGCTGATCTGCGTCTTCGGCTGCGGCGGCGACCGGGATCCGCTCAAGCGGCCGCTCATGGGCAGGATCGCGCGCGAAGCGAGCGACGTCGCGATCGTCACGTCCGACAATCCGCGCTACGAAGATCCGGCGAAGATCATCGACGAAATCGTCGCCGGGATGGCGGGCCCGGGCGGCGCCTATGAAGTCGAGCCGGATCGCGAGCGCGCCATCGAGCGCGCGATCGCTGGCGCGAAGCCCGGCGACGTCGTCGTGATCGCCGGCAAAGGGCACGAGGCGTACCAGCTCGTGCGAGACGAGCGCCGTCCGTTCTCCGACGTCGCCGTCGCTCGCAGCGCGATCGCGAAGGTACGCGCGTGAGCCTGCTGACGATCGAGCGCTTCGCGCGCGTCGCGAGCGCGCGCTACGAACCTAGCAAAGCATCACACGACCGGCGCCTCACGGAAGCGGCGTTCGCGCCGTCGACGGATTCGCGAACTATCCAGGCCGGCGAAACGTTCGTCTGCCTGCGCGGTCCGAACCACGACGGGCATCGCTACGCCGACGTAGCCGCGCAGCGCGGGGCGATCGCCGTCGTGGCTGAAGAGGGCGCGTCGCTGCCGTCGGGCGTGGACGCACCCGTGCTTCGCGTCGCCGACACGAAGCGCGCGTACATGGCGGGCGCCTCCGAAGCGCGTTCTCGGGCCAAGCGTTGCACCGTGGTCGGCATCACCGGCAGCGTCGGCAAGACGACGGTCAAGTCGATGTGCGCGCAGCTGTTGCGCGAGAACCGCGCGACCATCGAAACGCCCGAGAACGAGAACAACGAGCTCGGTGTCAGCAAAGCATGCTACGCACTCGACGATTCGACTCGCGTTGCGGTCATCGAGATGGGAGCGCGCGCGCCGGGAGAGATCGCGGAGCTCGTCGACGTCGCGCGGCCGGACATCGGCGTTTTGACGAACGTCGGCGAAGCGCACCTCGAATTCTACGAAAGCCGCGAACAGCTCGCGCGGACGAAGTTCGCGCTCTTCTCGCGCGGCGCGAAGGCGGTGCTCAACGCGGCCGATGAGTGGTCGCGACGTTTGGCGCCCGAGTCGGGGGTCGAGCGATCCGCGGTGTGGGTGCGTCTGTGCGGCGACCCGCGCACGCAAGGACTCACGTTGGAGGCCGGCGTGCCCAAAGACGGGGCGGTCCCGCTCACATTTGGATCATCGCACGCCCTCGCGCGGTGGCGGCTCGTCGGCGAGCATCATCTTCGCGACGCGCTGCTCGCGGCGGGCGCTGCGATCCTCGCCGGTATGACGTTCGAGGAGGCGGCTGAACGGATCGGCGCTCTCGCGCTGCCGGCGGGCCGCTTCGAACAGCACGTCCTGGCAAGCCGCGCGATTGTCATCTACGACGCGTACAACGCGAGCCCGACGTCGGTCGCATCCGCGCTCGATGCGTTCGCGGAAGTGCCGGCGGCGCGGCGGATCGCTGTCCTCGGAAGCATGGCCGAGCTCGGCGCAGATGCGCCGGCGCAGCACGAAGTGACGGGTGCGACCGCGGCTCGATCCGGCATCGATGCGCTCTACTGCGGCGGTGTTTTCGCCGAGCGGCTCGCAGCTGGCGCTCGTGGTGCGGGGATGCCGCCCGATCGCATCTCCGTGTTCGCCGACAACGCCGGCGTCGCGGCGCGTTTGCGGGGACTGATCGGCGACGGTGACGCGGTGCTGCTCAAAGGTTCGCGCGTGCAGCGGATGGAGGAGATCCTCGCCGCGCTGCTCGGCGACGGCGAAGCATCGTGAACAGGCGCACGTTCGTCGTCGACGTCGAAGGGCTGCCGCCTCGGATCGTCGCGCTGCCGGTGCGGACCCCCGTCGTCCGGAGCGGCGATGATCTGCCGTCGCTCGTGGCCGGCTGCGTTCGCGGCATCGCATCGCCAGAGGACGTCGTCTGCATTTCCGAGACCGCCGTCGCGATCGCGCAGGGCAGGTCGATCGCAGCAGAGGCGATCCGCCCGACGATGCTCGCACGCATCTTATCCGATCGCGCCGGGCCCTACGCGACCGTCAGCCAGCCCGAGTCGATGCAGCTGGTCATGGACAGCGCGGGGACGCTGAAAGTGCTCGCTGCCGTGGCGGTGGGCGCGGCAGGCCGCCTCATCGGCCGTCGCGGCGATTTCTACCGCATACTCGGACCGACGATCTCCCAGATCGACGGCTACACCGGCACGATGCCGCCCTACGAGCGCCATATCGTCCTCGGACCCATCGATCCGGCCTCCCAAGCGACCGCGATCGCGGCCGCATGCGGCGCGCACGCGGCCGTCGTCGACGCGAACGATCTCGAGACGGTCGCGATACTCGGCGCGAGCGCCGGGGTCGACGAGGATGCGATCTGCGCGTGTCTTCGCTCGAATCCGCACGGCAACGGCGACGAGCAGACCCCGATCGTCGTGCTCAAGTATCGAGCGGCCACAGGTTCGCCGCCCGCAAGTCCACTCGTGCGAGCGGCGGCGCGATGACGTCGACCATCTGGCCGTTCGGCGCGGGTTTCATCGCATGCGCCATCATCGTGCCGTACCTCATCCAATGGCAGCACGGACGGCACCTCGGCCAGCAGATCTACGAAGACGGGCCGAAATCGCACGCCGCCAAGCAAGGCACGCCGACGCTCGGCGGGCTCGCGTTCATCGCCGCCGCGGCGCTCGGCCTCATCTTCACGAGCGGTGCCAACGACGCGAAGCTGTTCGTCCTCGCTGCGGGCGCCGGTGCGATCGGCGCCGCCGATGACTTCATCATCCTCTTCCGCCGGCGCGCGCTCGGCCTGAAGGCGCGTTGGAAGTTCGCGCTCCTCGCGCTCCTCGCCGTCGGGTACCTGTACTGGCTGCAATCGGGAACCGCCCCGCTTGGGTACGGCGAGGTTTGGTTCGGCACGATCGGTCTCGTGCTGCCCTCCTGGATCTGGTGGGTGCTGTCGCTCTGTGCGATCGTCGGCGCGGCGAACGCCGTCAACCTCACCGACGGCGTCGACGGGCTTGCGACGGGCACGGCCCTCGCACCGCTTCTGCTTTTCGGACTTGCGGCGCTGAGTTCGGTGACGCTCGCCGTCCTTGGCGCGTGCGTCGCCTTCCTCTGGTTCAATCGTCATCCGGCGAAGATCTTCATGGGCGACGCGGGGTCGCTGCTGCTCGGCGCTTTGCTCGCCGGCGCGGCGATCCAAAGCGGGTTGCTGCTTCTGCTACCGCTCGTCGGACTCGTCTACGTCGTAGAAGCGCTCTCGGTCATGGCACAGGTCGTCAGCTTCAAGCTCACCGGCAAACGCATCTTCAAGATGAGCCCGCTCCATCATCACTTCGAGTTGTCGGGCTGGAACGAGCGTTGGATCACCGCGATGTTCGTCACTGCGTCGGTCGTGATGACGCTCGCGGTGATGGTAGCCATCATCGCGACGAAGAATTTCATCGGCCCGGACGTGTTGCCGCCCGGCGGGTTGAGGCCGTCGCCATGACGAACGCTCGAGCACAGGATGTTTAACGACTCGGACTCCGTCCTCGTCATCGGAGTCGGGCGCAGCGGCATGGCCACCGCAGAAGTGCTGCGCAGCCGCGGCATCGCCGTCGTCGCGTACGACGACAGGGAAGCATCGAAGCTTCGCGACCGGGTCGACTCGCTCAAGCGGATCGGCGTGCCGCTCATCGGACACGCCGAACTCGACCAAGCCGCTCGCGCCGCGACCGCGGCCGTCCTCTCACCCGGCGTGCCGTTCACGAATGCCGCAGTGTTGGCGGTCCAGCGCCTCGGCGTGCCCGTCTACGCGGAGATCGAGGTCGCGTATCGTATCTGCGCCGCCCCGATCATCGCGATCACAGGCAGCAAAGGCAAGTCGACGACCACCGCGCTCGTCGGCCACATCCTGCGGACCGCCGGCATCGGCGCGCGCGTCGGCGGCAACATCGGCGACCCGCTCATCTACGAAGCGGCTCAGGCGACGCCCGACGAGTGGGTCGTCGCCGAGGTCTCGAGCTTCCAGCTCGAAGGCATCCGCGAATTCGCGCCGCGAATCAGCGTGCTTCTCAACATCACGGCAGACCATCTCGACCGCTATCCTTCGATGGAGGAGTACGCCGAAGCCAAGTATCGCATCTTCGCGAACCAACGCCCCCAAGACGCGTTCGTCGGCAACGCCGACGACAAGTATTGCGCGCGACTCCGAGCCGGCGCGCGCTCGATCCCGAGCGCGCAGCACTGGTTCAGCGCGGCCGGCGATCCGACCGCGGAGATGTCGCTTAACGACGGTGCGATCGTACGCCGTTCCGGTCGGAGCCGCCGACGAACGACGCTCATCACCACGGACGAAATGCGCCTGCGAGGCGCTCACAACGTCGAAAATGCGATGGCCGCGTCGCTCGCGGCGCTGCTTGCGGGAACACCGGCATCTGCGGTTCGCACCGGCCTACGCTCCTTCGCGCCGCTACCGCATCGCCTCGCGCCGGTCGAATCCGATGACGGGATAAGCTGGGTCGACGACAGCAAAGCGACCAATCCGGATGCGGTCGTCAAAGCGCTCGAATCGTTCGACGAGCCGATCGTCCTCATCGCCGGAGGCCGCGCGAAGAACACCGACTTCGCCGCCCTCGCGAACGCCGCGTCGGAGCGCGCAAAAACCGTCATCCTCATCGGCGAATCGGCCAAGGAGATCGGCGCGCAGCTGAGCGGCGTCGACGTCATCTATGCCCGCGCGATGAGCGAGGCGGTCGAGGCTGCGGCTCATGCGGCCTCTCCAGGCGACGTCGTCTTGCTCTCGCCGGGATGCGCGAGCTTCGACATGTTCGACAGCGCGGAGCATCGCGGCGACGTCTTCGCCACGCTCGTCCGCGATCGGCGCCACGGAGTCGCAGCGTCGTGAAGAAGCGGCGCGGTCCGGACCTCGGCCTGCTTGTCATCACCGGCTTGCTCGCGACCATCGGCGCGATCATGGTCTACTCGGCGTCGTCGGCCGATGCGTATCGCACGTATCACGACGCCGCGTACTACTTCAAGCGCGAGATCGTTTGGCTCGGCGTCGGGATCGTGGCGCTCATGATCGGCGCGCGCATCGACTACGCCAAGCTCCAAGCGGGAGCGTACTGGATATTCGGCATCGCGGTCGTGCTCTTGGGAGCTGTCCTCGTGCCGCATATCGGCACCGAAGAAGGCGGCGCGCAGCGCTGGTTCGCGTACGGGCCGATCTCGTTCGAGCCGTCGGAGTTCGCGAAGCTCGCACTCGTCGTGCTCCTCGCGCGCATGTTCGCGGATCGCGATGACGGCGCTCGCTCGTTCCGCCGCGCCGGCGCGCCGGCGCTCTTCGCGGTCGGCATCGCGTTCACGCTCGTCTTGCGGCAGCCCGATCTCGGCACCGCGTCTCTCTTCGTCATCACCGCGTTCGTCGTCATGTTCGCAGCCGGTGCGAAACCGATGCACCTGTTGCTCGAGGCGGTCATCGCTGTGCCGGCGATCGCTGCCTTCATCTTCTCGAGCGCGTATCGACGCGATCGCTTCACCGCGTTCCTCCACCCGTTCAACGATCCGCAAGATACGGGTTACCATATCATACAGTCGCTCTACGCGCTCGGATCCGGCGGCGTCTTCGGCGTCGGGCTCGGGCAAAGCGGACAGAAATTCGGTTACCTGCCCGAGCCGTACACCGATTTCATCTACTCGATCATCGGCGAAGAACTCGGCTTCATCGGCGCCGCGGCGGTGCTGCTGCTATTCCTCGCGCTCGCGTATCGCGGCGCGCGGATCGCCGCGGCGGCCGAAGACCGCTTCGGATTCTATCTCGCGACCGGCATCACCGCATCGATCGTCTTGCAGGCGTTCGTCAACATCGGCGTCGCGACGTCGATGTGGCCGGTCACGGGCGTTCCACTACCGTTCATCAGCTATGGCGGCACGTCGCTCGTCATGAGCCTGTTCGGCATCGGGCTTCTCGCGAGCGTGTCGCGAGGCAGGGCGAAAGCGTCGTACGGCGCGGGCAGCGACGATCTCCATCGACGAGGTGCATCGAGTGCGCATCCTTCTCGCCGGCGGCGGCACGGGGGGGCATCTCTACCCCGCGCTGTCACTAGCCAGAGCGCTCTCCGGCGCGCCCGCTGACCCCGGGCTCTGCTCGCCGCGAGCCATACCCGTCGCACCCGGCACGCCGATGCGCTTGTCGCTCGACGCGCCCGGCGATGCCGGACCCGAACTGCTGCTCGTCACCGATCGCACGGAGATCGGCGATCGCATCGCCAGCGAGTTCGAGGTGCCGATCGTCTCGGTCGAAAGCAGGCCGCTGTCGAGATCGTCGCTGCGCGCCGCGGCAGCCGGCCTCTTCGGTAACGTCCGCGGCGTGGCGCAGTCGATGCCCATCGTCTCGTCGTTCCGGCCCGACGTCGTCATCGGCGCCGGCGGCTACGCCTCGTTCCCGGTGATCGCCGCGGTCGCGATGCTCCGAACGACCGGCCCGCTGCGCCAGACGCGCATCGCCGTCATGAATCCGGACGTCGCGCCGGGCCTCGCGAACCGCGCGCTCGCCAAGATCGCGGACGAGGTCTGGTGCGCCTATGCCGCGACCGCGGAGTTCTTCGGACGCAAGTTCGTCCTCACGGGGACGCCCGTACGACCGGAGTTCTACGATCTGGCGCGACCCGAGGATGCGCGCAAGCGTCTCGGGCTCGCGCCCGGCAAGAAGACGATCCTCGTGTTCGGCGGCAGTCAAGGTGCGCGGACGATCAACGTCGCTGCGAGCGCGCTCGTGTCGCGCCGGCGGCTCCCGCCCGATTGGCAAGTGCTCCACATCGCGGGCGAACGCGACCACGAGTGGATGGCGGCCGAACGCGGTGCCGAGCCGAACGCCAACGGCTACGTCCTGCTCCCGTATCTCGCCGAGATGGCGCTCGCGTATGCCGCTGCCGACATCGCGGTCTGCCGCGCGGGCGCATCGACGCTCGCCGAACTGTCGACCGCCGGGGTGGCGTCGATCCTCGTACCGTACCCGCACGCGGCCGAAGCTCACCAGCATAAGAACGCCGTCGCGTTCGCCGACGCCGGGGCGGCGCTCGTCATGGACGACGCGGAACTCGACCCGGACGCGCTCTACTGGAAGCTCATCGAGGCGATGGACGCGACCCGGCTCGAGACGATGCGCGAAGCGGCGCATGCGCTTGCCCGCCCTCGCGCGCTCGCCGACATGGTCGAACGGATCTTGATGGGCCGCATCGGCAGCGGCGATGCGAACGCGGCTGCGACCGAAAGCACACGCTGACGGGGATCACGCTTCGACGACCGGCAAGGTGAGCAAGGCCATCAGGCCAATATGACCATATAGATGAAGCTTCATCGCAAAGTCCACTTCGTCGGCATCGGCGGCGTCGGTATGAGCGCGATCGCGCGCGTGCTGCTCGCGATGGGCGTCTCCGTCAGCGGTTCCGATCTCAAGACGACGTCGACCCTCGAGAAGCTCAGAGGTCTCGGCGCCGACGTGCGGCTCGGTCACGCGTCCGACAACATCAAGGGCGCGGACGCGGTCGTCATCTCGTCTGCGATCCCGGCAGATAACCCCGAGGTCATCGCCGCGCAGCGCGCAGGCATCCCGGTCATGCAGCGCGCTCAGATGCTCGCCGAGATCATGACCGACAAGCGCGGCATCGCGGTGTCCGGCACGCACGGCAAGACGACGACGACGTCGATGGTCGCGTCGGTCCTCGACGCGGGCGGACTGAACCCGACCGTCCTCATCGGCGGCGAAGTGAACGACATGGGCGCGAACGCGCGGCTCGGCGCGGGCGACGTCGTCGTCGCGGAAGCGGACGAGAGCGACGCATCGTTTCTGCGACTGACGCCGTGGTGCGCGGTCGTCACGAACATCGAGAACGATCACCTCGGCTACTATCGCGATCTCGAACACCTCATCGAGACGTTCTCTGCGTTCGTCGGACGCGTGCCGGAAAGCGGCGTCGTCATCGCATCGGCGGATTGTCCGGCGGTTCGCGAACTCGTGCGGCGCTTCAACGAATCGCCGCGGCTGCTCGGCGATCCGCGCATGGTGACGGTTGGCTTCGATACGGCAGCGGACGTGCGGCCCGACGTCGTGCGCCTCGCGGATTTCGGATCGACGTTCACCGTCGAGCAGCGCGGCGTCCGTCTCGGCGATATCGCCCTTCGGGTGCCGGGCCGCATAAACGTCTGCAACGCGCTGAGCGCGATCGCTGTCGGCTTGGAGTTCGGCGTCCCGTTCGAAGCGATCGCTCGAGCGCTCGGCCGCTTCCGCGGCGTCGCGCGACGCTTCCATATATTGTACGAGAGCCGAGACGCGATCGTCGTCGACGACTACGCGCACCACCCGACCGCCGTCCAGGAGACGATCGCCGCCGCTCGCGCCTACTGGCCTGGCCGGATCGTCGTCGCGTTCCAGCCACACCGGTACAGCCGGACGGCCTATCTCTTCCGCGATTTCGCGCAGGCGCTGCTGGGCGCAGACGTCATCGTCGTGACGGACATCTACGCGGCCGGCGAGGTGCCGCTCCCGGGCGTGCGCGCCGAATCGATCGTCGAATGCATACGCGATTTCGATCCGTCGAAGCCCGTGTCGCATCTGCCGAAGCCCGCGGATGCTTTGGCGTACCTGCAGCGCTCGATGCAAGGCGGCGACCTCATCCTGACGCTTGGCGCCGGTGACATCGGCGGCGTCGCACACGAGCTCGCCGCGGGGATGTCCGCGGCAGACGCGGGCGTCGGATCCGTCTGACGCGTACGGCCCGCTCGCTCCCGTCGCGTCGCATTCTCGAGGCGCTCTACCTGGCGATCATCGCGCTCGCGTGCGTCATGGTGATCCGGGCGTTTTTCGGCGAATACGCCTTCGACGATTCGTTCATCGGCTACGACACGGCGTCGGATCTCGCGTCCGGTCAGGGATTCTCGTTCGATCCGGGCGAGCGCGTTCTCAGCACATCGGCGCCGCTCGCCGTGTTGGTCTACGCCGGGCTCAACGTCCTCACGCACGTCGACGTCGTCACGATCGCGCAGATCTTCGCGGCGCTGGCGTGCCTGTTGATCGGATTTGGCACGTACGCGCTCGTCCGGACGCTTGCAGCGCCTGAGGGCGCGCTCGCCGCGTCGCTCACGCTGCTGTGCGCGCCAAGCATACTGCTCCTATGGTCGCACGAGACGTATCTATGCGTGGCGATGGTCGTCGGCGCGTTGCTTCTGCTCAGAGGTGGTCGAGCCGTCGGCGCGGCGATCGTTCTCGGGCTCGCGACGCTCATGCGCCCCGAAGCATTGCTCGTCGCGCCGTTGGCGGCGCTCGGCGTGTTCCGAACTAACGGCACGAACGCCGGCCTGAAGTTCGTCGCCGTCGCCCTTGCCCCGTTCGCTGTGTGGTGCATCGTGGCGACCGCATACTTCGGTTCGCCGTTCTCGCAGAGCATCGCGGCGAAGCGCGCCGAGCTTTCGTACAATATCGTCGGTCCGTACCTGCACGGACTCGTCGCGCTCGCGGGCCAGGCGTACGGTCTCGGCGGCGGCGCAGGAAGTTGGCTCGCGCCGCTGCTTCTCGTCGCGTGCATCGCGGCCGCCGTCGCAGCCTGGGCAGGCTCTTGGATCGACGGCGCGCCTTGGTATGTGGGCGCTTGGGCGCTGGCATACACTGCGCTTTACGCGTTTATGCGCGTGCCGTTCTTCCTTTGGTTCACCGTCCAGTTGGCGGTGCTCGCGGCGGTCTGCGCGTCGCTCGGCTGGCCGCGCGACTCGGACGGCGGCCCCGCGCGGAGATCGTGGGTGGGCGTCGCGCGCGTGGCGTCGCTGTGCATCGTCGCGGTGAATGTCTGGTTCATGATCTCCGCGACGACGAAGCCGGTCCGCATGTTGAGCCTCGGCGCGACCGTCGTCATGCCGCTGTTGAGCGACAGCGCCTACCGCGAGCTCGGCGAGTGGCTCGGAGCACATACGGGACCCGCCGACACCATCGCCTACCCCGAGATCGGGCAGCTGCGCTACTACTCCGGCCGCCCGATCGTCGATTACGAGGGACTGACGAACGCGGGCGTCGCGCCGCACCTCGCGCTCGGCGACGGGATCTGGGCGTTCAAGCAGTACCGGCCGACGGTCTACGTCGACAACGCCGCGTGGCACGCGTTCGTCGATCCGCTCGAATACGATTGGTTCGATCGCGCCTACCGGCTCAGCGATAGTCCGCCCATCACTCGCTTCCCATACGCGGTGCGCTTCGACGTCTACCGTCTCGCGCAGCCCGACGCGATCCCGCTGCCTGACGGATTGGACATCGCCGCGCGAGTCATGCCGCCGGGGATCGACCGCAAGCACGACTTCCGCATCGAGTTCACGCCGAGCAGAAACGATCTGGACCAGATCGAGCTTCGCGTGGTCGCTCCTCGCGGATGCGCACGCGGATATCTGAGCCTGCTCGAGACCAGCGGAGCAGGTCTCGCCGCTCGTCCACTCCGTATCGAAGCGTCCGAGAGGCCGCAACGCATATCCCTAACGTTCCCGCCGCTGCGCGACTCGGCCGGCCGGTCGTACTTCGTCGACCTCGACCGCTGCACGAGCGTCGATCTGGCTCCGCCGGTCGAACTGCGTCACGTAGCGGCGCTCGATTTCGGCGATCCGCAAGCGAGCGTCGGGCCGCCAGCGCTCGCTTTGTCCGTCTACGAGTTGTGACGCAAACGCCGCCACGACGATCGACCGCCGCGGCCTATCAAGATGACTGGGAGCGGTCGAGATTCATCTCGACCGCCGCGGCCCAACCATCGGAAAGAGTTGACCTATGTCGACGCCTAACATCGGCGGGTGACCACTTCGCCGTCAGTGCCGGGCAGCGCGCCATCCGCGGAGCAGATCGCAGCGCTCGCGATCGTCATCGGGCCGAGTCTCAAGACTGACGAGCCGATGGCCCCGAAGACGTCGATGCGCGTCGGCGGTCGCGCGGCCGCGTATGCGGAGATCCGCGATCCGCGCTACCTCGTCGCGGCGCTTTCCATCTGCGCCTCCGAGAACGTCGCGTGGACCGTCATCGGGCTCGGCTCGAACCTGCTCGTCCGCGATGAGGGCTTCAACGGCTTGATAGTCCGGCTCGCTGGCGACTTCACGAAAGTGACCGTCGACGGTAACCGGGTCCGGGCAGGCGGCGCTGCGCCGGTCGTCTCGCTTTGCCGCGAGGCGGCGAAGCACGGATTGAGCGGAGTCGAAGGCCTCGTCGGGATTCCCGGCACGGTCGGCGGCGCGGTTCGCATGAACGCCGGCACCGACGTCGAGATCGGCGATGTCGTCGACCGCGTCGAGGTCGTCGTGGCGGGTGAAAAACTCCAGACCTTCACGAGACCGGAGTTCGCGTACCGCCGGTCGTCGCTCGACCGCAGCGCCGTCGTCTGCGCCGCCGAGATGGTGCTCACCCCAGGCGACACGCGCGAAGTTCAGGCGGAGCTGAGAAAACGGATCGACCGGCGCAACGCGACGCAGCCGCTCGAGCTGCCCAACTCGGGGAGTATCTTCCGCAATCCGCCGGGCGACTACGCGGCTCGCCTCATCGAGACCGCGGGCTGCAAGGGATGGCGTGTCGGCGCGGCCGAGGTGTCGACGAAACACGCGAACTTCATCGTCAACCGCGGCGGCGCGACGTGCGCGGATGTCCTCGCGCTTATCGAACGCGTGCGAGGGGCCGTCCGCGAAAAGCACGGCATCGAGTTGGAGACCGAAGTCCACGTCCTCTGACCGCGCTCGCCAAAATTTCTTAACGCAGGTTCGGCGTCGGCAACTCCCTAAGGACTTCTCCCGTGTCCATGTCACACGTCGTCGTTCTCATGGGCGGCGCTTCGGCCGAGCGCGAGATCAGTCTTCAGACCGGCGCGGGCGTCGTCGCGGCGCTCGATTCGCTCGGATATCGCACCACCATCATCGACCCAAGCGACGATCTCGTCGATCGCCTCCGCGCAGCAAAGCCGGATGCGGTCTTCAACGCGCTTCACGGCGGCGCGGGCGAGAACGGCACGATCCAAGCGCTGCTCGATTGGATGGAACTCGGCTACCAGGGCTCGGGCATGCGCGCGAGCGCGGTCGCGATGGACAAATGGATGACGAAAGCGGTCATGCGGGCGTCGGATCTGCCGACGCCGCGCGCCGTCGTGATCGACGCGAGTGACGTGCCCTCGACGCCGCCTAAACGGCCGGGTGTGCCGTGCGTCGTCAAGCCGCTCGCGGAAGGATCGGCCGTCGGGGTCACGATCGTTCGCGATGAATCGCAGTGGGCGGGAGCTGTGGCTGCCGCGCGAAGCGTCGCCGATCGCATGATCGTCGAGGCGTACGTGCGGGGTCGCGAGTTCACCGTCTCGGTGCTCGGGTGCGACGCGCTGCCGGTCGTCGAGATAGCGCCGTCGGACGAGTTCTATTCGTACCACGCGAAATATACGGCGGGCGCAAGCCGGCACACGGTGCCCGCCGATCTCGATGTGCCGATCGCGGCTCGGATGCAAGAGTATGCGTTGCGCCTGCACGACGCGCTCGGCTGCCGGGACTACTCCCGCATCGACGTCATGATGGACGCGACCGACGAGTCGCTCTACCTGCTCGAATGCAATACGCTGCCGGGTCTCACATCGCTGAGCTTGTTCCCTGAAGCAGCCGCGGCGGCGGGCATCCCGTACGAGTCGCTCGTCGAAAGGCTGACGCGCTGCGCGCTCTCGCGTCAAGGGATAAGCGCCCGATGATCCGCAAGGCTCGCCGTCCTTTGCGCGCCGCACTATTCGATCTGGACGGCACGCTCATCGACTCGACCGAACTCATCATCGAATCGTACTCGCACACGTATCGCGCGCACGGGCGCATCATGACGCGCGAGCAGATCGAAGCCGACCTCGGCCTGCCGCTGTACGATACGCTCGCGCGCTACTTCCACGGCGACGATCTGAAAGCCGCGACCGCGACGTATCTCGACTTCAATCTCGCGCGCCACGACGACGACGTGCGCAACATGGCGGGCGTCGTCGACAGCGTGCGGCGCCTGCGCGCGGGCGGGTTGCGACTCGGCGTCGTGACGTCGAAGCTGCGCGATACGGCGCGACGCGGACTCGCGCTGTGCCGGCTCGACGGCATGTTCGAGCACATCGTCGCGAAAGAAGACACCTCGCGACACAAGCCGGATTGCGAGCCGCTCATCTATGCGCTCGCGCTCATGCAGGTCGACGCGGCTGAGACGGCCTACGTCGGCGACTCGCCGCTCGACGTCGAAGCGGCGGACGGCGCCGGCGTCCGCTCCATCGCGGCGCTCTGGCGCCCGATCACCGAAGACGCGTTCGGCACGCGCGAGCCCGACGCGTTCGCGCAGACTCCGGCAGAAGCTGCCGATATATTGGAGGCATGGCGCGACGGCCTCGAGTGGGGCCGCGACGCCGGCAGTCTGCGAGGGGCGTAAATGCCGGGCGGCTCGGATTTCATGGGCGATGTCTTCCGCTTCGTCGGCGACGTCCTCAACATGCTCTTCAAGCTCGACACGCAGAGCAACCCGCGCATGACGATCTGGACCTCGGACAGCATCAGCGGCGATACGATCGTTACGACCCCGCTGCCGATCGACACGTCGATGATGCCGCAACCGACCGGCGCCCAGCGCACGCATGACGAGGTCGCGACGCTCCAGCAGATCGATCCGGATTTCAACGAGATCGAGTTCCTCTCGATGGCGACCGCCCAGTATAACGCGTACGTCGCGGCCGACGGCGCGATGGACCCCGACGCACTCGCAGCGGTGGCGACGCCGGCATTCGCCGACTGCTATCGAAAGGAGGTTGCCGATTGGCGCGCGGCCGGGCTGCGTCGCGTCGTTCGCGACATGACGACGATCGGTTCTGCGATCATAAAAGTCTCAGTCGACGGCACCCGCCAGGCGGTCATCGTCCGGTTTTCGACATCCGGCGTCCGCTTCACCCAAGATGCAGATTCGGGCGTCGCGACCGACGGCAGCGCGAGCTCGACGACGTTCTCGGATTTCGTCACCTTCGTCCGCCCGCCGGGAACGACGACGCCGAAGAGCGCAGGCACCGGCGGCGCGACCCATTGCCCCTCGTGCGGCGCGCCGACCACCGCTGGGGCAGCGAAGTGCCCGTTCTGCGGCACGCAGTTGACCGGCACCGGCGGTACCTGGCTGCTCGATCACGTCAGCGCATCAGCGTACACGTAGCCGTAGGTCATGGGCAGTCTCATTCGGTTAATCCTTCTGGCCGTGATCGCGATCTATAAATTCGTCACCGAACGATCATCCGACGGGCAACACACGTGGTTCTTCAAGGATCCGGCCAAACTCGATCCTGATTTCTCGCCGACCGCTCAGGCGTGGACCGTTGCGCCACCCCCGTCGATCCAGGATCGAGTGCACGATGAAGTCACAGGACTTCAGCAGATCGATCCGGATTTCAACGACCTGCAGTTTCTCGCGCAAGCCGCTGCCTCTTATCAGACGTACCTCGCGTGCGACGCGGACATGAACGCTGACGGCATGACCGCGATCGCGACGCCACAGTGCGTCGCTGCGTATCGCGCGCACGTCGCCAACTGGAAGAGCGCCGGACTGCGCCGAGTCGTGCGCGATACGAAGATGGTCAGCTCTGCGATCATCAACGTCATGCTCGATGGCCTAAGACAAGCGATCGTCGTGCGGGTCGTCTCTACCGGCGTACGCTTCACCCAAGATATCAAAACGGGCGCGGCTGCGGTGGGGAACCCGCAGTCGGACTACTTCACCGAATTCGTGACATTCGTTCGACCGCCGGGTACGACGACCCCGAAGAGCGCGGGCGCCGGCGGAGCGACCCATTGCCCGTCGTGCGGCGCGCCGACCGCGGCCGGCGCTGCGACGTGCCCCTTTTGCGGCACCCAACTGACCGGCACCGGCGGTATTTGGCTGCTCGATCACGTGAGCGCGTCAGCCTATACGTAGTTTACCGAATCAAATTAGATCCGCGAGACCGCGGCGGTCGAGATAAATCTCGACCGCTCCCTTGCGACCGTAAAGGTCGGCCGCTCCATCTGTTTTCGATTCCGCTATTGCGGAGGTTTGCGCGGGATGACGACCGGCGCCGGCACTCGAGGGATCACGACCGGCGTCGGCGGCGGCATCACGATCGGGTGACCGATCGGGATCATCGGACGTCCGACGAGCGCAGGCTGCGGCGGAAGCATGCGCGGTATGGTCGTGATGCGAGGCTGACTGCGGCGCGCGACTGGCATCATCGTCCGAACGGGCACACGAACGCCGTGCAGCACCGTCATCGCAGAACGGCGCGAGATGATAGTCGCGCGCTCGACGCGGTTGAACGCGACCAACGAACGCGGCGTCATCGGACGGTTGACGAGTTGGCTGCGCACCGCGAAATGCAGCGATGCGGGCAGCGTCTTGCGCGTGCCGTCGATATGCAGCGGGGCGGTCGCGTGCGCGATGACTGAGCGTCCATCCGAGGTCGTGAAGTGTGCGGCGACGACGGCATTCGGTGACAACACGCCTTGCGGCACGCTGAACGATCCCCAGAAGAAACCTGGGCAGCCGAGCCACGGCGTCATGACGAATTGACCCGGCACGCCGGAGAGCGAGAAGAAGCCGGTACCGTTCGGGAAGAACGGGCTGAAGAACACGAACACGATCGGCTGACCGAAGACGAAGAACTGCGGGCCCGGCGCGAACACCGAGAAGCCGGGCGGGAAGAATCCGAAACGCGAATAGCCGAACATCGGCGCGTTGTAGCCGACGACGGACGAGACGTAGTCCGTCGACGAATACGATTGTATCCTGAACGACCACTGCGAGTCGAACGGCGTGCCGTCGTCGGATTGACCGCTGACATCGACCGTATGCGTGCCGCCGGTCATCTGATCCGTCGGCGTGTAGGCGATATAGGCTGACGATACCGTCGACTGATCGGTCACGTCGACGCCGTCGACGACGACGCGTACCGTCGCCGGATCGACCGCGGACGAGCCGCCGCCGAGGCGAGCGTAGATCTGCGGATAGTCCGTGCCGATGAGCGCGTTCGGCGATGGCTGCTGGCCCTCGACCGTCGGCGCGGTGCCGGTCGTACCCGATGCACCGTAATTAGAAGCCAGCGATGTGGACGCGTACGGCGGTGTTCCCGGACCCGCCGCGACGAAGTTGCCCGGACTCGCGCCGCTGACGATGACGACTTCGTTCGACGACGCGTCGTAGTCGACCGACACACCGAGCGCTTGAGCGACGAAACGGAGCGGCACCTCGACTCGGCCCGCGATCTCGCGCGGCGGCGTCTCGAGCGCGACGCGCGCGCCGTTCACCCATCCGACTGGATCATCGACGACGACCTTCACGGTTGTTCCGTCGCGCTGGGCGATCGCGGCATTGTCAGTCGCGTCGTAATCGACGCGTGCGCCGAAGCGCTCGAAGACGCCGCGCAGCGGAACGAGGACGTGGCCGTCGATGACGACCGGCGGCACGTCGGTCTGCACCGTATAGCCGTCGACGATGATCGTGGGTGCGTCGGCGAAGGCCGGGCACGCGAAAAGCGCGAGCGCGAACAGCGCGACGATGGGGATGCAGGTGCGGCGCATGGCGATCACCCGATGGGGAAGGTGTGCCCTAACCCTGATGATTCGGCAGCGCTCCCGTGACCCCCGCTCGCGCAAATTTTCAGTTAAGCCGGCAGCCCCGGCCTGTCACACGTAGACGCGGTCGAGCGATTCAGGAAGGCGGGCTAATACTTCGTAGGCGATCGTGCCGGCGGCTTGTGCGACGTCATCGATGTCGAGCTCCGCGACGTCGCCGCGCACGACTTGGGGCTGCACGTCGGTGACGTCCACCATGCACGCGTTCATGCAGATGCGGCCGGCGATCGGAGCGCTCGCATTGCCGAAGCGGACCTTCAGCGCGCCGTTGCCCGCGGCACGAGGAAGTCCGTCGGCATAACCCAGAGGCAGCACGGCGATCGAGCTCGGGCGTTTGGCGACGAACTCGCACCCGTAACCGACCGTCGTGCCTTCGGGCACGTCGCGCACTTGCACGACCGGTGCGAACCAGCGCAACGCATGCTCGATCGTGAGGCCGCGCGCGGAATCGACGGTGCGCACCGCCTCCGAGGGCCAGTAACCGTACAACGCGATGCCGCAGCGCACCATGTCGAGCCGCGTCGCCGGCCACATGATGGCAGCCGCGCTCGCGGCGATATGCCGCAGCGCCCCCGCGGGCGCTCGCACCGCGAGAAGCCGCTCGAGCTGCGACGTCGTGAATCGCTCATCGAGGTCTTCAGCATTCGCGAGGTGCGAGTAGACGCCGGCGATCCGCACGCCCGCGGATTCGCACAGTTCGATCGTGTTGCGCGCGCCGGTGGCCGTGCCGCCGAAGCGCCCGACGCCCGTGTCGATCTTGACGTGGACGGCCGCGCCCTTGCGGTAGCGGCTCGCGTCGAGATCGTCCGTAAGCGCGAGCTCGACGGCGAGCCCCGACAACCGCTCGATGTCGGCGTCTTCCTGCGGGCCTAGGACGATGAGGGGCGCGGCCACGCCGGCCTCGCGCAACTCGAACGCCTCGGCCGGGGTGAAGACGCCGAGTCGCAGTCCGCCGATTCCGGCCTCGGACAGCGCTTTGCCGACCGGGACAAGGCCGTGCCCGTAAGCGTTCGACTTGACGACGGCGCAGAGCGCCGAAGGGGCGACTCGAGCCGCGAGGGCGCGAGCGTTGGCGAGAAGCGTGTTCGGGCTGACCTCCAGCCAGGGCCGGGTTTTCGAGCCCGTCACGCGAGCATCCGACCTCCGCCGCAGGACCCTCTTGTCAAAGGGGCACGCAAAGGCTATAATTCCCCTAGCACTCAAGTGCCAAGACTGCTAACGCGAAAAACGCCCCGTCCGGGGCGGCATTTCCGAGAAGCAATTGTTCGTTTCGCCGCGTCGCCGGCCCCGCCGGCGCTATCAGCGTCGTCACCGACACATAAGGAGGGTTCAATCCCGTGCCAACCGCGACGAAAGTCGATATCAAACCGCTCGGTGATCGCGTCGTCATCGAGAGCGTCGAGCAAGCGCCGACGTCCGCAGGCGGCGTCATCCTTCCCGACACGGCCAAAGAGAAGCCGCAGGAAGGCATCATCCTCTCGGTCGGGCCCGGCCGCAAGACCGACAAAGGCGAGATCATCAAAATGGATGTGAAGGCCGGCGACCGCGTCATCTACTCGAAGTACTCGGGGTCGGAGATCAAGATCGAAGGCAAAGAGTACCTCATCATCAGCGAAAAAGACGTTCTCGCGATCGTCAATCGTTAAGGAGCAATCGAACACACATGGCTGCCAAAGAATTGCTGTTCGACGAGCATGCGCGGCGCGCCTTAGAGCGCGGCGCGAACCAGCTCGCCGACGCCGTCAAGGTCACGCTCGGCCCGAAAGGCCGCAACGTCGTCATCGACAAGAAGTTCGGCTCGCCCACGATCACCAACGACGGCGTCACCGTCGCGAAGGAGATCGAGCTTCCGAATCACTTCGAGAACATGGGCGCGCAGCTCATCAAGGAAGTCGCGTCGAAGACGAACGACACCGTCGGCGACGGCACGACGACCGCGACCGTCCTCGCCCAAGCGATCTTCCGTGAAGGCCTCCGCAACGTCGCCGCGGGTTCCGACCCGCTCGCGATCAAGCGCGGCATCGAGACCGCCGTCGACAAGGTCGTCGAGGCGCTCAAGAAGATGAAGCATCCGGTCGAGACCAAAGAAGACATCGCGCGCGTCGCGTCGATCTCGGCGAACGACCGCTCGATCGGCGACATCGTCGCCGACGCGATGGACAAGGTCACCAAGGACGGCGTCATCACCGTCGAAGAGTCGCGCACGACGAAGACCGAGCTCGAACTGAAGGAAGGCATGCAGTTCGACAAGGGCTACATCTCGCCGTACATGGTGACGGACCCGGAGCGCATGGAAGCGACCCTATCCGATCCGTACCTGCTCATCACGGAGCGCAAGGTCTCGGCGATCGCCGACATCCTGCCGCTCCTCGAGAAGGTCGTCCAGGTCCAAAAGCCGCTCGTCATCATCGCAGAAGATGTCGAGGGTGAAGCGCTCGCGACGCTCGTCGTCAACAAGCTGCGCGGCACGTTCACGTGCGTCGCGGTGAAGGCGCCAGGCTTCGGCGATCGCCGCAAAGAGATGCTCAAGGACATCGCCATCCTCACGGGCGGCACGGTCATCTCCGAAGAGCTCGGCCTCAAGCTCGACAAGGTCACGATCAACGAGCTCGGCAAAGCGCGGACGGTCAAGATCACGAAGGAAGAGACGACGATCGTCGACGGCGCCGGCAAGAAGGACGAGATCAAGGGCCGCATCGAGCAGATCAAGCGCCAGATCGAAGATACCGATTCCGACTTCGACCGCGAGAAGCTCCAAGAGCGCCTCGCCAAGCTGTCGGGCGGCGTCGCGGTCATCCAAGTCGGCGCGGCGACCGAGACGGAGCTCAAAGAGAAGAAGCATCGCATGGAAGACGCCGTCTCGACCGCGCGCTCAGCGGTTGAGGAAGGCATGCTTCCCGGCGGCGGCGCGGCGCTCGTGCACGCGCTGAAGACGCTCGAGACGCCGAAGAACGGTCACCCGTCCGACGAACAGGTCGGGATCAACATCGTCCGGCGCGCGCTCGAAGAGCCGCTCCGGCAGATCGCGCAGAACGCGGGCCATGAGGGCTCGGTCGTCGTCCAGAAGGTCAAGTCGCTCGAAGCGAACCACGGGTTCGACGCCCTCACCGGCGAGTATGGCGACATGTTCAAGAAGGGCATCGTCGACCCGCTCAAGGTGACGCGTTCGGCGCTTGAAAACGCCGCCTCGATCGCGGCGCTGCTCCTCACCACAGAGACGCTCGTCTCCGACAAGCCGGAAGAGAAGAAGAACGGCGGCGGCATGCCGCCCGGCGGCGGCGGGATGGGCGGATACGACATGATGTAGTGGGCCCGAGCCCACCTACACGTGACGGGGCCTGAGCAGACCGCTCGGGCCCTTCTTCTTTGGAGCGGTCGACCTTTACGGTCGACCGCCGCGGTCTCGACCGCCGCGGTCTCGACGGACGCGGCCGTTCGCACCGTTGCGCGCGGGTCGCGGGACGCCAGGGGTGAAACATTCGCGCTGGTGGAGGCGTACGCAAAGCCATGAAAGCCATCGCGATCGTGGCCGTTGCTGCCGTCGCTCTTAGCGCGCTTGTCGCGCGGGCCGGCGCATGGCCCATGCAGACGCAGACCGACACGAAGACGTACGACGTCGACTCTGACGCGCAGATCGCCGTCGACGCGACGGACGCCGACGTCAGCATCAAAGGTTGGAATTCGAGCAAAGTCGAGGTCGTGACGAAGAAGACCGCTTGGTCGAGCGGCGATTTCGCGCGCATCGATTCGACGGTCGACGCGACCTCCGATCACGTGTCGGTCTCGGAGAACGCTCGGACGGATTGCGACAACTGCGGCGTATCGTACGAACTGCGGGTACCGGCCGGCGCACACGTCACGGTATCGACTGCGAGCGGCGACGTCGACGTGCGCAGCATCGCAGGACCTGTGCATATCGACGCGATGAGCGGCGACCTCGAGATACATGACATCGGCGGTCAAGTCTATGCCAAGACGCGGAGCGGCGACATCAGCATGTCGAACGTCGCGTCGTCCGTAGCCGCATACGATTCGTCGGGTGACATCAACGCGGAGAATCTCACGAACGACACGTCGCTCGTGTCGGATTCCGGCAGCGTCGACGCCGCCTTCGACAGTCTGACGCACATCCACGAGGTACGGATCAAAAGCGCAAGCGGCGACGTTTCGATCACGGTCCCGCGCGGTGCCGGCTTCTCGATCGACGCGTCGACCAGTTCGGGTTCGATGGACAGCAATCTCCGGGTGCCGATCCAAGAACGCGATTCCGGAGCGACCGTGCACGCGCAGGTCGGCAGCGGCGGCGCGGCGGTACAGCTCGAGACCGCGAGCGGCGACATCCAAGTCACGATGCGCTGATGTGGTATGCGGAGCGCAGCTCGGCACCACACATTGTACTGCATCACATCGCGCTGCTTCGTCCCACAAAAGGAAGCAAGCTTAGGCGCGCGAACATCGCAACTATTATGGAGACCCCTCTCACGGCGTAGCGCGATCTAGCGCACGCATCAGATTCATCGGTCGGCCTAATCGGGTCGACCTTTCGCATCCGCACTACCGAGGGGTTTCTCCGATGTCAACCGTCGCCCGCGCTCAGGGCATCTTCGCGTCTCGCACGTTCAGCCTGTTCTACGCCGGCCAAGCGCTCAGCTACGTCGGAGATGGCCTGCGCACGCTCGCGATCCCGCTGCTCGTCTATCACCTGACCGGCTCCCCGCTGTCGCTCGGGGTCTCGTACGCGCTCGAGTTCCTCCCGTTCGCGCTGTTCGGCCCGATCGGCGGCGCGCTCGCCGACCGGCTCGACCGGCGCCGGATGATGCTGCTCTGCGATTTCATCCGCTTCTTGGTCCTCGCGCTGTTCGCGCTCGCGTACGCGCGCGGCGTGCTGACGTTGCCGTGGCTGTACGCCGGCATCGCGATCATCGCCACATGCGCAGCGTTCTTCATCGGCGGACAATCGCCGAGCATTCCATTCTTGCTCGGCAAGGATCGCGCGTCGCCGGCCGTCGCAGCGCTCATCGCCGCCGAGCAAGGAGCGAACCTCATCGTGCCGCCCATCGGCGGCGCGCTGTTCGCGCTCGTCGGTCCGCTGCCCGAGTTAGCGATCAACGCGTTCACGTACCTAACGTCGCAGCTGTCGCTCTACGTGTTACCGACGCTCGGTCCAGACGTACCGGGTCGGATGCCTACGGTGCGAGAGCTCGTTGCGGACGTCGCCGAGGGGTTCCGCATCGTGCTGGCGGACGACGCGATGCGCGCCGTCGCAATGCTCAGCGGAGCGCTCAACTTCTTCGGCATCATGGCGTTCGCCGTGATCATCCCGTTCTTGGAGCGCGATCTCGGCGCTTCGACGCAGCAGGTCGGGCTCGCGTTCGGCGTCATCGCCGCAGGCTCGGTGGTCGGGTCGCTGATCGCCGGCCGTTACGGCATGCGTTGGCCGTTCGGCAAGGCGCTCATAACCGCGTACGCGATAGACGCCTTCATATTCTTACCGGTCGTCTTCGCGCACGAGCTGTGGTTCGGGGTCACGTTCTTCGCGTGCGCAAGCGCGTGCGGCTCGTTCGAGATCGCGCAGATCGTCGCGTGGCGCATGCGCGTCGCGCCCGAGGACAAGGTCGGTCGCGTCTCGGCGTCCGTGCGTCTCATCGCGCTCATCGGGCTCGTGCCGGGGACGCTCATCGGCGGATGGATCGCGCAAGTGTACGGCGCACGCGACGCGATGATCGCCTCGGCGATCGGCTGGACCATCGCAGCCCTCTACGCGGCCGCCATCAAAGCGCTCCGGCACGAGGCGCGCTAGGCCGAGCTTCGCTCGGCCGGTCGAGATAAATCTCGACCGCTCCCTGGTCCTTTGACGTTAGCGGTCGCGGCGGGGGGCGAGCGCGCGGACGCGGGCGACGGTGCCGCGCGCCACGACGACGAGGAAGACGACGAACGCGAGAGCGACGATCGCGGCGGCGATCGGCTTGAAGAACGCGAGGAACAATCCGCCCGCGGTCACGCCGTCTTCGAGGAAGCTGAGCGCGGTATTGCCGAGCCCGGCCGTCGTCACGGTCGATGCGACTCGCGCGGTCGATGCCGACCCGTGGACGATGAGCGCGTTGAGGCCGCCGGCCGCCATCATCGCGTAGAGCTCCGCGCTGTTCGACGGGTGGACAGTCGCGCCGACGAGGATCGCGGCGGCGACGGGTCTCGCGACGAAATACACGGCCTGCATCGCGTGATCGACGCCGGGGAACTTGTCCGCGAGCATCTCAAGCACTGCGAAGACCGCGAGGACGATGGTCGCCGTGTCCGACCCGAGCCATGCGAACGTCGCGCTCGGATGGATCCAGCCGAGATGGACGGCGACCGAGGCGACGAGCATCGTCAAAAATCCGCGCAATCCGGCGGTCGTCGTCAGCGCATACGCAAGCGCGTACTGCGCGGTCGGGTCAAACGACATGCAAGGCCTTCCGCAGGACTAAGGGGGTCCCAGCGAGGTCGTGCTGACGACGCGCGTGCCGTCGTAGCCGATCGCGGTCACCTGGATGTAGAGCGAGCCGCGATAGTTGCGGGGCAGCGAGAGCAGCGCTGCTTCGCGGCGGCCGACGACTGTCTGCGCGACGAGCGTGCTCCGATCGTCGAGCAGCTGGATCTGCGCGCGCGCCTGCGCGTACGAACTCCAAAAGACGTGCACCTGACGTCCGCCGCGCATGTACTCGGCGCCGACGTCGCCTAGTTGGACAAGCGCGGATCGATCGAGCGGCGAGACGCGGGGGGCAGAGGCGCGCTGCGTCTGTGCCGGCGGCTCGTGCGACTGCGGAGCGCTCGTCGCGCTCGATGTCGTCGCGGCGCCTTGCGAAGGCACGGTCGTGGTCGAATCGTTTTGCACCGTGCCGGCGACCGAAGCGGTCGTCGCATGCGAAGATGGCTTCTTCGGCCGCGCCTTAGGCCTGTGAACGGGCGGCCCGCTCGGGATCGCCTTCGACGCGATCGGCACCGGAGCGGTCGAGACCGCCGAAGTGCCGGGCGACGTCCGCATGATCCAGACGAGCGCGATGGCGATCGCACTCACCGCAAGCGCGATGAGGAGCAGCGTGCTCGGCGAGATCGCGATTGTCTCCCGATCGACGGGCCGCGCGTGCGACGGCGGAACTTGGGCGGGCTGCGCTGGGTGTGTATCATGACCGGCAGGCTGCGCGCTGCGTGGTGATGCGACGACCCCTGCTTCCATCTCGGCCTGCTCGATGCGCGCGTTGTGCGATCCGGTAGCCGGCGCTGCGGGCAAGGGCTCGGGTAACTGCGTCGCGGCAAGCGGCGACATCGCCGGCGCGCCGCCGGGCTGCGTGAACTTCGGCGGCGGCGGACGGCGCGCGATGAGGGGCGATTTGTCCGCATCGGTGAGATACGGCTCGATGTGGTGTTGGACGAGATCCCAGGGAGCCGTCGCCGAGCGGCGTCCGTGTGTCACCGGCACGGCGACTTCGATCGAGCGCGGATGGTTCCAACCTTCCGGATCACGCGACGAACGATTCCAGATGATCGGCACGTCGAACGTCGACGACTCGCCGGGGCCGAGCGAGATGCGCTGCTTCTCCGGAAAATGGAGCGACGGGTGCGGTGTGAACTCGGGTTCGAAGACGCCGGGCATCGAGCTGATGCTCCGCACGGCGCACGAGAGCATGAAGCCGCGCAGACCGCCGTCGCCGCCGATCTCATCTTTCCACGCGAGCGAGACGCTGCAGTCGGTTGCGGTGGCGGCGACGAGATCGCTGACGAACGTCGCGATGACGGTGCCCGCCGCGTCGCGCGCGGTGACGACCGCCTTGCGATCGCGAAGCGTCAGCCACTCCGGCTTGAATGCGACGGACACGTTTCGAGACTCGCCGCCCTTGAGCGTGAGCGACGATGGAGTGACCGCGCCGGCGTCAGTCGGCTCGTCGAGCGTCAGCTTGCACAGCACGGCGTGATCCGACTCGTTCGCGACGGTCAAATCGTACGAATTGGAAGACCCCGGCACGAGATACCACCTGCCGGTCCTATCGGCCGCCGTGATCACGAGGCTCGAACTCATGCCACTCTCCTGATACGGTATATCGACCCGGTCAGGGCGCACCACCATCGTAGCCGCGGCACGGTTGAGAAATGATTAAGAAAACCACCTCGCCAAGGAGTGGCGCCCGTCACGCGCCCAAGACATCGGGTCCCGTGAACAATTTTTTGAATCGCGAGCTGTCGTGGTTGGACTTCAACTGCCGCGTCCTCGCCCTCGCGGAAGACCCGACCGTGCCGCTGCTCGAGCGCGTCAATTTCCTCGCGATCTTCAGCCGAAACCTCGATGAGTTCTTCCAGATCCGCGTCGCGGGCCTCAAAGAGCAACTCGGAGCCGGGCTGGCGTCGACCGCACCGGACGGCCTCGCGACCACAGAGGTTCTTGACACCATCCGCGTCCGCGTGCAGGACATGGTCGCCCGCCAAATGCGTGCTTTCGCCACCGACATCGTCCCAAGCCTGCGCGCCGAAGGCATCCGTCTAGTCGACTACGACGCGTTGTCGCACGAAGAGATCGCGTACCTCGACGGCTTCTTCGAAGAACGGCTATTCCCCGTGCTCACGCCGCTCGCAGTCGATCCCGCACATCCGTTCCCGTTCATCTCGAACCTATCGCTCAATCTCGCGGCCGTCGTGGGCGATCCATCGAGCGACGAACCGCGCATCGCGCGCGTGAAGGTGCCGCCGCTGCTGCCGCGATTCGTCGCGATCCCCGACTCCGGCGCGTTCGTAGCGCTCGAACAGATCATCGCTGCGCATCTCGCGACGCTCTTCCCGGGGATGAAGGTATTCTCGCGTCACGCGTTTCGCATCACGCGCAACACCGACTTCACGCTCAACGAAGACGACATCGAAGATCTGCTCGTCGCGGTGGAGACCGCCCTTCGCCTGCGACGCAGGTCGCCGCGCGCCGTTCGCCTCGAGACGGACGCGGCGATGCCGGCGGACGTCCGCACGCTGCTGCTCGACGAACTCGAGCTCGCAAACGACGACGTCTACGAGATCGACGGTCTGCTCGACCTGACGGGTCTTGCGGAGCTCGTCAAGCTGCGACGTCCGGATCTCAAGTACGAACCGTGGATGCCGATGACGCAGACTCGGCTCGCGCCGCCGGAAGCCGGCGCGCGAACGGATCTCTTCCGCGCGCTTCGCGCCGGCGATATCCTCGTCCACCATCCATACGATTCGTTCTCGACCTCGGTCGAGGCGTTCATCGAGCAGGCGTCGATGGACCCGGCCGTTCTCGCGATCAAACAGACCGTATACCGCACCTCGACTCCCGATAGCGCGATCGCGCGCTCGCTCATGCGCGCGGCGGAGTCCGGCAAGCAAGTCGTCGCGGTCGTCGAGGTGACGGCGCGGTTCGACGAAGAGACGAACATCGCGTGGGCCCGCGCTCTCGAAGAAGCGGGCGTCCACGTCGTCTACGGCATCGTCGGCCTAAAGACGCATGCGAAGTGCGCGCTCGTCGTGCGCCGCGACGAAGACGGGATCAGGCGGTACAGCCACGTCGGCACGGGCAACTACAACCCGACGACGGCAGCGCTCTACGAAGATGTCGGCTTGCTCTCGTGCGACGCCGACATCGGCTCGGATCTGACGGACCTCTTCAACTTCCTCACCGGCTACAGCAAGCAAAGCGCGTACCGCAAGCTCGTCGTCGCGCCGGTCGGCATGCGGACGGCGATCCTCGGTCTCATCCGTTCGCAGATGGAAAGACGCGAGGGCGGCCGGATCACGATGAAGGTGAATAACCTCGTCGATGCCGAGATCATCAACGCGCTCTACGCCGCGAGCAACGCCGGCGTCGACGTCGACCTCATCGTCCGCAGCATCTGCTGCCTCCAGCCGGGTGTGCCGAACCTATCCGAACGCATCAAAGTGCGGTCCATCGTCGGACGGTATCTCGAGCACTCGCGGATCTTCCGCTTCGGTAAGGACTCGCGAGAAGCGGTGTACCTCATCGGCTCGGCGGACCTCATGCCGCGCAATCTTGACCGCCGCGTCGAAGCCGCAGCCCCCGTCACCGACCCGGCCCTGCAGCAGCGCCTGAGCGAAGTGCTCGACATCGAGCTGAGCGACGACTGCGAGGCATGGCATCTCGGGCCGGATGGCACGTGGCGATACGACGGAACGGGCGGCGCGCGTCGCCATCCGCAGCGCGTGCTCCAAGAGCTCGCGCTCGCGCGGTCGCAGGCGCACGTTGAAGCCGCAGGCTGAGCCGTCGCCGCGAACGCCGATGGCCGGTCTCGCCGTCCGGCGTGCGATTGCGGCGTCGGTGAAGCGTCTGCTCGAGAACGAATCAGGGGCGATCTCGGGTCGCGGCATCGAGCCGGTCCACCAAGCTCGAGTCGCCGTCCGGCGGCTGCGCTCCGACTTGCGGACCTTTCGCGAACTCGTCGATGCCCGATGGAGCGGCAAGCTCCGGCAGGAGCTTCGATGGCTTGGGGGCGAGTTGGGTGCGGTGCGTGATCATGACGTCTTCCTTTCGAGACTTCGCGCTGCGGCTGCGCGATCCGGGGGTGCCGGCGACCCGAACGTCGCTGCGCTGATTGCCGCCGCCCGCAAAGCGCGTTCGGCCGCGCGCGCTCGAATGGTAGAGGCGCTGCGATCGGCCCGCTACGCGCGTTTGCGCGCGCGGCTCGAACTCGCGGCCCGATCGCCGCGACTCACGCTCGCCGCTCGCCTGACCGCTTCGCAAGCGCTTCCGCCCATCATGAAGCGACGCAAGAAGCGGATCAGGAATGCGGTCGAAAGTCTGCCGGCGCGACCGGCCTTCGCGAAACTGCATCGGATCCGCATCCTCGCCAAGCGTTTGCGCTACGCGGCGGAGGCAGTCGGATTCGTCGCGGGCGCGCGAACAAAGACCGTTGCCAAAGCCGCAGAACGACTGCAGGATGTGCTCGGCGAGCTGAACGACGCGGTCTTCGCCTGCAGGCTTCTGCGTCGCCTGCGTTCGCGCCGCGAGCTGGCGCTGGCTGCGAACGCGATGCTCGCGCTCGAGATCGAAGCGGTCTCCCGCGCACGCGCCGAATGGGAGCCCGCCTGGCAGAAGGTCAGCGCGGCGGAGTTGCCGGCATGGCGGTGAACGGCGTCGTCAGAGCGGCGGGCGGCGTCGTCGTGCGCTCGCGACCCGACGGTTCGCTCGAGGTCGCAGTCGTGCATCGGCCTTCCTATGACGACTGGACATTGCCGAAAGGCAAACTTCAAGCGGGCGAACGCGAGGAGCACACGGCCCTTCGCGAAGTCGAGGAAGAGACCGGCATGCGCTGCCGGCTCGAGCGCGCTCTCGGCTCGACGAAGTATAAGGATCACAAAGGTCGTCAGAAGATCGTCCACTACTGGGTGATGCGTGCGCTCGACGGGCACTTCAAGGCGACCAAAGAAGTCGATCAGCTCCGCTGGGTGCACGTCGCCGAAGCCGGTGACATCCTCTCGTATCACCACGATCGCCAGCTGCTGCTCGAAGGCCTCGAAGGTCATGGCGAAGACGCTGTACCCGGCGGCCGCGAGGGCAAAGTCACGATGCGAGGCCGCACTTCGGGAGCGATCTATCTCGTGCGCCACGCGAAGGCCGGCAGC
This sequence comes from Candidatus Eremiobacteraceae bacterium, assembly GCA_035710745.1. Lineage (NCBI taxonomy): Bacteria > Bacillati > Vulcanimicrobiota > Vulcanimicrobiia > Candidatus Eremiobacterales > Candidatus Eremiobacteraceae > Candidatus Eremiobacteraceae bacterium. The sequence continues at coordinate 44,140 of DASTCX010000004.1, read as the reverse complement.
CGCGCGCAGTGGGAAGGTCCGGATGAATCGCGGCCGCTCTCGAAAAGCGGCAAGCGCCAGGCGGACGCGCTCGTCGACCGGCTCGCCGCTTTCTCGATCGCTCGAATCGCGTCGAGCCCCGCAGCGCGCTGCGTCGAGACCGTGGAGCCGCTCGCGAAACAGCGAGGCTTGACGGTCGAACGCGTCGATGCACTCGTCGAAGGCAGCGATGGCGACGACGTGCTCGACTATATCTCTTCGCATGCGGACCCGCCGACGGTCGTCTGCACGCACGGCGACGTCGTCGGCGACGTCTTGACTCGCCTCGTCGATCAAGGTCTCGCCGTGGAAAGCGATGCGCGTTGGGAGAAAGGGTCGGCCTGGGTGCTCGACTTCGACGGCGAATCCTTTCTTTACGGGCGATACCTCCCGCCACCATAACTTTCAGAAAACCGGGGAGCGGTCGAGATTTATCTCGACCGGCCGAGCGAAGCTCGGCGGAAGTGGGCTGTCCCGCGTCGAAGTCTGTTGCTTCGATGTATCCAGACGAGCTTTTCCGCGAGTTCGACCGTCTCTTCGCCGAACTCAGCCTGCCTATAACGAGCCACGCCCGTCGCGGATCGTTCAACCCTAACTGCGACGTTTTCGTGACCGACCGCGGCCGTACGATCGTCGTGCGCGTCGAACTCGCCGGGGTTTCGCGCGAGAACATCAAGCTCGTCGTCGAGGGCGCCAACCTATACCTCGCCGGAAAGCGCGACCTCGACGTCAGGCGCACCGAGAGCGTCGTCCGAAAAGAGATCGAGTACGGTTACTTCTTGAAGAAGGTCCAGCTGCCGTCGCCGGTCGTCGTCGATGCCGCCAAGGCGGAGTACCACGACGGCATCCTCACGGTCAAGCTGCCGGTCGCAGACGGGTCGCGCCTGCTGCCGATCGACCGCACGGAGATCCGCATGGTCGTCCGAGGTCGCGCGTGATGGCTGAGAACGTGCGCGAGACGAGCAGCATCCCGTCGGAGCTCGCGATCCTGCCGCTGCAGGAAGCCGTGCTCTTCCCGAACACCGTCATGCCGCTCGCGGTGACCAAACAGCACGGCATCAAGCTCGTCGAAGACGCGCTGAAGAACGGCGTGCCGGTCGGCGTCGTCGCGCTCAAGGAAAAGGATGCGTCGCCGCCAGGTCCCGAGGACGTCTACACGGTCGGCACGGTCGCGATCATCCAGAAGATGATCAAAGTGCCGGACGGCACGCTGCGCTGCATCATCTCGGGAACGGTGCCGTTCAAGATCGACGAGTTCACGCAAGCGCAGCCATACCTCGCCGCGAAGATCGACTTGCTCGACGAGAACACGCTCGAAAGCGACGAGATGACCGCGCTTTCGCGCAATCTCGCGTCGCAGTACACGAAACTGCTCTCGTTCTTGCCGTCGGCGCCGAAAGAGCTCGAGCTCGAAGTCAACAACATCAGCGATCCGAATCTGCTGTCGTACTTCATCGCGTCGACGATGCGGCTCGAGACGTCCGACAAGCAGATGGTGCTCGAGGAACGCGACACGCTCGCGCGCCTGCGTATGCTCACGGCGTTCCTCACGCGCGAGCTCGAGGTGCTCGAACTCGGCCACAAGATCCAGAGCGACATCCAAAAAGAGATGGACAAGAACCAGCGCGAGTACTACTTGCGCCAGCAGCTCAAAGCCATCCAAGACGAGCTCGGCGAAGCCGATCCGACCCAAGCAGACGTCAACGAGCTGCGCGAGAAGATCGTCGCCGCGAAGATGCCGCCCGACGCCGACAAGGCGGCGATGCGCGAGCTCGACCGTCTCGGGAAGATCCCCTCGGCGAGTCCCGAGTACTCGGTCATCCGCACGTACCTCGATTGGCTCGTGACGCTGCCGTGGGCGGTGACCACCGAAGACAGCCTCGACATCGCCAAAGCGCGCAAAATACTCGACGAGGACCACTACGACCTAGAGAAAGTGAAGGACCGCATCCTCGAATATCTCGCGGTCCGCAAGCTGAAGAACACGCTCTCGGGACCGATCCTCTGTTTCGTCGGACCGCCCGGCGTCGGCAAGACGTCGCTCGGCAAGTCGATCGCGCGCGCCATGAATCGCAAGTTCATACGCTTGTCGGTCGGCGGCGTCCGCGACGAGGCGGAGATCCGCGGTCACCGGCGCACGTACATCGGCGCGATGCCCGGCACGTTCATCCGCGCGATCCGCGATGCGGGCTCGGCGAACCCGCTCATCATGATCGACGAGATCGACAAGGTCGGCGCCGATTTCCGCGGCGATCCGTCGTCCGCGCTGCTCGAAGTGCTCGACCCGGAGCAGAACAACTCGTTCCGCGACCACTACCTCGACTTGCCGTTCGACCTGAGCAAAGTGCTCTTCATCGCGACCGCCAACCAGCTCGACACGATCTCGCCTCCGCTGCGCGATCGCATGGAGATCCTTTTCCTCTCGGGTTACACGCAGGCAGAGAAGGTCGCGATCGCGCGCAAGTACCTGCTGCCGAAACAGCTCGAGGCGAACGGCCTGACGGCCAAGCAGTGCACGATCACTCGCGACGCGATCGACGAGATCGCGGCGAACTACACGCGCGAATCGGGGGTGCGCAATCTCGAGCGCGAGATCGCGACGATCTGCCGCAAGGTCGCGCGCAAGGTCGCGTCCGACCCGAAGTTCGTAGCGCGCATCACGGGGTCGAACGTCTCCGATTATCTCGGCAAACAGCGCTACTTCGGCGAGATCGCCAAACGGACGGCGGCGAAAGGCGTCGCGACCGGGCTCGTCTGGACACCTGTCGGCGGCGACATCTTATTCGTCGAGTCGACGGTGATGCCGGGCACCGGCAAGCTGACGCTTACCGGCCAGCTCGGCGACGTGATGAAAGAGTCGGCGCAAGCCGCGCTCTCGTTCCTGCGCAGCCGCTCCACCGAACTCGGCCTGTCCGACGAGTTCTTCAACAAACACGACGTGCATATCCACGTGCCCGCCGGCGCCGTGCCTAAGGACGGCCCATCCGCGGGCGTCGCGATCGCGACGTCGCTCGTCTCCGCATTCACCGGCAGACGGGTCGACGCGAGCGTCGCGATGACGGGCGAGATCACGCTGACCGGCCAGGTGCTGCCGATCGGCGGCGTCAAGGAAAAGGTGCTCGGTGCGAAGCGCGCCGGCATCAAGCGCATCGTCCTTCCGAGACGCAACGAGCCGGACGTCACCGAAGACGTTCCGCGCGAAGTCGCGAAGAGCTTGAAGTTCGTCTACGTCGAAGATCTCTCCGATGTCCTTGCCGTCGCGCTCGGCAAGCCCATCATCAAGGCGGTCGAATCCCATAACGGCCGCCGCAACGGCAAACAGCTGCCCGCAGCAGCACGCTGACCGCGCTAGGGCCCCATCGTCCCGTCCCATACTAAGCGTATTGGGACGCCAGATTCGTGGGTATAAGAACGGCAGTCCGCCTGATTCATCCCTTCATGGAGATCGCATGATCGTTCGCCCTTACGACAACGTCACTATCCGAGCATCGGAAAATGGCAGCGCGCATCCGCGTGTGCTGTTCCTAGGTTCGTATCCGCCGCGCGAGTGCGGCATCGCGACGTTCGTGGAAGACGTGCGCGGTGCGTACGACGCGATGACGGGCCTGGTCAGCGACGTGATCGCTATGAACGACACCGGCGAGCGCTATCTTTATCCGAGCTGCGTCATGGACACGATCGACCGCGACGACCTCGAGTCGTACTCGCGTGCGGCAAGATCGGCGAACGCCTCCTCAGCCGACGTGGTGAACATCCAACACGAATACGGTTTGTTCGGCGGAGAACGAGGGTCGTATCTGCTCGCGTTCCTCCGCGATCTCCACCGTCCGATCGTCCTGACGCTTCACACGACGCTGCCCGACCCCGACGAGGCGACGCTGCGCGTCACGCGCGAGCTATGCCATCGCGCCGACCGCGTCATGGTGCTCACAGAGGCGAGCAAGACGATCCTCACCGCGCGGTACGGCGTCCGTCCGTCAAAGGTATGCGTCGTCATGCACGGCGTCCCCGACGTCGCGCCGGTTCGAGGACCTCGCTGGAAGCGTCCATTCGGCCTCGAGCACGACACGGTGCTTTCGACGTTCGGGCTGCTTAGCCGCGGCAAAGGCATCGAGACGATCATCGACGCGATGCCCGCGATCGTGGAGCGCCATCCGAAAGCGCGCTACGTCCTTTGGGGACAGACGCACCCGTCGGTGAAGCGCCACGAAGGCGAACGCTACCGCACCGGCCTGCTCGAGCGGGCGCAAGCGCTCGGCGTCATCGATCGCGTCTCGTTCGTCAACCGTTACATGACCGACGACGAGGTCGTCGGCGCGCTCCTCGCGACCGACGTCTACGTCTCGACTTCCCTCGATCCGCATCAATCGGTGAGCGGCACGCTTTCGTACGCCGTGGCTTGCGGACGAGCCGTCATCGCGACAGAATACCTCTACGCGAAGGAGCTGCTCGCCGATGGGCGCGGCATCACGGTGCCGTTCCGCGATCCGCATGCGCTCGCGACGACCGTCGACGACGTGCTCCGCAACCCGGGCCTGCGCGCATCGCTCGAGTCGGCCGCGTACCGCTTCGGCCGCCGCATGACGTGGCCGCGGATCGCGGCCGGCTATCGTCAGGCGTTCGCCGATTCGCTGCTCGCAGGGCTCGACATCGCGGCCGCCAGCCTAGGCGCATGACCCCGACCGACGTCGCCGTGCAGGCGCGAGTCCATCTCGAGCACCTCCGGCGCCTTATGGCGCCGGCGGGCATCGTGCAGTTCGCCCGCGGCGAATCGCCGGATCTGCGATCGGGTACGTGCCTCGATGACAACGCGCGCGCGTGGCTCGCAGCGGTCCACGTCATGACCCGCTCGGACGCACCGGCGTACGCGCGCGAGATCGGCGATAGGGCCGCCGCTTTCGTCACTGCGGCGCAACGTGACGACGGCTGGTTCCATAATATGGCTGACATCGACGGCCAGTATCTCGACGTCGTCGGTTCGGAAGATTCGATCGGACGCACGATTTGGGCGGCGGGCACGGCAGCGCGCTGCTCGACCGTTCCGGAGTGGCGCGAGGCTGCGATCGGCCTGCTGGAACGAGCTTTGCCGGTCGTCGACGAGCTGCGCGTCACGCATGCACGCGCCTACGCGATCCTCGGCATGAGCGCGGCGCTCGCGCCGGAATCGGCGTGGCCGCTGCGAGCGGCCGGACCCGCCTTGCCAACGTCGCTTCGAGGACGGCTGAAGGACGTGTTCCTTCGCCTCGCGTCTTCGATGCTCGTCGCCCATCGCGCGAACGCCACCGCCGACTGGCCGTGGTGGTCGGATACGCTGACCTGGGGTAACGCGCGCCTGCCGGAATCGATGCTGCGCGCGGCCATCGCGACCGGCGACAAGAAGATCGAAAAGGCCGGCATGGCCGCGCTCGACTTTCTCGCATCGGTGACACAGCCGGACGATATGTTCGTGGCGATCGGAAACGACGGCTGGTACCGCCGCGATGGGCATCGCGCGATCTACGACCAGCAGCCGCTCGAAGCGTGCGGCATGGTCGATCTCTGGCACGCGGCGTACACGCTCTCAGGCGACGCCGCCTATCTCGAGCGCGCACGCACGGCCTACGACTGGTTCCGCGGCAACAACACCGAAGGCTTGGCAGTCGCCAACACGGAGACCGGCGGGTGCTGCGACGGCCTCTTGCGCGGCGAGCTCAACGGCAACCAAGGCGCCGAGAGCACGCTCTCGTACGTCCACGCAACGCTCGTCATAAACGCCGCCGCTCAGTAGGGCGATCTCAACCTAAGAGAAGATGTAGAGGTCGAGCTTTAGCTCGACCGGAGACGACCTTACACCGGGAGCCGAGCTTCGCTCGGGCTATTACATTTCCGTTGAGGAAAGGCCGCGGCGGTCGAGATGAATCTCGACCGCTCCCGGATCTGCTAGCGGGCGGCGAGTTCTTCGACGGATGCGCGGCCGGCCATGCGAAGCGAGATCGCTTTGCTGCCGCCTTCGGGCAACGAGATGCGGTGTGTCTCTTCGCTGGACGTCAGCGGAGGCGAGATCTTCAGCGTGAACGATCCGGCGCCAGCTGTGCCGATGAAGATCGCCACGCGCTTTCCTTGACGCAGCGCGACGGAGAACGGCGCGTCGCATTCGATGAAGCGGCTGACGTCCTCGTCGTAGACGTCGATCTTGCTGCGCGACCTGACCGCCATGTTCGCGTGGAGGCGGCGGCGGTGATAGAACATCGACAGGCGGCCGCCCATGACCGGCACGTCGCGCGCGCCGATCCACGACCAGTCGGCCGGGATGTGCGGATTGATGCGCAAGCCCTCGATCGTCGGCTCGAAGCCGAGCAGCCCTTCGTACACGGTCCACAGATACGTCGGGGGCATCCATGGGCTCATCGCCATGCCGCGGCTCTTGAACGAATCTCCGGACAGGCGCTCTGGGAAGAGGCCCGGCACGACGTTGTAGTAGGCGCGCGGATTATCGACTTCGCTGATCCGCCAGATGTTGCGCAGCGCCGAGGCGAGCCGGCGCGGCGAGTAGTAACGGCCGCCGAAGCCGACCCATGCGGTCAGGTTCGGCCACACGCCGCCGAGCAGTTGGATGCCGTAGTCCGGATCGTATTCGTCTTGGTGCTTGCCGACGGTGCGCACGCCGAACTGCGTCCAAAACTCGGGCGTGTAGAGCAGGTCGAGCACTTTGCGCCTTCGCTGTTCGTCCGCTACGCCGAAGAGCACCGGAAAGATCTGGTCGCCGGTCAGGTCGTGATGCTTCTCGCCCTCCGGATCGATGTTGAGCAGATAGAGCCCGGTCTTCTCGCTGACGAGCCTCGTGTTGATGGCGTCCTTGAGCACATCGGACGCCTCGGCGTAGCGCTCCGCGTCCGCTTCGGCACCCATGAGGCGAGCGAGCTGCGCGCCCAAGCGCAACGCGTACGCGCACTCGGCGTTGATCTCCGTCACCCAGCCGGAGATCTGCCCCTGCGGGATGATGTTGCGCCAGCCCGAGATGCCCCAGACGTTCGACTCGCGCGAATCGGAGAAGACGAGCCCGTCGACCATCTGCGCGAGGATCCATTCGATCGCGTTGCGCGTCATCGGCCAAGCGCGGTCGAGCGCCGACCGGTCGCGCGTCACCGCGAAGTGGTGGTAGACGGCGCCGACGATGAGCGGGGTGTCGTCGTTGATGTTGAGGTCGTAGTCGGATCGCGTCGGCGGATCGGCGCACGCGTTGATGAACTCGGTGATCTTGCCGCCGGGCTCGATGCCGAACGCGGCGACGAGATCGAGCATTCCGCGCGAGAAGTCGGGCGTGATGTAGTCGGAGCCCGTCACGAACCACGCCACGTCGCGCGTGACGACGATGTCTTGCGAAGGATCGTTCGTGAATCCGAAGCCGGACGGGAAGCGGTGCTCGACGCGCACCGTGTTGATCTTCGCCCAATCGAAGGCGCGATTGATCGCCGCTTCGGGCGTGCGTACGACGCCGTTGCGATGGACGCGCTCGTACTCCGCCTCGGTCTTCGCGAGCGCTTCACCCGAGCGCGGTGCATGCCGATACGTCTTGATGGCGTCGTCGTAGCCGCGATGGCTGAACGCCATCGATATCTCGAGCGCCGCCTTCGCGCGTGCCGGCACTTCGATCCGGTACGTCCGTTGAAAGCCGCGATCGGTGAGATTCGTCGACGCGGGCTCGGCGTCGGCGCCGAACACGCGGACCTCTTTGTCGTTGCCGACGGTGGCGCTGACGATGACACCGTCGATCTCTCGGTGCGCGACGCGTTTGTTGCGCTGGGCCATCTCAGGTATCTTGTACATGCCGGGCCAGACGAACGCTGGGAAGTGCACGTCGCAGACGACGGTCGCCGCGAGCGGCTTGTCGGTCGTGTTCTCGAACGCGATCGGCATGTGCATGATCTGGAGCAGATCATCGCGGACGGGGAGGAACGCGAGCTTGCGGATGTTCAGACCGGCGCAGCGGTAGGTCGTGTCCTGATATGCCGGCGCGTGCGTCGTCTCGACGGCGGTCGCGCGCTCGCGATCGACGGAGAACGTCGTCACCCAGCGGCCGCAATAGATCTGGTTGTCGACCGCGCTCCACAAGCCGCCGACGTCGGAAAGCGACGTCAGCTTGAGGAAAAGCTCCCAATTGCCGAGGTTTGCGCCCGTGAGCAGCCGCTCCGGCGGATACGTGTACGAGTTAGCAGGCACGGAGTTCCTTATCCGTCGGTCAGCGATGAAGCCGGGAGGTTCGCGGCGGCCGCGGAGTCGACCAGCCAGACGAGCTCACCGTCGGTCGGCGCGATGCCTTGGGCGGGATAGCGCCGCACGTCCTTCTCATTCCCGAGAACGTTCGCGAGAATGTCCGATTTGTCCGCGCCTTCGACGAGAAAGATGATGCGGCGCGCGGCATTGATCGCAGGATATGTGAGCGTCAAGCGCCACGGCGAAGCGACAGGCGCGCTCACCTGGTTCGCCGCGCACCACACGTCGGTGACTCCCAAAGCAGCGGTTCCCGGAAAAAGCGATGCCGTGTGGCCATCCGTGCCGAGGCCGAGGAACAGGAGATCGAAGACCGGAGCACCCGCGCCGAAGAACGCGCGCAGCTCGGCGTCGTATGCAGACGCACCGGCCAAAGGATCGAGCTCGCCGCGCATCCGGTGGACGTTGCCCTTCGGCACCGCGATCTTCGATAGCAGTGCGTTGCGCGCCATGCCGTAGTTGCTGCTCGGGTCGTCAGGGGCGACGCAACGCTCGTCGCTCCAGAAAAAATGGATCGACGGCCAATCGAGGGTGCGAGTCGCGAGCGTCTCGAGCATCGCGTGCGGCGTCTTGCCGCCGGAAAGAGCGACGGCGAACCGCGCTCGTTCGTGCAGCGCAGCCGAGGCCGACATCGCGAACTCATCGGCGGCGCGCTTGGCGAGGAGTAGCGGATCCGCGACTTTGACGACCCGCGTCGCGCCCAAGCCTATCCGACCTCCAGCGCCGCCTCGAGCACCGGATCGGGCGACATCGAATCGATGCAGCTGTAGAGCAGGTCGGCCTCGTCTTCCGGGTCCGGCTCGAATCGCCAACGCCGCATCGGAACGCCGCCGGCGCCGAACGCCGTCGCGTCGATGCCGACCTTATCGCTCTTCCACTCGATAGAGACGCCCGCTCGGGATGCCGACGACCGCAGGCGCAGCGCGACGATCGCGCCGTGCGTCGCCCAATCGCTCGGCACGCCGCTCAGATCTCCGTGGCCGGCGATCGCGGGCATGCGGCTGACTATCCAACCGGCGAGCAGCAGCGACCGGGCCGAGGGCGGAGAATCGCCGCCTTGCGGTCCGAGCGAAAACTCGATCTCGCTTTTGTCGATCGACGGCAGGAACGCGAGCACGGCGGGATCGTCGAAGCACGCCGACAGCGTCGAACGCCACGTCGCGATGCGGTACCAATTCATGTCGGCGATCGGCGCGCGATGACGCGCACGGTCGCGTCCATCCGAGCGCGCTCGACGATCGCTCCAAGCAAGCCGATGGAGCGTATCGAGGGCCGCCGGGCCGTCTCCGAAGCGGATAGAGTCGACGACGATCTTATCGGCGAGCGGTGCGAGCCCTCTGAACAAGCGGCTGAGATATGGCGAGTCCGATCGCCACCACAGGGCGACCGGAAGATCGGCGACGAGCAGCGCGAGTACGGTCGAAACGATCCTCGCCGAGGCATCCGGATTGCCGCGCAGGACGATCTGTTCGCTGCAGACCTGGCCGCAATCGGAGCATTCGACGTCGACCCACGTCTGCACGCGATCTGCAGGCGCGCCCGAGTCGAGCGTGACGAGCAAGACGCGCATCGGATGTGAGGCTTCGAGCGCACGGATCGCCTCGGCGACCTGCATGATCTCCGACGCGCGCTCGACGTAGACGACGAGATTGAGCGTGCAGGCGCGCGACGGCGCTTCGCCCGCAGCCACGCCGCTGTCGGCGAGCCGTTTCGTCAGTTCGGCCTCGACCTGCGCGGGTGCGACCGGCTTGAGCCCATCGAACGCCGGCGCCGCGACGCCGTCGCCGCGTTTCACAGCCTGCGCCATTGACGGCCGTCGCGCTCGATGAGCGCGTCCGCCTCGGCCGGTCCCCACGTGCCGGCGGCGTAATTCGGAAACACGGTGCTGCGGTCGGTCTGCCACACGGCGAGAACGGGATCGATAAGCGCCCACGCCGCCTCGACGCCGTCGGCCCGGTCGAACAGCGTCTGATCGCCCTTCATGCAGTCGAGGATGAGACGCTCGTACGGCGAGGCATCCTCGCGGCCGAACGTCTCGCCGTAGCCGAAATCCATGTTGACCGATCGGATGCGCATACTTGGCCCCGGCACCTTGGCGCCGAACCGAAGCGTGATCCCCTCATCGGGTTGGATCCGCAAGGCCAGGACGTTCCCCGAAAGCTCGTCGACCTGGCTCTTGCGGAACGGGAGATGCGGCGCGCGCTTGAACTGGATCGCGATCTCTGTGAGCCGCTTCGGCAACCGCTTGCCGCTGCGGACGTAGAAGGGCACATCTGCCCAGCGCCAGTTGTCGACGAAGAAGCGAAACGCGCCGTACGTCGGGGTGATCGAATCCTTGGCGACGTTCTGCTCGTCGCGATACGCCGGCACGTCGTCGCCGTCGACGAAACCCGCGCCATACTGGCCGGGAACGCACGACGCACGAAGATCTTCGACTGGGATCGGACGAATGGCTTCGATGACCCGGATCTTCTCGTCGCGGAATTCGCGCGCGTCGAACGTCGTCGGCGGCTCCATCGCGACGAGCGACAAGAGCTGGAGCGCGTGGTTTTGGATGATGTCGCGCACCACGCCGGTCTCTTCGTAGAAGTTGCCTCGCCCCTCGATCCCGAGGCTCTCGGCGACGATGATCTGCACGTGGTCGACGTAGCGGCGGTTCCAGATCGGCTCGAAGATGCCGTTCGCGAAGCGCAGGACGAGGATGTTCTGGACGGTCTCTTTGCCCAGGTAGTGGTCGATCCGATAGACCTGGTCTTCGGAGAGATACTTGAGCAGTTCCGCGTTGAGCAGCTTCGCGCTCGCGAGGTCGCGACCGAACGGCTTCTCGACGATGATCCGGACGAAGCGATCGGCGGAATCGGCGGCGGCAAGTCCGGCATCGTGGAGCTTCTCGACGATGTCGCCGAACAGACTCGCCGGCGTCGCGATGTAGAAGATGAGGTTGCCGCCGGTCGCATATTCCTTGCCGTACTTTTCGATCGCGGCCTTGAGCCGGTCGTAGGAGGCCGGATCGTGAAAGTCTCCGCCGACGTAGTGCGTGCGCTCGACGAGTCGCGCGAGCACCGCATCGTCTTTGACCCGCACGTCGCCGCTCGTTGCGACCGCGTTGCGCAGTTTGTCGCGGAACGATTTCTCATCGAGCGAGTCGCGGGCGAAGCCGATGACCGAGAACGAGGGCGGCAAGAGGTCGGCTTGCGCGAGATTGTAGATCGCGGGCAGCAGCTTGCGATTCGTGAGATCGCCCGACGCGCCGAAGATGACGAGCTGGCATGGAGCCGTCGCGCGATCGGTCCTCAGCCCTTCGCGGAACGGATTGACGAGGTCGGCGGGCGTCGTCGCCATCCTTACGCCTTCGCCTTGCCGTCGCCGGCGGCTGCCGGTTCGGCGTAGACCGCATGGCCGCCGAACTGGTTGCGCAGTGCCGCGATGACCTTGGCCGAAAACGAATCTTCCTGGCGCGAACGGAATCGCATCATGAGCGATAATGCGATCGTCGGTGCCGGAACCGCGAGGTCGATCGAGTCCTTGACCGTCCACCGGCCCTCACCGGTGTCGTCGACGTAACCCTCGATCTTGTCGAGCTTCGGATCGGCCGCAAAGGCGAGCTCCGCGAGCTCGAGCAGCCACGAGCGGACGACGCTGCCCTGGTTCCACAAATGGGCGACCTTGCCGAGATCGATGCCGTCGCCGAACTCCGACGCTCGGATGAGCTCGAAGCCTTCGCCGTACGCCTGGAGCATCGCGTACTCGATACCGTTGTGGACCATCTTGACGAAGTGTCCGGCGCCCGGCGGCCCGACATAGAGGTATCCGTCTTTCGGCGCGAGGGTGAGGAAGATCGGTTCGAGGCGTTTGCAGGTGGCGGCCACGCCGCCGACCATGAGGCAATAGCCGACCTTCAGGCCCCACACACCGCCCGACGTGCCCGCGTCGACGAGGTCGACGCCCTTGGTCTTCAGCCGCTTCGCCTGCTCTTGTCCATCCTTCCAATACGAGTTGCCGCCATCGATGACCGCATCGCCGGGCGAGAGCAGATCGCCGAGCTTGTCGATCGTCTGGATCGTCGGCGGTCCCGACGGCACCATCACCCAGACGGCGCGCGGCGGCGTCAGCGCCTTGACGACTTCTTCGAGCGACGCGCAGCCGGTAGCGCCCTTGCCGACCGACGCTTTGACGGCGTCGGCGCTGCGATCGTAGACGACGACCGAGTGGCCACCTTCGAGCAGGCGCTCGACCATGTTCGCGCCCATCTTGCCGAGGCCGATCATCGCGATCTGCATTGAAACGTTCTCCTGGATACGCGGCGTTTTACGGCGCCGGCGCTAGGTGAGGTGCGATCTTGTCGACGGTCTTCGCGAACGCCCCGAGACCGGCGTCGATATCGTCACCGAGGTCGATCGAGATGACCCGGCGGCCGTGAGCCTTCAGCGACTGCAAGTCGCCGAGGGATTGCGCCGCGATGAGCGTGCCGAAATCGAAGGGAGCACCCGGGATCGCGACGCTCCCGCCCTCGGTTCCGACGAGCTGCACGAAGACGCCGGTGTTCGGTCCGCCTTTGTGGAGCTGGCCGGTCGAATGGAGGAAGCGCGGCCCGTAGCCGAACGTCGTCGCGGCGTTCGTCGCGTCGCGCAACGCCGCACGCGCACGCTGTACGACGTTCGTGCGGGCCTGCGTCGGCATGACGAACGCGTGGAGCGCGAGGTAGTCGCCTCGGCGCAGCTGACCGACGTGCTGCGCGAGCGCCTTCTCATCGGTCGGCGCGATGCGCGAAGGATCCGCTTTCACGCCTTCGCCGAGGATCCGGTTCGTGTTGTCCTTGCTCTCTTGCACGTTCGGCTCGTCGAAAGAATCGATGCCGAGCAGCGCACCCGCGGTCGCCGTCGCGAATTCCCAGCGGAAGAATTCCTCCGCGACGTCGAGCGGATCGCGCAGGTGGATGCGCGTCACCGGATGCCCGGCTTCCTCGAGCGAGCGGCACAGCGCCTCATGCGCGCTGTCGTCGCCGCACTTGATCGAGACGAACGAGCGGTCGTCACCGTATGCGCCGGGCGGTCCCACAGGCTCGTCGGCGATCGGGATGAGACCTTTGCCTTCCTTACCTGTGCTCTCGGCGATGAGCTGCTCGAGCCACATGCCGATCGTCGCGATCTGCGGCGAGGCGAGGAACGTGATCTTATCGCGGCTGCCATGGAACGCCGCCTGCGCGAGCGCGGTGCCGAGCGTCGCCGCGGGATGGCGGTCCGCCATGACGCCGACGGCGCACGCCTGAGCCATACGGAGCGCGCGCGTCAGAAGGCCGGCCACGTCGACCCCGGCGACGGCGCCGGGAACGAGTCCGAAATACGAGAGCGCAGAGTACCGTCCGCCGATGTCCGGCGGATTTTCGAAGACGCGCCGATAGCCGCGATCACGCCCGGCGGTAGCCAACTTCGTACCGGGGTCGGTGATGCACGCGAACCGCTTCGCCGCTTGCTCGGACGAGCCGAACGCCGCGGTCGCCTTCGCCAGGAAGTACTCGGCGAAGCTGTGGCTCTCGAGCGTCGAGCCCGATTTGCTCGCGTCGATGAAGAGCGTCGCCTTGACGTCGATCTGCTTCTCGACCGCCGTCACGGCGGCAGGCGACGTGCTGTCGAGGACGATGAGCTCCGGGTAGCCGGAACGCACGCCGAAGGTCTCGCGCAACACGATCGGGCAAAGGCTGCTGCCCCCCATGCCCATGAGGACAGCGTGCTTTATGCCGTCGCGATGCACGGAATCGGCGAACCCCACGATGTCGTCGAGACACGCTTCCATCGTCTCGGGGACCGTGAGCCAGCCAAGGCGGTTCTTGATGACCTTCGCGTGTGCGGCGTCGCCGGGCTTCCAAAGATCGGGATCGTGTTGCCAGACGCGGGCGACGAGCCGTTCGTCGTCGAGCCTGGTGAGCGCGCCGCGAAGGTCGAACGCGTCGAAACCCGCGAGACGCTGCCGGTCTATCGCGTTTAGCACAGCGCCGCGACTTTGTCTTCGAGGACCGAGAACAGCTCCTGATACGACTTCTCGAACGAGACGAGGCCGTCGGCGAGGAGCTTTTCGGTCACATCGGCGAGCGAGATCCCGAGCGATTCGAGCCGCGCGATCGTGGCATCCGCCTCGTCGTAGCCCGCGTCGAGCGTCGCGGCGACCTTGCCGTGATCTCGGAACGCGTCGATCGTGGCGGGCGGCATCGTGTCGATCGTGTCCTCGCCGATGAGCGCTTCGACGTAGTAGGTGTCGGGATACTTCGGATTCTTCGTCGACGTGCTCGCCCAGAGCGGGCGCTGACGGCGGGCGCCGGCCGCAGCGAGCGCCTTGAACCGGTCCGATTCGATCGAATCCTTGTACAGGCGATAGAGACGTTTTGAATTCGCAATAGCGACCTTGCCGAGCAGCGACTGCGCGGCCGATGTACGGCCTGCTTCCGCACCGTCCGTCATCGCGGTAAGGCGCTTGTCCGTCTCCGTGTCGACGCGGCTTACGAAGCACGACGCGACCGACGCCACTTGCTGAAGCGGCAGACCCTTGTTATGGCGGTCCTCGAGACCGCTCATATACGCGTCGATGACCTTCGAGTAGTACTGCTCGCCGAACATCAGCGTGATGTTGATGTTGAGCCCCTGTGCGATGAGCCGCCGGATGACGGGAATACCTTCATCCGTCGCCGGCACTTTGACCATGAGGTTCGGGCGGTCGACGAGCGACCAGAGACGCAGGCCCTCTTTGATCGAGGCGTCCGTGTCTTTGGCGAACTTCGGCGGCAGCTCGATCGAGACGAACCCGTCGCTGCCCTTCGTCGAATTGTAGAGATCGCGAAAGACGTCGCACGCCTCGCGGACGTCGTCGGTCGTCAGCACATCGTAGACATCGGCCGGCGTCTTCTTCGCCGCGACGAGCGTCTTGACGGCGTCGTCGTAGTCGTCGCTCTCCGCGATCGCCTTCTCGAAGATCGTCGGATTCGACGTCTCGCCGCGTAAGCCGTCGACGTCGATGAGCCGGCGCAGCTCACCGCTGCGGGTGAACCCCCGGCGGATGTTGTCGAGCCAGAAGCTCTGTCCGAACTTGATGAGGTCGTTCAACGGACTAGGCATTTGCTAACCTCGAAGTTACTTGGGAGCGGTCGAGATTTGTCTCGACCGGCCGAGCGCAGCTCGGCCCTGCAAACCACGGCCTCAAAGGAGCGATCGCGCGCGTTCGGCGACGCGCTCGGGCGTGAATCCGAATTCCTTGAAGAGCGTCTCCGCAGGCGCCGACGCGCCGAAGCGGTGCATTCCGATCACGGCTCCCCGATCGCCGACGTAGCGCTCCCAGCCGAAGACGGATGCGGCTTCGACGGCGACGCGCGCATGGACCGTGGGCGGGAGGACGTCGTCGCGATACGCGCTTTCCTGCGCGTCGAAGATCGACCAGCACGGAAGACTGACGACGCGCGTCGGGATGCCGTCTTTCTGGAGCAGATCGCGGGCGGCCATGCAGACATGCACTTCCGAGCCGGTGCCGATGAGGATGACGCGCAAATCGCCTCCGCTTTCGCGTGCGAGCGTGTAGCCGCCGCGCGCCGCGCCGGCGACCGATGCGGCAGCGTAGACCGGCAGCTTTTGGCGCGTGAACGCCATCCCGACCGGCCCGCCCTTGTGTTCGACGGCGATACGCCAGCAGATGACGGCTTCGTTCGCATCGGCGGGGCGCATCATCGTCATGTTCGGGATCGCGCGCAGACTCGCGACCTGCTCGATCGACTGGTGCGTCGGACCGTCCTCGCCGAGGCCGATGCTGTCGTGCGTCCAGACGTAGATGGGATTCGCGCCTTGCAGCGCGGCGAGGCGGATCGTCGGACGCATGTAGTCGGAGAAGATAAGGAAGGTGCCGCCATACGGGCGCAAGCCGCCGTGGACCGCCATCCCCGTGAGCGCCGCTCCCATCGCGTGCTCGCGAACGCCGAAGCGAAGATTGCGTCCTGCGTAGTCGGTCGGCTCGAAGTCGCCGCAGTCTTTCACCGACGTCTTGTTCGACGTCGCAAGGTCGGCGGCACCGCCGATGAGCGCCGGCACCGTGAGGGCGAGCGCGTTGATCGCCTTCTGCGATGCGTCACGAGTCGCGACCGCACCGTCCTCCGGTTTGAAAACAGGCAGGGTGTCCGCCCAACCTGACGCGAGTTTTCCCGCCTGCTCGTCGAGGAATTGCTTCGCAAGCGCCGGGCGTTTGCTTTGATATGCGTCGAAGGCCGCTCGCCATTTCGACTCGAGCTCTGCGCCGCGCGCGATCGCGGACCTGAAGTGAGCGAGGGCATCGTCCGGTACGAGGAACTGCGCGTCGGGATCCCATCCGTACGTGAGCTTCGCGGCGCGCACTTCGTCGGCGCCGAGCGGCTCGCCGTGTGCGGCGGACGTATCCTGCTTGTGCGGCGCGCCGTAGCCGATGTGCGTGCGTACGCGGATGAGCGACGGCCGCGGATCCGCCTTTGCGGCGACAAGCGCCTGGTCGATCGCATCGATGTCGTTGCCATCAGCCACGAACTGCGTGTGCCAGCCGTATGCGTCGTACCGCTTCTGCACGTCTTCGTTGGTGAACGAGAGACTCGTCGGGCCGTCGAGCGACACGAGGTTGTCGTCGTAGAGCACGATGAGCCTACCGAGCTGGAGATGTCCGGCGAGCGACGACGCCTCCGACGCGACGCCTTCCATCATGTCGCCGTCGCTCGCGATGACGTACGTGCGATGGTCGACGATCGAACCCTCGGCGTTGTTGAAGCGCGCGGAGAGGATGCGTTCGGCCATCGCAAGACCGACGGCGTTGCCGACGCCTTGGCCGAGCGGACCCGTCGTCACCTCGACGCCCGCTGTGTGGCCGCGCTCGGGATGCCCGGGTGTCTTCGACCCCCACTGGCGGAACTGCTTGAGGTCGTCGAGCGTCAGGTCGTAGCCGGTGAGGAAGAGCAGCGCATAGAGCAGCATCGACCCGTGGCCGGCCGAGAGGACGAAGCGATCGCGATCGACCCAATCGGGGTTGCGCGGATTGAACCTGAGGTGGCGCGTCCACAGCGTATATGCCATCGCGGCGGCGCCCATCGGCATACCGGGGTGGCCTGAGTTCGCCTTCTGGACCGCATCGATGGCGAGCGTGCGGATCGTATTGACGCAGAGCAGGTCGAGCGACGGCGAAGCGACGGCGGTTGGCGATCTCACTCGTTGGCCTCCGGGAACGTGTCGTGGGTGGGTCCCGCGCGACGCGGACGGCGTCCTTGGGCGATCCGCAAAGCGGTCCCTGTGTCGCGCCGCTAGCGCACTTTCAGGCCTTGCTCACTCGTGATACGGCCGACGACGGCCGCTCGGTTCACACCGCCACGGACGAGTTCGTCGAGCAACGCACCGGTGCGTTCCTCGGGCACCGCGATGAGCAAGCCGCCGGACGTCTGTGCGTCGCAAAGAACGAGCTGAAGCGCCTCGGGCACGGATTCGAATGACGAGCCCAGCGCGAGCGCGCGTTCGAGATTCGACTTCGAGCCCCCGGGCGCGTGACCGAGCGCGGCGAGTTCGAGCGCGCCGGCGAGGAGCGGCACCGAACGAGCATCGATCGAAGCGCCGACGCCCGACCCGTCGATCATCTCGCGCAGATGGCCGACCAAGCCGAAGCCGGTGACGTCGGTCGCGGAATCGATGCCGACCGAGAGCATCGCCTCGCAAGCCGCACGATTGAGCGTCGTCATGCTTTCCACAGCCGCCGCGAGTTCCGCATCGCCGATCGCATCGCGCCGCCGAGCCGTCGTGATGATGCCGGTACCGAGCGGCTTCGTCAAGACGAGAGCGTCGCCGGCCCGCGCCGTCGAGTTGCGCACGATCTTGTCTGGGTGGACGAGGCCGATGGCACAAAGGCCGTACTTCGGCTCCGGGTCCTTCACCGTGTGACCGCCGATGATCGCGATCCCCGCTTCGCGCGCTTTCGCAGCGCCGCCGGCGAAGATCGCCCCGAGAACGCTCTTGTCGAGTCCCCTCTCGGGGAAAGCCGCCACCGCGAGCGCCACGACCGGTTTCGCACCCATGGCGTAGAGATCGGAAAGCGAGTTGGCGGCGGCGATCGCGCCGAACGTCGCCGGGTCGTCGACGATCGGCGTGAAGAAGTCGACCGTCAGCGCGAGAGCGGTATCGGACGCGATGCGATAGACGCCCGCGTCGTCGGACGTTTCGAATCCGACGAGGACGTTGGGATCATCGGGCGGCGGCATGACGCGCAGGACCTGCGCGAGGACGCCCGCGTCCATTTTGGACGCTCAGCCTGCGCAGTCGACGACGTGCGTCAGGCGAGCGATGTCGGATGCAGACATGACGTCGATTGCTTTGGTGCGCCGACGAAGGCGACCTTTGGTGCGGACAAGAACGATGCGCGCGCGAGAGGTGCGAACGACGTGTCAGAGATCTTGTTGATTCCGGGTCCGGTCGCCGTTTCCGAAGACGTGCTCGCCGCCGCTGCCGCGCCGATGCAAAACCATCGCGGCCCACGCGCGCGCGCCTTATACGAACGGCTCTACGAGCGTTTGCGCGAGATTCTCCAAACATCAAAGCGCATCGTGCTGCTCGGAAGCTCCGGGACCGGCGCGCTCGAGTCGATCGTGGTCAATCTGTTCTCTCCCGGCGACAAGCTGCTCAGCCTGAGTGTCGGATCGTTCGGCGATCGGCTCGCCGCGATCGCGCGAGCATACGGCGGCGACGTCGAATCGATGTCCGAGCAATGGGGTTGGGGCAACGACCCACAGCGGCTTCGCGATCGGCTTCGAGCGGATACGGCGGGTGTGATCAAGGGCATCCTCATCACTCACAACGAGACGTCGACCGGCGTCGGCAACGACCTCGAAGCGCTCATGAAGGCGAAAGGCGATCATCCGGCTCTCACGGTCGTCGACTCCGTCAGCGGCGCCGGCGCGGTCGAGCTGCGTACGGATGAATGGCGCATCGACGCGCTTGCGACCGCCTCGCAAAAGGCGCTCGCGGCCCCTCCCGGCGCGGCGATCGTCGTCCTGAGCGACCGCGCGTGGCAAGCGGCCGAGCAGGCCAAGATGCCGCGCTTCTACCTCGACCTTCTCAAGGCGCGCAAAGCAGCCGACGACGGCGCGACCCCCTGGACACCCCCTGTCCCGATACTAACGGCCCTCGAACGGGCGTCCGATAACTACTTGAAGGAAGGCCGCGAAGCCGCGCATGCGAGGCATGCGCGCTATGCCTCTGCCGTCCGTGCCGGGTGCATGGCGGTGGGGCTGACGCTCTTCGCGCAGCCGCGTTGGTACTCGCAGACGGTCACGGCCGTCCGAGTGCCGGCGGGTGTCGAAGCCAAGGCACTTCTCAGCCGCCTTCGAGAGCGCTACGGCGTCGTCGTCGGCGGCGGACAACAACAAGTGGAAGGCAAGATCTTCCGCATCGGCAACATGGGAGCGCTCGCAGAGCGCGATCTGATCGGCGCGATGGGAGCGCTGGAGTTGGCGCTCGGAGACTTGGGCGTGAGAGTGGCGCTGGGATCGGCGAGTGCCGCGACAGCGCGCACCCTCGCCGGCGCGGACGGGAGCGTCCGAGCGGCGACAGCCAGGGCAGCGATGTAGCCCGATCGGTTCGACTGGGGGAAGGGACTCTTCGGTGAGACTTATAGTGAGCGTTCGTGCGCTGCAGCGTCTTGCGGCGTGCGTCATCGGATTGGCGATCATCGGCGCGGTCGCGGCGCCCGCATCATCACCGGCGCGTGGCGACGGTACGACGGCCATCGCCGTCCAATCGTTCTCGAACGAAGCCGGCGCAAGCGGCACCATCGCCACCGACTTCAGCAACGCCGCGTATCGCGCAGTATCGTCGACTTCGGGGTTTTCGGCGCGCGGCGGCGGCCCGCTCGGTCTTCCGAAGACGTTGACTGACGATCCGTTCGTGGGTGCGCTGAGCAGCGCAGCTAAGGTGGGCGCGGATGAGCTGCTTCTCGGCAGCATCGTCCAAACATCCGGCGGACAAGTGTACTACCGCCTGTCGCTCTATCGCGTCGCACCGATGGCGTTCATCAGCTCGCAGGTGTTCTCGCAGCCGTATCCCGGCAACGCCGGTTCGCTCGCTGCGGGGATCTCGAGCAACCTCGCGGCGCTCGCCGCCGGTCATCGCGGCATCGGCACGATCTACTCGACGACGACGGGCGCGAGAGCCGACTTGGGAACCGAAGATGGGTTCTCGCTCGGCGACACGTTCACGGTCACGCGCAACGGCCAGCAGATGGCGGGTGCGACTATCACGAGCATCACCGATGACGACGCGCTGGTGAGCTTCTCGAACGCGGTTCCCGGTTATCAGCCGCAAGTCGGCGACGCGCTGACGAGCACGAAGTCGATGGCACCGCTTCCGGCGCAGCACTCGCGCGGCGGCTTCAACGTTTTCGCGTTGCTCGCAGCTGCCGGCGGCGCACTGCTCGCGATCGGCCACCACGGTCAGCCTGGCGCGTTTTGCGCGACCTGCGTCGCGCCGTCGCCGAGCGCCGGGACTTTTGCCATCACCGGATTCGCGCCGAATGGCGAACCTCCGACCGGCACTATCACGTTCTTCTTTTCGCAGCCGGTGAACACGACATCGCAGACCGGTATTACCGGTAATAGCACCTACGCGTCGTTCACGCTCCAGCCTGGCGGCGCCGGCGCTACGACGCCCCCCGCTCCGCTTTCGTCCTTCGGCCAAGTATCGTTCGACCCGACCGGCACGGTGATGACCCTCGGCGAGCAGGGGTCGGGTTTGGTCCAAGGCGAGGGCTACCAGATCACATTCACGACCCTCGTCACGGACACGTTCGGTCAAGCGCTTCCCTCAGACTTCACGACGGGCATGAAGATATTCTCGATCTTCCATCGCGCCGTCAGGGTGAACCAGCCGAAGAGCGGCCCCGTCGCCGTACCCGTCACCCCAGGCAAGCCGGGCAATCCGAAGAATCCGCCGCCGGGACCAAAGCCACCGCCGGCAAACCCACCGATCCCACACTAGTCGAAAACCGTGCCACCAAAGAGCACGCCGGACCAAGGTCCGGCGCTCTTATTTTCCCACGGGAAGCGTCTCGATCTTTGCGCGCGTTGTCGCGAGAGGATCTCGCCCTAAGCGGGTGTTTTGAGGCCGCGAGAGAGTTAGTCTCCCGCATCTCTGTGTTCACACTCAGGCAAAACCGCGGCGGTCGACGATAAACGTCGACCGCTCCCACCCCTATGCGCCTAAAGTCGATGATGTTTGAGGATCGACGAGGCGACGACGCGGACCGAGCGCGGCAGCGCGCTCTCGAGCATCGCATACGCGGGCGTGTCGAGGGAGTCGATGGCTCTCGCGCTCGGTGACGAGCGCATCGCGGTGCGAACCTCGGCCGACATCGGGAAGAAGAGCGCGACGAACAACAGAAACCACAAGAGCAGAGCGGATTTCGCCGCCGCGACGATTCCGCCGCCGATGCCGCTGACGACCTTGATGATCGGCAGCGATGCGAACTTCTCGAGCACCCATCCGCCGGCGCGAACCGCGGCGAAGACGACGAGGAAGAGCAGCCAGAAGCCGATGAGGTGCGCGACGGAGACCGAGACGCCGAGCTGCACGCCGAGCGCATCGGAAAAGGGTCCCGCGAACGCACCGGCGAGCACCCATGCGATGACGATCGCCGCGAGGCCGATGAGTTCGCGGACGACGCCCGCTCTATAACCGCCCCAGAACGCCACGGCCAGCGTCAGGAACACGAGCGCGTCGATCCAGTTCACGTCGCTGGACCGCGAAGTTCCGCGCCGAACCTGTCGCGCAAGAGAGCGACCGCGCCGGCGACCGACGCATCGGCCTGCGCATCCGTGATCGTCGTATCGTGACGCCGCAGCCAGATGGCGAGCGCGATGCTCTTCTTGCCGGGCGCGATCTGCGGACCGACGTATTCGTCGAAAGCGGCTACCCGCTCAAAGGCGTGGATGCCCGCGCCGACGATCGCATTCATGAGATCGCCTGCGGTGACGTCGAGCCCGACGACGACTGCGATGTCGCGTCGCGTGCCCGGGAACTTCGGCAGTGGAGCGAACGGCAACGCGGGTCGGATGTGAGGCAATTCTTCCATATAGAGCATGAACGCATACGTGGTCGCCGGGAGTTCGTACGCATTCGCGAGCCGCGGATGGATCCGCCCGAACTTCGCGACCGTCTTGGCCCCGATCCTAAGGTCCGCCGATGCGAGCGGATGGAGGTAATGGCGCGGCGCTGGAATGGTGTCCGGCACCACGCCAGCCAGTTCGGCGACGAGCTTTTCGGCATCGCCCTTTACCGCGAGCAACTGCCGGTCGAGCGCGCCGCTGGAGTCCTCGCTGCCGAACACCGCGAGACCGCAGAGCGACGGCCACTCGACCACGCCGTTGTCGACGTACATGCCGTCGTGCGAACGCGATGCTCCCTTTTCGTCCGAAGGATCAAGCGCACGAAAGACGTGGCCGACCTCGAACAGACGAAGCGATCCGTTCGCACGAGGCCACGCGCGGCTCGCTGCCGACAGCAGTCCAGGCAGCAGGCTCGGCCTGAGAAAGCGCTGATCGTCCGAAAGCGGATTGTCGACGGTCGCAAGACCGGTCCAAAATGGGAGCCCTGAACGCTCCCACGCTTCGATGACGCGCGTGCCTTGCAGGGCGATCGACACGATCTCTAAGTACCCGAGCGCCGCGCTCGAGCGCGCCAGCTCGCGGTCTTGATCGAAGAGGGAGTCGTCGACGGTCTGCGGCGCAGCGACCGACCGGCGCTCGGCGATGCCGTCATAGCCGATGCTGCGAGCGACCTCCTCGACGATATCGACCTCTTCGACCAGATCGGGCCGCCACCACGGTGTCGTGACGACGAGCGAACCGGCTCGATTCTCGACCTCGAGTCCGATCGGCTCGATCGCCGCGACCATCTTCGCGGTATCGTAATCGGTGCCAAGTAGAGCATTCGCGCGCGCAGGCCGCAGCGAGATCGTCCGCGCCGCGCCGGGTCGTTCGCCGGCCTCGACGACGGCACTCGGCTTAGCGCCGGCGGCGATGAGCACGTCGGCGGCGCGCCGACGGCCGAGTTCTGGCAGTTCGAGCGGCAGATTGCGTTCGTGCCGCATGCCGCCCTCAGTCCGAAGGCCGAGCGCGATGGCGGCGCGGCGAATGCGAGGACCGACGAAGTTCGGCGATTCGAGGAAGACATCGGTCGTCGTCGGCTTGACGCTCGCATCGCGCCCGCCGAATATGCCTGCGATGCCTACGAGGCGCTCACCGTCAGCGATGACCGGTGTGCCGTCCGGCAACGCCCGATCGATGTCATCGAGCGTGACGACACGTTCGCCCTCACGCGCGGAACGCGCGATGATGCGGCCGCCTTTGATGAGCGATGCGTCGTAGAAATGAAGCGGCTGACCCGTCTCGAGCTGGACGTAGTTCGAAACGTCGACGATCAAATCGATGCTTCGGACGTTAGCGGCGTGAAGCCGCAACGTCATCCAAAGCGGCGCACGGCGGTTGACTAGGCCGGTGAACAGCTGCCCGATGAGCCGGCGGCATACCGCCGGATCGCCGATCTCGACCCCGATGGGAGATCGATCAGGCCCCGTGCCGTCGCCCCAAATCGGCTCCGAGAAACGGGCCCCGAGGCCCGCGGCGGCCTCGCGTGCGAGTCCTATGACGGAGAGGCAGTCGGCGCGGTTGCTCGGCACGTCGACGTCGAGCACGGCGTCGCCGAAGCGAACGGTCGACCAAAACTCGGCGCCGACCGGCGCATCGGCGTCCATGATGAGGATGCCGTCGTCGAATTCGCCCGGCAGCGCGAGCTCGTTTGCGGACGCCATCATGCCGTTCGACTCGATACCGCGCAGCTTTGCCTTGTTGATCGCCTTCGTCTCGGGCTCGCCGTCGGGGCCGGCAGCACCGGTGTAGACGATCGATCCGACGAGCGCGATCGGCACCTTGTCGCCGACCGCGACGTTGCGCGCCCCCGTGACGATCTGGAGCGCGCCCGAGCCTCCGACGTCGACCGTACTCACTTGGAGCTTGTCGGCGTCCGGGTGCGGCGCGAGCGTCTCGATGCGACCCACGACGATGTTCTCGGGCACAGGCTGCGGCTCGATTCCGTCGACCGTGAAGCCGCGCGACGTCAAAACATCGGCGATTTTCTGCGGGGTCGCGTCGGTCGCGACGAAATCGCGCAGCCACGAAACGGGAAGCCGCATCAGCCGAATTGCTCCAAGAAGCCGAGATCGTTCTCGAAGAAGACGCGGATGTCGTCGATGCGATGGCGCAGCATCGCGATGCGGTCGAGCCCGAGGCCCCACGCCCAGCCGGTGAATTCCTCGGGATCGTAGCCGGCTGCTCTCAGCACGTTCGGGTGCACCATGCCGCTGCCGCCCATCTCGAGCCAACCCGATCCTTTGCACGTACGGCACCCGGCGCCGTCGCAGGCATGACATGAGACGTCTACTTCCGCCGACGGTTCGGTGAACTGGAAGTATGACGGCCGAAAGCGCGTGCGCCGATCCGCGCCGAAGAGATGCCTGCAAAGATCGGTCGCGAAGCCCTTGAGGTGGCCGAACGTGACGCCGCGGTCGACCTGCAGCCCTTCGATCTGATGGAACATGAACGAATGGCTCGCGTCGAGCGCGTCGCGCCTGTAGACCTTGCCCGGTGCGAGCACGGCGATAGGCGGCGGATGCGCGAGCATCGCGCGGATCTGCATCGGCGACGTGTGCGGCCGCAACAGTCCGCCGCGCGGCAGATAGAACGTGTCCATGTTGTCGCGCGCCGGATGATCGGCCGGGATGTTCAGCGTCTCGAAGGCGTGGTATTCGTCTTCGACCTCGGGCCCGGTGAGTATCGCGAAGCCGCGCGATCCGAAGAAGTCGACGACGGCGTCGAGCGTGTGACGCAGAAGGTGAAGGCCGCCCGCGTGCGGCGGTATCGCCGGAAAGGTGACGTCGTAACGGTGGGAGAGGGCCAGGTCGAGACTGGCGCCCTCGACACGTCGTCGCGCTCGGTCGAGTTCTTCTTCGATCGCCCGCTTCGCGTCGTTGACGTGTTGGCCGAACTCGGCTTTTTCATCCTTGGGGATCTTCGCGAGTCCCGCCATGAACTGCGATAAGCGGCCGCCCTTGCGGCCGAGCACTTCGGTCTTGAGCGCGTCGATGGCGTCGACATCGTTCAGCCCCGCCGCGCGCGCGCGGACTTCGGCGACGAGCGCTTCGAGTTGGTCGCTAAGGTCGCTCACGTGGCGTTTCCGGTCGGAATCGAACGCCCCGCCATCATGGCCGGTCGTCCGGGGAACGAAATGGGCCGCATCGCTGCGGCCTCGATTTCCTTTACGATAGAGCGGTCGACCTTGTAGCGGTCGAGCTTTAGCTCGACCGGAATCGACCGCCTTGGATCAGTGGGAACCCTGGGGGACCATCCGCTTATAGAGCAGATAGGCCTGGATCGAGCCCGTGGACTTGAAGAATTTCCAGAACACGTCAGGAGAGAGCATCGCAGACGCTGGCCTCCTTCATCCGTTTCGTGGATCGCTACGCACGAGTATAGCAAAAGACTTCGATTGAAACAAGTGCGCGCGGGGCTTGACATTTACGTAGCGCTCGTTCTCGCGCGGGCGATCTCATACAGCACGATTGATCCGGCGACCGCGGCATTGAGCGACTCGGCCCGCGGCGTCTGCGGAATGCCGATCCGAGCCTCGATGGCATCGTCCGGCACGCCCGTCAGGCCGTGGCGCTCGTTTCCGACGAGCAATGCGACCCGTCTTGGCAGTGTGACAGTGCGCACGTCGGGCGCGCCCGCTTCGGCAGCGACGAGCGAGATCTTCGCCGCGGCGAGCGCATCGCCGAGCTTGCTCCACTCGTCGTAGCAGATAAGGGGGATGTGGAACATCGACCCGAGGGATGCCCTCGCGACCTTCTCGTTGTAGGGGTCGACGCCGGCGGATCCGCAGCAGACGGCCGCCGCGCCGAACGCCTCGGCGGAGCGGATCAACGTACCGGCGTTTCCCGGGTCGGCGACGTCGTGCAGGACGAGGACGATGCACGGTTGCGACGCGTCGCCGGTGATCTCGATGAGCCGACTCGGCTCCTGATCGAAGAACCTAGCGACCGCAACGACGCCCTGCGGCGTTTTGGTCTGGGCGAGCGCATGCATCGTGCGGTCGTCGACGGCCATGACCTCGACGTGCCGCGAGCCGGCCATCGCAGCGATCGCGGGCGGAAGCGTCACCCGCGAATCGACGAAGATCCGATCGAGCGTGACTGCCGGCGCAGCGAGCGCCGCCTCGACTGCGGTCGGGCCCTCGACGAGAAAGCATCGCTGTTCACGGCGATGCTTCTTCAGATGGAGGCTTCTCGCGGCGCGCACCGATGGATGGTGAAAGCCCGCGGTTGGGAAGGCCAGCGGTTTAAACTCCTGCCGCGGCCTTCGGCTGATGCTTCTTCGCGATCTCCAATAGTTTGGCGAACGCAGCCTGGTCATTGATGGCGAGATCGGCGAGCACCTTACGGTTGATCGCGAGACCTTCTTTCTTGAGGCCGCTCATGAGGCGGCTGTAGGAAAGGCCTTCTTGGCGTGCCGCCGCGTTGATGCGCGTGATCCACAGCGCGCGGAAATCGCGCTTGCGAACTCGCCGGTCGCGGAACGAGTAGATGAGCGAGTGGAGCAGCGCCTCGTTCGCAGCTTTGTAAGTCGTGCCGCGGGCGCCGCGAAAGCCTTTGACCGCTTTGAGGACCTTGCGTCGCTTCTTCAGCGATATCATCCCGCGTTTGACGCGTGCCATTTCGGGTTCGTCTCCTTCGTCGAGTCGTGCGCTATTGCGAGTAGGGCAACTGGCGCTTCAGGCGTGCCACGTCGGTCTTGTCGGCGACGACCTGCTTGCGGAACTTGCGTATGCGCTTCGGCGACTTCTTCGTGAGGATATGGCTGCAGCCCGAGAACTGTCGCTCGCGCATGAACTTGCCGGTTCCGGTCACCTTCACGCGCTTCGCCGCGCCCTTGTGCGTCTTGAGTTTCGGCATCGGTTTCCTCGTCGTCTGACTGTCTTTAGATCGTCGCGTCGCCCGCTTCGGCAGCCGCGATCGGGTGATGGTTCGCCGCATCCGCCGCGGCACGGGCCGCCGCCTTGGCCGCCGCTGCCTGGACGATCTCGTGGCGCGGCGATAGGATCATGAACATGTTCCGGCCCTCGACGCGCGGCTCGCGTTCGACGACGGCGATCTTCGTCGTGTCGGCGGCGACGCGATCGAGCAGTCGTCGTCCGTGCTGCTGGTAGGTGATCTCGCGACCGCGGAACATGATGGTCACTTTCACTTTGTCGCCGCCTTGCAGCAGCCGCTCGGCGGTGCGGAACTTCACCAGGTAGTCGTGCTCCTCGATCTTCGGCCGGAGCTTGACTTCCTTGAGTTCCATATGGTGCGCTTTCTTGCGCGCCTCTTTGTCGCGTTTGCTTTGTTCGTATTTCAGTTTGCCGAAGTCGGAAAGCCGGCAGACGGGCGGGACCGCGTTGGGCGAGACCTCGATGAGGTCGACGCCGCGCTCGCGCGCGAGCGCGAGGGCCTCGAAGGTCGCCATTACTCCCAACTGAGCGCCGTCGTCCGCGATGACGCGGACCTGTGGTGTACGTATCTGCTGGTTGACGCGCAGTGGCTTGCTAATCTGGTGCGTGCTCCTTCCTGGTGCTGTCGAGCCGGGCTCGACCTGCGGACGTAAAAATAGCCCGCTTCGTGCAGGCTACCCGATGAAAGACGTCAGTTGAACGATTGAAGATGCGTTCTGCCTTCGTCTTTCGGACCGATCTGACTGCCTGGAGGCGCCGAACGGTGCGAAGGGTAGTCGCGCTACCGGTGCATTATACCAATGAACGGCAGTAGGGTCAACGCTGGAGGTCGGGACCTCGTCCGCAGGCGCGACCCAGCCTCTGGCCGAAGAAAGCGGGACAGGCGGCGGTGCGCCTCTCAAAGCTATATCCAAGGAAGATACCGACGTGGCGAAGTTGATCGGCGGCGAGCCGGATTCGAAGAACGGCCAGGCGCCAAAGGGTGACAAGGCTCTTTGGGAAGCCCAGTTCGAGTCGGCAGCCAAGCTGCCGGGCGCGAACGACCGGACGATTTCCGACCATCCCCTAAAGCCGATGTATGACCCTGAGGACGTAAAGGGCATCGACTACGCAACAGAGGTCGGCTACCCGGGCCAGTTTCCGTACACGCGCGGCATCCACCCGACGATGTACCGCAGCCGGCTTTGGACGATGCGCCAGTTCGCCGGCTTCGGCACGGCGACGCAGACGAACGAACGTTACAAGTTCTTGCTGTCGCAGGGCCAGACGGGTCTCTCGGTCGCGTTCGACATGCCGGCGCTCATGGGCTACGACTCCGATCATCCGCGCGCGCTCGGCGAGGTCGGCAAATGCGGCGTCGCGATCGCGACGCTGGCGGACATGCAAGACCTCTTCGCCGGCATCGACCTCGGCAAGATCACGACGTCGATGACGATCAACTGCACGGCTCCGGTCGCGCTCGCGATGTACATCGCGACGGCCGAATCGCAGGGCGTGCCGCAAGAAAAGCTCGGCGGCACGCTCCAGAACGATATGCTCAAGGAGTATATCGCGCAGAAGGAGTGGATCTACCCGCCCGAGCCCTCGATGCGCATCATCACCGACATGATCGCGTATTGCTCGAAAAACGTGCCGAAGTGGAACACGATCTCCATCTCGGGCTATCACATCCGCGAAGCCGGATCGACCGCAGCGCAAGAGCTCGCATTTACGCTCGCGGACGGATTCGCGTACGTCGAGGCGGCGGTGAAAGCCGGGCAAGACGTCGACGAGTTCGCGCCGCGCCTTTCGTTCTTCTTCAATTCGCACTCCGACTTCTTCGAGGAGATCGCGAAGTTCCGCGCAGCGCGTCGCATTTGGGCGCGCCACATGCGCGATCGGTATCACGCGAAGAACCCGCGTTCGTGGACGCTGCGCTTCCACACGCAGACCGCAGGCTGCTCGGCGACAGCTCAACAGCCCGAGAACAACATCATGCGCACTGCGTTCCAAGCGATGGCGGCGGTGCTCGGCGGCACGCAATCGCTTCACACGAACTCGCTGGACGAAGTGCTCGCGTTGCCGACCGAGAAGAACGTCCAGATCGCCCTGCGCACGCAACAGGTTCTCGCGTACGAAACGGGCGTGACGAACGTCATCGATCCGCTCGGCGGCTCGTACTTCGTCGAAAAGCTCACCAATGAGATGGAAGAAGCAGCCGAAGACTACTTCCGCCGCATCGACGAGCTCGGCGGCGTCATCCCGGCGATTCACGCCGGCTTCTTCCAAAAAGAGATCGCAGACGCGTCGTATCGCTATCAGCGCGAAATCGAGAACGGCGAGCGGATCATCGTCGGCGTCAACGAGTTCATCGTCGAGGAAGAACAACAGATAGCACTGCTCAAGATCGACCGCGAGATGGAGCTGGAGCAGTGCCGGCGCGTCAAGGAGTTCCGCGCAGGCCGTGACGGAAGCGCGGTCGAGTCTTCGCTCGCGGCGTTCAAGCGCGCGGCCGAAACCGATGAGAACCTCATGCCGCACTATCTCGATTGCGTGCGAAAGAAGGCGACGCTCGGCGAGATCTCGGAAGCGCTCGTGCCGATCTTCGGCCGCTACCGCGAGCCGGCGTTCATCTGATGCCGCGACCGATCCGCATCCTCGTAGCAAAAGCCGGGCTTGACGGCCACGACCGCGGCGCGAAGGTCATTGCGCGCGCGCTGCGCGATGCCGGATTCGAGGTCATCTACACCGGCTTGCACCAGACGCCCGAGCAGGTCGTCGAGGCGGCGATCCAAGAGGACGTCGACGGCATCGGACTCTCCGTGCTCTCCGGCGCGCACATGACGCTCTTCCCGCGCATGAAGCAGCTGCTCGACGAGCAGAACGCCTCCGACATCATCCTGTTCGGCGGTGGTACGATCCCGAACGAGGATATCCAACCGCTGCTCGATGCAGGCGTCGCGGCGGTTTTCACGCCGGGCACGCCGATCGCGACGACGATCGACTTCGTGCGCAAAGCCTGCGGGAAGCGGGTCGAGGCGTAACTTCTGCCTTGAAGACCGAACGCGTGCGGGTGCGGTTCGCTCCGAGCCCGACCGGCTTTCTCCACGTCGGCGGGGCGCGAACAGCGCTCTTCAATTGGCTTTTCGCGCGCCACCACGGCGGCGCGTTCGTCCTCCGAGTCGAAGACACCGATGCCGCGCGCTTCAAGCCGGAGTTCACGGCCGGCATCTACGACGCGTTGCGCTGGCTCAAGCTCGACTGGGACGAGGGTCCTGATGTCGGCGGTCCGCACGCGCCGTACGTGCAGAGCGAGCGACGCGAGCTTCATTCGCAGGCCGCTGCGAAGCTCGTCGCCGACAGGCGCGTCTACGAATGCTTTTGCGTCAAGCCTATCGCAGGCTCGACCGAACCCGATGACGAGTCGGCCGACGACGAACCCGACGACGACCTGGGTGGAGCGGTCGACCCCGGTCGAGCTAAAGCTCGACCGCTACAAGACCGGGCTGCGCCGGCCTGTACGTGTGGCGCGCTCACGGATGCCGAGCGTGCGAAGCTCCGCGCAGAACGCGGCGGGGCGGCGCTCCGCTTCCGGGTCGACCCGGCGCGCGCCGTCACAGTCAACGACGTCATCCGCGGCGACGTGACGTTCCCCGCCGGCACCATCGGCGACTTCGTCATCGTCAAGAGCGACGGGGTGGCGCTCTACAACTTCGCGGCCGTCATCGACGACCACGCGATGGAGATAACCCACGTCATCCGCGGCGAAGAGCACCTCGCGAACACGCCGAAGCAGCTGCTCTTGTACGAAGCGTTCGGCTGGGAACCGCCTGTCATGGCGCACCTGCCGATCATCCTCAACGAGCAGCGGCGTAAGTTGAGCAAGCGCGACGGCGCGACGTTCGTCAACGACTATCGCGAGCTCGGTTACCTGCCCGAAGCGCTCGTCAACTTTCTCGCACTTCTCGGCTGGTCGCCAGGTGAGAACCGCGAGATCATGCCGCTCGAGGAGATCGTGCGGGCGTTCACGCTCGCCGACGTCGTCAAACATCCGGCGATCTTCGACCTGAACAAGCTCGGCTGGATGAACAAGGAATACCTCAAGAACGAACCGCTCCACATCGTGGCCGATCGCGTCGCCGCGCTCTTGCGCAAGCGCTTGCCGTCGGCGACTCGAACCGATCCAAAGCATATCGAGCGCGTCACCGGACTGCTCGTCGATCGTGTGCGCACGATCGCCGATGTCATCGACCTCGGCGCGTACTTCTTCACGGACACACCCGTCGATCCGACGCCCGAGGCGCTCGAGAAGCACTGCAAGGCACCGGAGGCGGTCGAGCGGCTTCGCGCCGTTCGCGATGCGCTCGCGGACGCGCCCGGATTCGGCGAAGCGGACATCGAAGCCGCGATCCGTGGGCTTGCGGAAAAACATGGAGTCAAAGCGGCTTCGTTCATCCATCCGCTGCGCGTCGCGTTGACCGGGCAGGCGGTGAGCCCGGGCATCTTCGAGGTGACGAGCATCGTCGGACGGCAGACGAGCCTCGCACGGATCGACGCGCTGCTCGAGCGGCTGTCGTCGGCAAAGCCAGCCGCCGCGTCGGGTACGTCCGCGTGAAGACGCGCGCGATCATCATGGCTGCCGGTAAGGGCACGCGGATGAAGAGCCGCACGCCGAAAGTGCTTCACGAGCTGTGCGGCAGGCCGATGATCGAGCACGTCCTCGACGCCGTGCGTGGCGCCGGCGCTGACGAGATCGCGGCGGTCGTCAGCGACGAGCTGCGTCCAGCAGTCGAGGCGCTCGGCGTCGCCTGCGTCGTCCAAGAGCCGCCGAACGGCACCGGCCACGCGATGCAGCTCGCGATGGCCGCGTTGTCAGAATCGGACGGACAAGTCCTCGTCGCCAGCGGCGACATGCCGCTCGTGCCCGCTTCGCTCCTTCGCGACGTCATGTCGGCTCGCTCGGCGAGCGGCGCGCCGGCTGCGCTCGTGAGCGCACGCGTCTCGCTGCCGACGAATTTCGGCCGCATCGTGCGCGAGAACGGCCGGGTGGCGCGGATCGTCGAGAACGTCGATGCGTCGGAATCCGAGCGCGCGATAGACGAAGTGAACACCGGTATCTACTGCTTCGATGAGCGCTCTCTGCGCGACCATCTCCGGCGGCTGAAGCCCGACAACAAGCAGGGCGAACTGTATCTCACCGACTGTATCGCGTCGATCGTCGCCGATAAAGGTTTGGTCGAAGCCGTCATTTGCCGTGACGCCCGGCTCGTCATGGGCGTCAATAACCGGGTCGAGCTTGCCGCAGCGCGCGCCGTCATGCAGCGTCGCATCCTCGATGAGCTCATGCTCTCGGGCGTGACGATCGTCGATCCGTCGACGACCTACGTCGACGCGCAGGTCGCCTCCGGCAACGATACCGTCATCTTGCCGAACACGCATCTGCGCGGGAAGACGAGGATCGGCATGGGCTGCGTCATCGGTCCCGACTCGATGCTCGACAATGCAGAAGTCGGGGATCGGGCGCAGATCTGGTATTCGATCGTCCGCGACAGCTCGATCGGTGCCGGCGTCACCGTCGGACCGTTCGCGCACATCCGCATGGGCGCCCAGATCGCGGATGATTCGCGGATCGGCAACTTCGTCGAGCTGAAGAAGACGATCATGGGGAAAGGCGTGAAGGCGCACCATCTATCGTATCTCGGCGATGCGGAGATCGGCGCCGAAGCGAACATCGGTGCGGGTACCATCACGTGCAACTGGGACGGCAAGAACAAGAACAAGACGAAGATCGGGCGCAAGGCGTTCATCGGTTCGAACTCGTCGCTCGTCGCGCCGGTGACCATCGGGGATGAGGCGCTGACCGGAGCCGGTTCTGTTGTCATCCGCGACGTGCAGGCGGGTGAGCGGGTCGCGGGTAACCCCGCGAAACCGCTGAAGCCCAAAGACAAATAAGGATTGAGGGGAGCGGTCGAGATTTATCTCGACCGCCGCGGTCTAGCTAAGAGAGATTGGGAGCGGTCGAGATTTATCTCGACCGCCGCGGTCTCCCGAGTCGGATGGGAAAGCGTGAGCATCTCCCAGTGGGTGCTGACGATCGTGACCGTCGCCGGCGCGGCGGCTATCGTCATGCTCGCGTTGCGCAATCGCTCGCTCGCGGCGCGCGCCGTCGCAGCAGAGCGACGCTTCGATCTCCTACAACACCTCGTGCCGTCGCTCACCGACGCCGTCACCGATTCGACCGCTGCGACCTGTGCGCGCATCCTCGACCGCCTCGGCGTCTTCGTACCGTCGCAGACGATGCTCTGCTTCTACATCGACGACGGCCGCCTCGTGCTTGGCGCGCGCGCCGGCGACGGCTACGCGCGCTTCTTGCGCGAAGGTTCATCGTACGAGGGCGCTTCGATCATCGAGATGGCACGCGACGCGAAGACGTCGATCGCCGTCGGACCGACGCGGCTCGACATCCCGGCCGACGTTGAAGTGCTCGATGCGTCATCGCAGCCGTGGTCCGACAAGGTCGGACCGGCCGCAGGCAGCCGCGACCGCGTGTGGGCGCTCGCAGTTCCGCTCGTCCGCTCTCGTGGACGCGGACTATCGCCGGAAGTCATCGGCGTTCTCTACGTCGAGCGCGTGCTCGACGCACCGTTCGCGGCGGACGACCTGCGGACGGTGCTCACCGTCGCGCGGCTCGCGTCCGATTCGCTCGAACGTGCGCGCTTCGCCGACGTCGTCCGACGCGATTCATCGGTCGACGGCCTTACCGGGCTCATGACGCCGATCGCGTTTCGCAAACGGTTGCGCGATGAGGTCGCCGCGAAGCGCGACCTCGCGCTGTTCTTCGTCGACACCGATCGATTCAAGCTCTACAACGACACGTTCGGTCACGCCGCGGGCGATAGGTTGTTGCGCTCGCTGGCCGCGCTCTTCGGGGACATCGCGGACAAGAGCGGCGGCTTCGCCGGTCGCAACGGCGGCGACGAGTTCTGCATCGCGCTCGTCGACCGTACGAAAGATGCGGCCGTCGAGATCGCCGAACGCGTCCGCGCGAACGTCGACGCGACGGGATTCGGCGAAGCGGTGAAGATCACGGTGAGCATCGGCGTCGCGCACTACCCGGTCGACGTTCCGAGCGACGATCGCCAGCCCGCCGATAGACTGCTAGAAGTGGCCGACGGTTTGATGTACGAGGCGAAGCGATCCGGACGCAATCGGATCGAGTTCCTGCGATTTCGCGCGCAACCGCGATACGCCGGTCATCCTGGCGAGGGTCCGATCCCGCGACGATAGGGCTCGCGCGAAGCTCGGTTGAACGTCGCGCCTCGATCCGAACTTAGCGGGAGGTTGCCCTTGTCTAACGGTGGTGATGCGACGGTCGTCGAATATGCTGCTTCGATGCGTGCGTGCAAGATGCAGATGAGCGATGGCACGACGCTTACGGGCGTCATCGTCAAGTCGGGATCGGCGTGGCAGATCTGCAAGGCGAAAAGCGCCACGGGCGATTGGGTGAACTGCACGACCTTCGATCCGGATAGCGTCGTCTCGATCGTACCAGCCGGCTAAGCTCGCACGGCGAAGCCGCTCACAATCATCTCGGATTCACTCCCCTAGCGCCTTGAAGAGGACGCGCTTCGGCCGTTTGCCGTCGAATTCGCCGTAGTGGACGCGCTCCCACGGCCCTAGATCGAGCTTGCCGTCGGTGACCGGCACGAGCACTTGATGGCCGAGGAGCATCCGCTTGAGGTGCGCATCAGCGTTGTCCTCGCCTGTCTGATGATGCCGATAGTCGAGGCCGTGCGGCGCGAGCTTCTCGAGCCACGCCATGATGTCGTGCCAGAGGCCGGCTTCGTGATCGTTGACGAAGACGCTCGCGGTGATGTGCATCGCGCTGACGAGCACGAAACCGTCACGCAACCCGGCGCTCGCACGGACTTTCTCGACGCGGTCGGTGATGTCGATGATCTCGTAGCGGTTTTTCGTGTTGAAGGTGACGTATTCGGTGTGCGCGATCATCGCCGGCCTCCAATGATACTGCCGTAGGACAATACCGTTCGAACAAGAACGTCCCACGCATTCAACGGGCGCCGACGTATTCCGTCGTCCGTCACGGTAGAAGGGGAGTTCGTCATGCGTGCATATCGAGTGCGGCTTTCCGCTTTCGCGATAGCTCTTTGCGCGACCCTGGCGCTCGGCGCACCGGCACTTGCCGGTACGACCGGCGCTATCGGCGGGCACGTCGTCGATTCCGCGACGCAGCAGCCGATCGCAGGCGTCAAGGTCTCGATCACGTCGCCATCGCAAACCGAGGCGACGACGACCGACGCGACCGGATCCTACGCGTTTGTCTCGCTCGCGCCCGACACGTACACAGTCACGGCGTCGCTAGCGGGGTATGACTCGACGACGCTTCCCGGGGTCAACGTACTCGTCGACCAAAACCAGACGCTGACGATCGCCCTCAAAAAGACCGCCGCCGTTATCGGCCGCGTCTCCGTCACGGGAGCCGGAGGACTCGTCCGCGCAGGCGTCACGAGCAATGTCTACTCGGTGAGCGGCGCGCAAGGACAAGCCGCCTCTGCTCTCGCGGGCGCAGGCAACCTGAACACCGCATACGGTCAGATGGCCTCGGTGCCGGGCGTGTCCGCAGTGCAGGGCCAGCAAGGCTGGTACCAGCCGATCTACATCCGCGGCGGCGATCTCGACCAGGTCGGTTGGGAGTTCGACGGCATCCCCGTCAACAGGACGTACGACAACGCGCCGCAGACGTTCTTGTCGAACCTCGGGCAGCAAGAACTCCAGGTCTACACGGGCGGGACGTCGCCGAACGCCGACGCATCCGGCATTGCCGGTTACGTCAATCAGGTCATCAAGCGCGGAACGAATCCCGGCTTCCAGACGCTCGACTTCGGCATCGGCGGACCCACGCAGTACAACAAAGTGAGCTACGAGGTCGGCGAAGCGACGCCGGACCAGCGCTTCTCGTACTACATCGGCTCTGCTTATGTCCGTCAAGGCTATCGGTATATCGACCAATTCAACGGCGCGAGCTTCATCAACCAAGGGTTTTTCTACCCGATCAATACGACGTACTTCGGCAATAGCTCGAACGTGTTCACGCCGGGCAACGCATACGGCATCGCCGACACGGAAGACCACGAGAACGTCGTCAACATCCACCAACGCGTGGGGGCGTCGGACGACGTCCAACTGCTCTACATGACGAGCTACCTGTGGAACGACTACTACAGCTCGCAGAACGATCTCGGCGGACCGCAGTTCCTCCTGAACAACAGCGCCTCGACGACGTTCGGCGACGGCTTCGTATACACCGGGCCGATGATGCAGGCGCCGAACCTCAACGACGTGACCCAGTACCTGTTCCCGAGCACGCCGCACGCGTTCGGCGCGCCGGTGCAGCCGTTCACGCGCGACTCGAACTCGAACTCCGACACGATCATGAAGCTTCAGTACCAGCACAATTTCTCGACGAGTTCGTACCTGCGCGTCTTCGGCTTCGGCGACTATTCGAACTGGTTCATCCACGGCCCTGAGTCGCAAGCGCTTTTCTGCTGCTACGGTGCCGAGCTCGCCGACTACGAGCTGCCGTCGCACCAATACGGCGGCGTCGCGGATTACTCGACCCAGCTCAACGACAAGAACTTGCTGACCGTGTCGGCGCTCTACGAGACGACGCGCATCCAGCGCTACACGACGACCGGCAGCTTCCCGGGCGAGAGCAACCCGGCGATCACGAGCGACGTCATGAACGGGAATTGTTTCGACCCGTACAACGGCGTCCAGGTTTTCTGCGTCGCGCCGAACCATCTGCCGACCTATCGCGGTCCGTATATCGACCAGTTCGGCAATCAGGTGCAGGGGACGTCTGTCGGCCCATGCCTCGTCGTCCCGTGCAACGATCCGCTGACACTCGATGTCAATCCCGTGGTCGGTCAATGGCTCGTCACGGAGAGCGGTTATCGCGCCAACTTCAACAAAGTGAATCCGGTCTTCACCGCGCTCGGCTTGAACGACACGATCAAACCGACGGATAGGGTGACGATCAACGTCGGCGCGCGCGTCGAGAACTACAAGATCAATCTCAACGACAGTACGACGAATCCGTCGCTATACGGCGCGCGCGCGTTCTGGTATCACGCGTACAACAACGAGTTCTGCTTCGGCCCCGGCTACATCCAGCCGCTCCAGAAGACGAACTCGCCGACCGACACGTGTTCGGCCGACTGGCCGCTGACGACGGCCATGAACGAGGTCAACACGAATCCGAGCTCGTTCTCGCACACCGAATTCCAGCCGCGTTTCGGCGTGTCGTTCCAAGCCGACCAGGACAACGTTCTTCGATTCTCAGCCGGCATCTACTCGCGTCCGGCAAGCACGCGAGAGGCGTCGTGGAACGTCGTCGAACAGAACTTGCCGGCGTTCCTCGGCATCAACTTCGCGCCGTACGGCGAGTTCACGCCGAACCACGACGTGCGGCCGGATCGGTCGACGAACTTCGACCTTTCTTGGGAACACCGCTTCGCGGGGAGCGATGCGAGCTTGCGCGTCACACCGTTCTATCGGAGCACGCAAGACCAGGTCCAGCAGACGATCGTCAACGCGATCTCCGGCCTCTTCGCTTCATTCAATACTGGTCGTCAGGTTTCTGACGGCGTCGAGCTGGCGATCCAGAAGGGGAGCTTCTCGCGCGACGGCTGGGCGGCGAGCCTCGCATACACGTACACGCACAGCCAGATCAAGTACAACGACTTCTCCAACGGCCGCAACGTCATCGACAACATGAACGCGTACATCCAGCTATACAACTCGTTCACGGGCGGCTGCGTCGGCGCGACGCCGTCGAGCAACCCGACGTCGACGTGCGGCGTCTTCGGCGATCAAACGGCCGGGAGCCCGTATCTCGGCGCGAAGGCGCAGCCGCTCCTCGATCGCAACGCCTGGTACGCACCGTACGACCTCATCCCGGTTCCCTGGGCAGCCGGCAACGGCTATGAAGTGCCGAACACGGCGACGTTGCTCGTCAACTACAAGCAAGGCCCGCTGACGATCACACCGAGCTTCATCTACAGCTCCGGATCGGTCTACGGGTCGCCGTTGTCGTGGAACGATGACATCACGGGCACCGAGCACTCGACGATCTTCCCGAACCAGCTCGCCGGAAGCATCCCGCTCATGATCCCGGACCCGTACACGGGCAAGTTCGACAATTTCGGCGACTTCAAGCAGCCCTCGCGCTACACGCTCAACATGTCGCTCGGATATCAGGTCGGTCCGCGCACGCACGCGTTGCTCACCGTGTCGAACATCATCGACCGGTGCATCCAGCGAGGCTACGCGTGGGATTACGCCAACGTCTGCGCGTACTCGACGCTGCCGTCGAGCTTCCTGACGCCGACGGGCGGCACGGTCGCGAACGCGCACAACAACGGGCCGATCCAGCTCGCGTACCCGTACGCGATGTGGCTCAACAACAACAACACCGGTTTCGTCGGCGTCAAACTGCCGATCGAAGCGACGTTCGACCTCCAGTTCAAGATCTGATCTACGATCGATGTAGCGGTCGAGCTTTAGCTCGACCGGCCGAGCGAAGCTCGGCGAAAAGTGGCGGCGGTCGACCATAAGGTCGACCGCTCCATTTTCATCAGTAAAGGTCGAGCGCTCGTTCTTGTCTCATCTCAACGCATGACGCCGCTCGCGCCGGATGTCCAGCAGATACTCGACTCGATCTATCCGCCCGCCCGCCAAGCGCTCGCGGCGCAGCTGTCATCGCTCGAGCTGAAGATCTTCTTCGCAAGCGCCGCCGCCGAGCTCGTCCTCCTATTCGGCTTCTACTACAGCGCGCTGTCGGCGCGTCTGCGAACGGCGCTCGAGGCGCGCATCAAACGTCCGCTGCTCGCGACAGCTGCTTTCCTCGCGATCGTCTACGTCGGCTTCGCCGTCGTCATGCTGCCGCTCGATTGGTATGCAGGGTTCATCGTCCTGCACGGATATGGTCTCAGCCTCGAGACTCCGGCGACGTGGTTTCACGACTGGGCGGTCGCAGGGGCCGTGACGCTCGTCGTCGTCTTTGCGCTCGGTTTGCCTTTTGGACCTCTCGTCCGAAGGCTCGGAGCGCGCTGGCCGCTCGTCGCGATCGCCGTCGCGGCGCCGCTCATCGTCCTCGGCAACGCCGTTTTCCCGGCATACATCGCGCCGCTCTTCAACACGTACACGCCGCTGCCGCCCTCGCCGCTGACGAAGTCGATCCTCGATCTCGCAGCGCAGCAAGGCATCAGCGCGTCGGCCGTTTACGAGTACGACATGAGCCTGCAGACGACGGAAGGCAATGCCTACGTCGCGGGCCTCGGGCCGACGGCGCGCATCGCAGTGGGCGACAACCTATTGAAGGATCTCAAGCCGGACGAAGTGCTCTATGTCGTCGCCCACGAGATGGGGCACTACGTCCTGCACCATATATGGTGGGGATCGCTCTACGGATGGCTCGGCTCGATTGTCGCGATCCTGTTTCTCGCGCTCGCCGGGTCGTCGCTCGCGCGCCGCGGCGCGCCCCGACTTTCACGCGGCATCGACGATCCGGCGGCGATACCGATGCTCGCCGGGCTGCTGCTCGCGTTCGCGCTGGCGACCCAACCGGTCGCCAACGGCATCTCGCGCAACATCGAGCACGCCGCCGATGCGTTCGCCGCCGCTCACGTCCACATCGATCATGCAGGCGTTCGCGCGTTCGCACGCCTCGGCTCTGAAGGGCTCTCGGTCGTCCACCCGTCACCGATCATCGTCTGGTATTTCTACACGCATCCACCGCTCGATGCGCGCATCGCATATGCGGCCGCGGCCGAGAAATAGTCGGGACATTGACGGCTTGACAGGTTTTTGTCAATAGTGCTAGGATGCTTCCACATCCCAAAAAGATGCCGCGAAAGAAGCGGGCCGCATGGATATTCCGGTCGACGAAGTGACGGGCGACCGCTCCCGGCGGGAACGGACCGGCGTACAATCTGTAGAGCGCACGCTCGACATCCTCGAATCGCTCGTCGAATTCGGCACTGAAGTAGGGCTGGTCGAGATCAGCCAGGCGGTCAACTTGCCGCTCGCGACCGTCCACCGGCTTCTCGGCACGCTCATCCAGCGCGGCTATGTCAAGCAGAACCAGCACAACCGCAAGTACTCGCTCGGCTTCCGCGCGCTGCAGATGGGTCACGACATGCGGCAGCGGTTCAGTTTGCGGCTCGAAGCGCGTCCGTTCTTGCAGCGCCTCGTCCAGCGCGTCGGCGAAAGCGCGAACCTCGCGGTGCTCGACGACGGCGAAGTGGTCTACATCGATCAGGCGCAATCGTCGCGCATCTTGCGCATGTTCACTCAGGTCGGCAACCGCTTGCCGGTGCACTCTACCGGAAGCGGCAAGGCGCTGCTCGCATACCTACCATCCGACGTCGTCACCGGCATCCTCCGCCGCTTCGGCCTCACCGCTCGTACGCCGCACACGATCACCGACTCGAAACAATTCCTCGACGAGCTCGCGAAGACACGCGAGCGAGGCTTCGCGCTCGACGACGAGGAGCAAGAAGAGGGAGTCCGCTGCCTCGCCGTGCCCGTGCGAGACGCTTCGGGGCAGGTCGTCGCCTCGCTCAGCGTGTCTGGACCCGTGACGCGCCTCAACGACGAGCACGTCGGCGCTGTCACACCCGAGCTCATCGACTGCGGTGCGAAGCTCTCGACGCGCCTCGGGTACGCAGGCGAGCCGGCTTCAGTCCGCTAGAACTTCCTCCATCCGCTTCGAGGATGCGTCGTGCCGGTCGTCACAGATGGCCGCGCCCGGTTTACCGCGTAATCCTGCGGTAAGAAGGAAGTGATGGCGAAAAAACGGTCCGCACCATCGGAGCTGGACGAACTCGACTTGCGCGCGCGCATCGCCGCGCTCGAGACGACGAACGCGCATCTCGCGACCAAAGTCGCCGAGTTGTCGTTCCTCTCGACGGCGGCAGAGCGGCTGTGCACCACGCTCGACCGCGACGAGATCGCGCGTATCGTGCTCGATTGCACGTCGGTCGCCGTCGAGCAGCGGCAACGCCCCCGCTTCGTCATCGTCCGCGCCGGCAACGCCATCGCGCTCGCCGGCGTCGCGTCGCTTGCGGAGCCCGAAGCAGCCGAGGCCGTACGCACGCACGCAGCCGACATCGAGCGGCTCCTTCGCGCCGGCGACGCCGCATCGCTCGGCGGCTACCTGCTCATCCCGATCCCAGGCGATCGCCAAGAGCCGGCCCTCGGCGCGATCGTCGTCGCGGTCGACGGTCACCCGCCGCTGAGCCGCGATGCGATCAGGCGACTCATCCGGCTCTCGGCGCTGGCGGGCCGCGGTTTGACGAACGCGCGGATGCTCGCGCACAGCATCGCGGCGGGCGTCACCGATGAATTGACCGGCGCGTTCAACCGCCGCTACTTCGAGCGCCGCCTTGCCGACGAGCTGAAGCGGGCGCGCCGTCTCGGCGACAAGTTGAGCGTGCTGCTCTTCGATCTCGATCACTTCAAATCGATCAACGACATCCACGGTCATCCGTCCGGCGACCGCATGTTGTGCGCCGTCGCGGACGCGATCAGTGGTTCTGTTCGCGACATCGACGTCGTCACTCGCTGGGGAGGCGAAGAGTTCGCCGTCATCGCGCCCGGCAGCGACGGTGATGACGCGGTGAACATCGCCGAGCGCGTCCGCCAAGCCGTCGGCGAGCTCTCGCTCCAACTGCTCGACGGCTCGAAGATCGGCGTGACCGTTTCGTGCGGCATCGCGTGGGTGACGGCCGACATCCATACGCCGGCGCAATGCGTCGCGGCGGCAGACCGCTGTCTGCTCGAAGCGAAAGCGGCAGGACGCGATCGCGTCGTCGCACTGCGCGATGCTCCCGCACATCAAGGTCGAGCCGCCGATGCTCACGAACGCAATTCGCGTGAGCATCGAGGTGCGGCGCGCCGCTCCTGACGACGAGGCGTTCATCACAGCGCTCGGTTCGTCGTGCGCGACCACGAGCGTCTCACGCATCCGGCACGTCAACGCCGACACGGCAGCGCTCTCGTTCCGCCGGCTCCTCATGTTCTGCCGCGAGCGGCCCGGAACGATCGATCTCATCGCCGCCGTCGACGGCGAACGAGCCGGCTTCCTCATCCTGCTCACAGACGTTCCAGATGAAGTGACGCAGAGCGATCAGGCGTTCGTCGCGTTCATGGCGGTCGCGGAGCCTGTGCGCCGCACGGGCGTCGGGCGCGCGCTTCTGAGGGCGGCGGAGCATGAGGCAGGACGCCTCAAACTGCCGCACTTGAGCCTTATGGTGAGCGCGGACAACGCCGCGGCGCGCTCGCTCTACGCGCGCGCCGGCCTCGTCGAAGAGCGCCTGCTCCTCACGAAGTTGGTCGAGGCAAGCGCATGAACGAGATGCGCGCGCCGGAGGTCGTCGAGCCGCGCCGGTCGCCATGGCGCACGGTCATCATCCTCGTCGTGCTCGCGGCGCTCGTCTATTTCCTGACGCTGATCCCGAGGACGGTCGAGGTGTTCATCGTCGCGACGCTCATCGCGTACGGCGTCAACCCGATCGTGCGGCGGCTCGTGCGGCGCATGCCGCGTCCGGTGGCTATCGGCCTCGTGTACGCGGTGCTCGTCGCGGTCGTCGTCGTCGCGATCGTCGTCATCATCCCCGATACGGTGAATCAGCTGCAGGTGTTTTTCAGCAACGGGGGCACGTACGTCACCGGTGCGCAGAATATGCTCACCTCCCTGCAGCACTACATCGACGTGCACATCGGCTCGAAAGTGCTTCCGCCCCAATTCCAGGACATCGAAGGGCGCGCCGCGACCGAGATCGCGACGCTGCTCAACGCGGGGATCGCCGGATTGGGGAGCATCGTGCTCGGCATCGCGAACATGCTCGTCATCGGCATCACGGGCGTCGTGCTCTCCTATTTCTTCCTGTCGCACAGCGACGAGATACGCGACTCGTTCTATAGTTTGTTCCCGGAGCGCGCGCAGGACACCGCGCATCTATTCGCGCGCGAGGTCTCGCACGCCGTCGGCGGTTTCATTGTCGCACAAGCAGCGTTGTGCGCGTTCACGGGCGTCGCGACGTTTGTCGTGCTTCTCATCATCCGTTCGGATTACGCACTCTTGCTCGGCGTCATCACCGGCGTCATGTACGCGGTGCCGTACCTCGGGATCATGGTGGCGCTTTTCTGCGGCGTCATCCTCGGCGCGCTCCAGTCGTGGCCGATGGCCATCGGTACGGCGCTCGTCATCTTCATCATCACCCGGATCGCAGATCTCGTGCTCGTACCGAAGGTCATGGCTGAAAGCGTCGGCGTGTCGCCGATGGCGATCATCTTCGCGGCCTTCGCCGGCGGCGAGCTCTTCGGCCTCTGGGGGCTCGTCCTCGCCATCCCCGCCGCCGCGATATTCAAAGTCGCGTGGCGCGTCTGGCTGCACCCGTGGCTCACCGGCCGCCAACATCCCACCGTTAAGACGTGACAAAAAATTAGGATATAGCGGTCGACGTTTACGTCGACCGCCGCGGCCTCGCTCGACGGTAGCGGTCGACGTTTACGTCGACCGCCGCCGTCGTCCAACTTCAAGGTCGTCTTCGGTCGAGCTGAAGCTCGACCGCTACAAAGTGTGAACGCAAGGCCGTGGCGGTCGAGATAAATCGGCGCTTCAGGCTTTCTGGTGGCTCGGCGATAGGTCGAGGCCGCCGCAATGGAAGTAGATGGCCTGGGCAAAGCGTGCTTCGTTTCGGAAGCCGCGGGCCTGGTATTTGACCCATTGGATCTTG